>CAXDNN010000001.1:0-54984 GCA_963990675.1 uncultured Synechococcus sp.
GCGACCACCGAGATCTACACCTAAGCCTTCGTCGGCAGCGTCAGATGTGTATAAGAGACAGGATAAAAAGAGACTCTCCCCAACCAGGATGGGCGCAGATGAGATCCGGATTGAAACCTTGGCCCTTCAACTGTTGCGCAGCATCAGCACAAGCCTCAGCCCGAATCACCTTACTTTCGGTTTCCATCACGAGCGGATGGACCCCTTCCCCATTCCCCCTTCGGAGCGGATAACGAAAATACTTTAGATCCGATGGCAACTCACGACTTTGATCCAACTGATTAATACCTAGAGCGACTAGTTGATGGCCACCTTGATGACTTAAACGCTGAACAATATGAACATACTGTCCAGGAAAATTCTGATGTATAAATAAGATCTTCATGCAATTTAGAGCCTCTGCAAAGACTCAGCCTTATCCTGAAACTCACCCAGCAACAACTGCAGATAGGACACCTTGCGTAGCTTGATATTGGCCGTGAGACTCATACCAACCTGAAGTGGAAGCTTCGCACCACTTTTCATCTGTAATTGCTGTTGTGTCAGCTTGACTGTGACTGGATAGCTCAACTCCTGGCGTTGCTCCTGGGGATCAGGGGCCAAAGCATCGGATCCAATTCGCGTGACTTTGCCCTGCAAAACACCGAAATCAGTGGCCGGATAGGAATCAATGCTGATATCTGCATTCATACAATCAGCAAGCTGTTTCGGGCATCCGAGAGGAACTTTCACGAAGCCAATTTTGTTGCTCGGCACTTCAACGTTTGCTTCCAAAGAACCAAAAGGCACCACCTTCATCACCGTCTCGGTGGACTGGGCTGTGTAGCCAGCCGAGGTGGGCTTCAAATCAAACACAACACCATCCAGTGGCGATTTCAATTGTTGATAGCGCAACGTCACCCTGGCCTCAGCCAACCGACTGCTGATATCGGCGACCTCCGAATTAAGTTGAGCCATCTGCTGATCCAAGAGGGCCAGCTGTCGAAGCCGGTCGGCCCTGGTCTGCATCAAGCGACCACGGGTTTCCTCAACTGTGTTCTTCTGGGTGAGGAGCTGCACTTCTGAAAAGGCACCAGCGGCCTTTAACTGGATATAACGAGAAAGAATTTCAGTCTGCAGTGCCAAATTATTTTCCAACATTTGAACTTCAGCATTATTCACCTGCTCATATCTTTGGCGCTCCATCTGCTTGAGATTGAGCTGTTCTCGCTTCAATTTCATCGAGGTTTCCAAACTTTTTCGTTGCTGCTCACTCGCTTCGGTATCGAGTTTCATCAAAACCTGACCGGCCTTCACCGAGTCTCCTTCCTTCACCAAAATCTCCTCAACAACCCCTCCCACGGGCATCTGAATATTTTGGACAGAATCGATAGGCTCCAGCTGACCCTTGGCCACAACGATCTCTTCCGTACGGGCTAAGGCCAACCAACCCACGCCAAAGACAGTCGTCCCAATCAAAGTCCAGGTAACGGTTCGCATCCAGAACCGTCCCTGCTGCAACACAGATTCGTCGAAGTTCGTTACACCTTGCTGAATATCATCAGTGGCTGGAGCAAGAGATTTAAAAGGATTGAACTTCATGATCAAACACTCTCCTGCTGGCGATAAAGAGCAAAATAACGCCCACGATGTTTCATTAGATCGTCGTGAGAGCCCACCTCAACAACGGCGCCTTGGTGCATCATCAGAATGATGTCGGCCTGACGAATCGTTGAAAGACGATGGGTAATGAAAAAGACTGTTTGCTCCTTCAGGCTGCCATGCAAGTTGTCGCAAACCTTGCGCTCTGTTTCATAATCAAGAGCACTCGTCGCCTCATCCATCACCAATAATTTGGGGTTACTCAACAACGTTCTTGCAATGGCCACTCGCTGGCGCTGCCCTCCCGAAAGATTGGCCCCACGCTCGCCGACGGGTGTGCTGTAACCACTTGGTAATTCCATGATGAAATCATGGGCATTCGCAAGACGTGCTGCCCGCACAATCTCTTCGCTCGATACATCCGGATTCGTGAGTGCAATGTTTTCACTCACCGTGCCACTAAACAGCAATGGATCCTGGGGAACAATACCAATTTGACGACGAAGTGAATACAACTCCACCTTAGAAATATCATAACCATCAATCAAAATGCGTCCTCTATCAGGCTCATAAAGCCTTGGAAGAAGTTTCATCAGTGTGCTCTTTCCGCTTCCACTCTGCCCAACAATTCCAACAAAGGTTCCAGCCTTGACTTCCAGATTGATATCTTTTAAGACTTCAGGTTGCCCGGGTCTAAATCGGAAGGTTAGATCTTCAAATCGAACCTGGCCTTGGAGCGGAGGGAGCATGACCTTGGTTTTGTCGACCTCATCCGACTCCTCAGGAGTATCAATCACATCGGCGAGTCGTTCAAAACTAATTCTCAATTCCTGAATGCTCTGCCAAATCGTGGAAAGACGCAGCAAAGGCTGGGTGACATATCCGGAGATAATCCGGAAAGCAATTAATTGTCCAAGGGTTAAATCCCCATTCAGAACCATCGAGGCACCGATCCACAACACCATTAACTGGGAGATCTTTTGAAGCACTTGGCTGGTCTGATTGAGAGCCGTGCCAGTGATCGTTTTCTCAAAGGTACGAGCGATGTAATTGGAATAAAACTCCTGCCAACGCCAACGGCTCACCATTTCGACGTTCTGTGCTTTCACCGTTTGGATCCCTGTGAGCACCTCCACCAAATGGCTCTGGGTCTTGGCGTTCTCCTCTGCCGCGGCCCGGTATTGCCGGCGAAACAATGGTGCCCCAAGAAGAGTGAGACCAATCTGAATCGGCAGCACCGAAAGGGCAATCAAGGTGAGCAGCCAGCTGTACACCACCATCACCAGGATGTAGATCACCGAAAAAGCAGCGTCGAGAATCGTTGTCAAAGCTTGACCAGTCAAGAAATTCCGAATCTTTTCCAGCTCTGCCACACGCGTCCCCAACTCTCCGACGGGACGACGATCGAAATACCCCAATGGCAAGCGCAGGAGGTGATCAATCACTTCGGCACCAAGGCGCTGATCAATGCGATTGGTGGTTTCTGCGAACAAAAATGTTTTCAGACCCCCTAAAACACCCTCAAGAATGGTGACAACTACCAGTGCAATTCCCAGAACTTGAAGGGTGTCAAGACTGCGCTGAGTGATGACCTTATCGATGATGACCTGAATCAATAGAGGGTTGGCCAGGGTGAACAGCTGAACCACAAAACTGGCCGCCAAAACCTGAATCAAGACGCTGCGATAGCGCTTGAGTGCGGGCCAAAACCAACCAGGTCCAAACTTCTGATCGGGCGTGGCATTCGACCGGTCCATCAGAAGCAGGTCGATGCCCTCCGGAAAACTCGCTTGAAGCTCCTGCGGGTCAAGCGCAACCAAACCATGCTTCGGCGACGCCAGTCGTAACCCCGTCTCATTGCTGGCCACCACCAAGGCGAAGCCGCCTTGCCATGGCAACAGGGACGGCACTTGCAAGCGAGTGCCAGCCACCGCAGGCACCTTGGCCGCCATCACATGCAGACCCAGACTGGCCGCCAACTGGCCACAGAGCTGCAAATTCGGCGTCAGGCCGCGACGAATGGTGTCTTGAAGGACTTTTTCGATCGAATCCCGACGGAATGGCAACTTCATCAGCTGCGAGAGCATCTGAAAACAGGCGAGCGTCTCCGGCAGGGGACCGTCGGCGCGAATCAGATGCAGGCTGTCCACCACATTGCGCTCTGGACTGAAGCGGCTGACAGGGGGCAGAAGTTCCGCCGACTCCACCGCATCCGAGTGCACAAGAGGGGCGGCTGGGGAATCCTCCCCGTCAAGGGCCTCCGGAGCAGCCAAGGCCACCAAACGCAACGCAAAGCGGTCACTTTCGGGCAAAACAGTTGCGGCATCAAGTTGCTGACCGACCCGCGCCTCACCCCAACAGCTGGTGACGTACACCAACTGACCAGCGGCAATCGCCGCCTCCACCGCTTCCGGCATGGGGGCACAGTGCTGAGCCCCCTGCAATGCCTGCTCCAGTTGCGCCAACGGAGATTCGTCCGCATCAGCTGATCCCCGATCCAGCTGTTCCAGAAGTTGCAGCAATTCCTGGGGCCACACTTGTTGGTCACACCAGGAGCGAAACGACTCTTCTGACGCGTACAACTCGGACCAAACCTCATCCGCAATCGCACAAGCGACTACATCATCAGAAGCAATGACGTTTTCACAGGCCGATCCTGTTAGGAGACTTGCCGCTCCAATGACGCTGCCCGGGCCAAATTTGCCCACCGTGGTCAGTCGTCCCATTTGTCGCCCCACCAATCGGGCTTGGCCACTCAGCAGCACAAGCACCCGTGCGGGGATCACCTCGGCATCGCACATTTGCTGGCCGAGTTCAAACTTCAACAGGCGCATCGCCTTTTGAAGGTCGTTGGCCCCCGTTTCACTCAACCCTTTAAAGGCTGGATGGGTCAGCAATGGGAAGGATGAAGCCTGGGTCATTGAGAAATACTGAAGTCACTGAACGCCGTCGTCGGCTCCGAATCGTTGGATTCGCCTGGCTCATGCGATGCGATCTGCAGTTGGTCAAGGCACCAATCGGTCTGCTCGCTCACCCAGTCATCAAATATTTCCCGACACATTTGGTCTGAGACGTCATCTGTGAAGGTGGCCGGCGAGTAGCGCTCCAACCGAACCACTAACCACCAATCAGAAATCTTGAAGGGCTCAAGAAGAACCCCCGGCTGAGAAACCCGCAATTTCTCGACTAGGTCAGGATGAGCCTGTGTGAGGGACACGGGGCCAACAATGCCGTTGGTGTTGCGCTCCGGCCCCTCGGCATAACGTTTAGCCAAATCGGCGAAGTTGGACTCCCCCGATTCAATTTGCAGATACAACTCTCGCGCAAGAAAACTATTCTCCAGTCGCAGCAGGCTGTACACCACCTGATCAAGCTCGTGTTTACGGTCTAAAAACCGCGCTTCCGCCTTCGCGGAAAATTGTTGACGCATCAAGGACTGGCGCCGAATCACACCGGCCAATCGATCCACAACCTCTTGATTGGAACGCCCGATCTCATTCAAGAGCTCAGACCATTGATCGAGCCGCTCATACCCCCGTTGTTCCAAGAGCTCCAAACGGGCCTGATCGAGCTCTTCATCAGAGACCTCAACATCGGCAAGAACGCTCTGCGTCACCATTTGCTCCACCAGAGGACGGAGCAAATCAAAGCGTTGCAAAAGAGCACGGCCTTCCTCCCCAATCACTCGCTTTAAATCAGGCAAGACCTGAGGGCAATTCACGCGTCAGTCATCAGTGAACGAAAAATAGGGGCGTTAACGCGCGTTGACTGAAGTTATTGAGAGGTCCTTCAGAATCAAACTCCTTACGGAGCTTCTGCACCATGTCTCGCCGCGTCCTGATTACTGGTGGCGCCGGCTTCATCGGGAGCCACACCGCTCTTGTTCTGCTGCAGCAGGGGTATGAGCTGGTGGTTCTCGACAACTTCGACAACAGCAGCCCCGAGGCTCTGAAACGCGTGAAGGAGCTCGCAGGCTCCAATGCATTGGATCTTGTCGAGGGGGATGTCCGTGATTTAAACGCGGTGAATCGCGCTTTTGATTGTGGTGGTCCCATTGATGGCGTCATTCACTTCGCCGGTCTCAAGGCCGTGGGTGAATCCGTGGCCAACCCACTGCGGTACTGGGATGTGAATCTCAATGGCAGCAGGGTTCTGGCTAGCGCAATGGAGCAGCACCAGTGCCGCACCCTCGTCTTCAGCAGCACGTCCACCGTGTATGGGGAGCCTGAGGTTTTTCCACTCCACGAGGAGATGCCAACAGCACCCGTACACCCTTATGCCCAAACCAAGTTGGCCGTTGAGCAGTTGCTGGGTGCCCTCTGTCGTGCTGGGGACTGGCGGGTGGCCTGTTTGCGCTACTTCAACCCCGTCGGAGCCCACCCCAGTGGACGAATTGGGGAAGACCCCCTCGGCATTCCCAATAACTTATTTCCGTTCATAACCCAAGTCGCGGCGGGCCGACGCGACAAACTCCGGATCTTTGGCCAGGACTACCCAACGCACGATGGCACCGGCATCCGTGACTACTTACACGTGATGGACCTCGCCGAAGCCCATAGCGTCACCTTGGGTCACCTCTTCCAATCCACAGCCCCTCACGAACTCACGCTGAACATCGGTACCGGCTGCGGACTCAGCGTTCTCGACGTTGTGCACGGCTTTGAACAAGCAACAGGCCTTCCGATTCCCTACGAGGTGGTGGAACGACGGCCAGGAGATGTGCCCAAGCTGGAAGGGTGTCCTCAAAGAGCCAAAGACATTTTGGACTGGAGCGCCAAGCGGGATCTTGCACAGATGTGTCGCGATGGCTGGGCTTGGCAACAGGCCAATCCGCTGGGGTACCGCAGCGTCCGATGACCCCATCGGGACCTCTCCTCCTCGCTGGAGGAGGACACAGCCATGCTCTTCTGCTCAAACGCTGGGCGATGACTCCGCGGTTGCGGCCAAAACGCGGGGTTGTCCTCGTAAATCGGCATCCCACGGCCTTGTATTCAGGCATGGTCCCCGGCCTGATCGCCGGGATCTATCGGCGGGACGAGCTGAGCATCAATCTGCCGCATCTCTGCGATCGAGCTGGGGTGGCCTTTGTACAGGCCGAAATCATTGGTGTTGATTCCCAACGTCAACATCTCCTTCTTCACGGCCGGCCGTCCTTGCGCTTCGGTGTGCTCAGCCTTGATGTAGGGGCGGTCACGCGCAACGCCAACAACCTTTCTGGTGTTCCAATCAAACCGCTGGAAGAGGCCCTTCAGTTTTTGTCGAGGCAAGACCCTGAAGACGCCGAACCCTTTCGCCTCATTGGTGCAGGAGCGGCCGGCATCGAAGTAGCCCTAGCTCTGCGAAGGCGTTGGCCACGTCGCGCACTGGAATTACAGATCCGTGCAGGCCAACTCGACGGCACCACCAAGTCGATCCTCCGTCGCGCTCAAATTCACTGCGTCACCGACGCCAGTCACCACCCCACACTCCTCTGCACAGGGAGTCGCGCCCCGTCTTGGCTGGCTGACAGTGGATTTGCAGTGGATGACGACGGACGCGTGTTGACCAATCCCTTCCTTCAGATTGAGGGATCCCCCCATCTTTTTGCGAGCGGCGATTGCGCCGTCATGGAGTCCCAACCGCGGCCCGCCTCCGGGGTGTGGGCTGTGCGTTCCGCCGTGCCCTTAGCCCAGAACCTAGAGGCGTTCTGCAACGGTCAAGGCGTGAAGCGATGGACACCACAACGCCTTGCCCTGCAGTTGATTGGGACCGGCAACAACATGGCCTGGATGCAGCGAGGCCGTGCACGCACAGGGCCATTCACGCTGCTCTGGACCCTGAAACAAAAACTCGATCGCTCTTTTATGGCTGGCTTGACCCCACAAGCCTCCATGGCATCAACCGAACCGATGGCCTGCCGTGGCTGTGCGGCCAAGCTGCCCGCACGCCCCCTGAACGCGGCGTTATCGCAGGCGGGTCTCCAAACCCAACCGGAAGATGCCGCGAACCTCGGCGGAACACCAGCGCTGCTGCAAAGCGTGGATGGCTTTCCAGCACTGGTGAGTGATCCCTGGCTCAATGGTCGACTCACCACCCTGCATGCCTGCTCCGATCTCTGGGCTTGTGGGGCCACGGTGACCAGTGCGATGGCCGTCGTCACCTTGCCGTCCATCCACCCCACCGAACAGCAGGAGCTGCTCCATCAAACCCTGGCGGGCGTTCAGTCGGTCTTGGTCGAACAGGGAGCGTCGCTGATCGGGGGACACACCTTGGAGTCGCGCGGTTCCACACCATCCCCGACCACCCTGGGATTGCAAGTGACCCTCAGCGTGAACGGCCAAAGTTCAATGCCATGGTCCAAAGGGGGGATTGAGCCTGGTGATGCGCTCCTGCTGAGCCGTCCACTTGGAGTTGGTGTGCTCTTCGCCGCCGCCATGGCGGGAGTCGCCAAGCCCAAGGATGTGCAAGCGGCCCTGCGCATGATGAACGAAAGCCAACATCACTTGGTGGCTGCGTTGCAGAAGCATGGAGCCGACATCCATGCCTGTACCGACGTAACTGGCTTTGGATTGCTTGGACATCTCGGCGAGATGGTGCAGGGAAGCAAGCCCGTCACCATTCAGCTTTGGCCCAATTGCATTCCAGCTCATCCAGGTGCGCTGGACCTCCTCGAACAGGGACTGGCCAGCAGCCTGGCCCCCGCCAATCGAGACGCCTGGAGCTGGCTTGAGGGGCCCGTTCAACTCAACGAATCACCATCCCAAGCCTGCCTTGAACTGCTGGTGGACCCACAAACCTGTGGGCCACTCCTCGTGGCCTGCACAGCAACAGCTGCTGAACGTCTTACAGCGAAGGATTCAGCTTGGATCCAAGTTGGCACTGCAGAATCCGGCCATGGCTCAGCCCTTTTGAACGGTCGACGCAGCGATAGCCCACCTGCTCAACCTCCTGCTGCATCGGTTTGAGTTTGCGCCGAAGCGCCTGTTCAGGCCCACTACTGGCCAACCAGATCACAGAGGGGGGTGGGGTGATCGACAAACGCTGGCTCAGGGCACTGCGATCTCCCCATGCAGCCACGGGGGCAGAGATTTGACCCATCTGCTGCTCCATCCGATCACTGAGGTTGAGCAAGCGTGCCCGGGGGCTGTAACGCTCAGGCAAACCATCCGTTTGACGGCTCACCATCCGGAACTGATCCTGTTCTCGCACCCCGCCCAATCCCGGATCGAGTTCAGCAAACCCTGGCCCCCACCAGCTACAGATCACAATCACCAACACAGTGCTGGCGAACCAGCGACCCCCGCGATTCAACTGGGCATCACCGAACAAAACCGCCAAGACAGGCACAAGAGCCGGAATCAGCACGACGAAATAACGACTGAAGGCAAGGGGCTTGAAGAAGGAGATCAGCACGACCCCAACCACCATCAAGGCCGATGGGATCACACCACTCCGATCCAACAAATCAGCATCGAACCAACGCACGGGCTTCAGACCACCCCAACGACGCAGGATCACAAGCGTGAGCAGCAGCAAGGCCAACTTGGGCAGGGGCCACACGCCAAGCCCACGGGCCAAGGTGTCCTCCAACAAGGCAAAGCTCGGACCACCAATCCAGCTGCCGGCCTTGGAACTGAAGAGATAGTCCGAGGCATAGCCCATCCAGGCCAGGGCTGGGATCGCCCCCAAGCCAGCGGCCAACGACAAATCCCAGCGACGGCGCCAGCTGTCCCAAGCTCCAGCAGCCAACATCAAAAAGAGACCATAAAAATGGGTCAATGAGGCAAGGGCTATGGCGGTGGCATAGGGCACACAACGGCCTTGGTTGCGCCACCACCAAGCCAATGCCACAAACAGCACCAACAGCGCATAGCTCTTGCCTTCAATGGAAAAACGGATGGGGAAAGGGCTACAAAACGCCATCAGTGCTGCAAGGGGCATGGTCCAGCCCAGGCGCTGATGCGCAGCCAATGCCCTTGCTTGAGCCACCATCACAACTCCCCCCACCCCGTAGGCAAGCCACGACAGCAACCGCAACGTGATCGGGCTTTGACCCACCAGTTGGCCCCAGCCCCAAAGCAAGCCGTAATACAGGGGCGGATGGGTGTCGTGGCGGAGCATCGCGAGCAAAGCCAACGGACTGGCTTGAAAACTCTTACCCACGCTGTACAACTCGTCGCTCCAGAGCGCCGTGGCGTCGATGAGCCAGAGAGCCTTCAAGGCAAACCCTGTACACACCACAGCGATAACCAGGAGAATCGAAGCGGAACGGGACCCATTCATCGGCTTCGCTTCAACGTCTCCAGGCGTAGACGCTGCAACTCCTCGCCTAATCCAGGTCCGGACGACCAACCCTCAGCGATGAGATCACGAGCGCTTCTGGGCGATTTCAGATGTCGCCAACGCCCCCACCAGCGCAACAACGGCTTCCATTGCTGAGGTTGCAAGCAAACCATGAAGGCCACTGTTTCTGGCATCCAGCCCTGGGTCTCCAGGGCGGCAGTCCAAATATCTGGGGCCGCATGAATGTCAGGTGCATCTGCGGACAACAACCAATCCCGAAGCTGATGGAGCTGTTTGAGCCATCGCTGCTGTTGACCAGGAACACCCAAGCGACAGGCAATCGCCTCAGGATCCGGTGCACCGGCTAACCAGGCCGGTAACAAGGGAAGTCCAAGACGTTGCGCCCAAGCAATGCGACGGTTTCGACCTCTGTCGTGCTGCAAGGACGGATCCAACAACGCCATCGCCTGCCACTCCTCTAAACAATCGAGTGCCGCAGCCCAAGGCTCAGCCTCAAACAAACGATCGAGCTCCATTCGCAGGCGATTCGCCAATGCCGGTGGAGCCTGATCAGGTGTGTCGTCCGCGTGCCACGACCAAGGCCAACGCCGCACGGTGGCGGTCACTTGCTGCAGCGCCTCCGGCGACAAGACAAAGCCCAACCGCGCCGCATAACGGCTGGCACGAATCACACGCGTGGGGTCATCAGAGACGCTCTCGTCATGGAGAAACACCAAACGACGGTCGGCCAAATCTTGCTGACCTCGGTGCGGATCGATGAGCTGTCCACACAGCAAATCCTGAGCCATCGCGTTCACCGTGAAATCGCGACGCACCAGGTCAGAGTCCAACGAGCCGGGTTCAACAACAGGGTTCTCGCCTGGCACGGGGTATGTCTCCCGTCGAGCCATCGCGAAATCCAAGGCCACGCCATCGAGACGCAACGACACCGTGCCAAAGCTCCCGTAGCTCTGAAGTTCCGTTACCCGTTTCGTTCCACACCGTTTCACCAGCTCCATGGCCAGGCCCATGGCATCACCCTCAAGAACCCAATCCAAATCAGGCACACCAGTCCAAGCTCGGCCATGGCACTCATGGAGCAGGCCATCCCGCACAGCACCACCAACCATCGCCAACCGCGTCACACCTGCACCCACCGCCGCCGCTCGCAACTCAGCCAGCACAGATGACGGCACACCGGTCAGGTTCATCGCATGGCGTGCATGACAATGGGCCGATCATCGTGGATCTCGGTCTTGTCTGCTCTGACCCGTTGCCTGCAAGAGGAAGCCTCAGCCATCGCCACTGCAGCACAACGACTCAGCAGTGAACAGGTTGAGGCCGCGATTCAACTGCTCGAACATTGCGCTGATCGAAAAGCCAAGCTGGTGATCACTGGAGTGGGCAAAAGCGGCATCGTGGCTCGAAAAATCGCCGCCACGTTTTCATCCATTGGTTTGATGGCGTTGTATCTCAACCCCCTTGATGCTCTGCACGGAGATCTGGGTGTTGTGGCACCAGAAGATGTTTGTTTAATGCTCTCCAACAGTGGCGAAACCACGGAGTTGCTTGAAGTTCTGCCCCACCTCAAACGACGGGGCACTGGCCGCATCGCCATTGTGGGCCGAGCTGACTCATCCCTCGGACGGGGCAGCGATGTCGTGCTGGAGGCCAGCGTCGACCGCGAAGTGTGTCCGCTCAATTTGGCACCAACCGCCAGCACCGCTGTTGCCATGGCCATTGGCGACGCACTGGCAGCGGTCTGGATGGAGCGTCGCGGCATCTCGCCGGCTGATTTCGCCCTCAATCACCCTGCCGGCTCCCTGGGCAAACAACTCACCATGACTGCGGCAGACCTGATGGTTCCCGTGAGCAAATTGCACCCCCTTCAACCGGATACATCCCTTCCTGAGGTGATCGGCGGATTAACCCGAGATGGGATCGGCAGCGGCTGGGTCGAAGACCCCACCTCTCCGGGTTCTCTTATGGGAATCCTCACGGATGGAGACCTACGACGAGCCCTACAAGACCACAGCGCGAACACCTGGAGCTCGCTGACGGCCGCCGATCTGATGACGGCCGACCCGATCACAGTCCGTTCTGATGTGCTGGTGGTAAAGGCCCTCGAGCAGATGGAGAACAACCGTCGCAAAGCGATTTCTGTGCTCCCTGTCGTCGGGGACAACAAACAGCTCATGGGTCTGTTGCGTCTCCACGATCTCGTGCAAGCAGGCCTGGCATGAGGAGATGGCGCTGGTGGAGGCTCGGAAAGCGACTCAGACAGATCAAATTGCTGGTGCTCGATGTCGACGGCGTACTCACGGATGGAGGGCTTTGGTTTGATGCGACCGGGCAGCTGATCAAACGGTTTGATGTGCGGGACGGTCTCGGGATTCGCTTGCTGCAACAGGCAGGAGTCGACATCGCATTCCTCAGTGGTGGTCAAGGGGGTGCAACTGAGGTGAGGGCACGCCAGCTAGGAATCCATCACTGTCTCGTGGGTATCAAAGACAAACCTGAGGCGCTGCTCCAGCTCCAACAACGACTGGGGATCGACATTGCCGAAACAGCCTTCGTCGGCGACGACCTCAATGACTTAGCCGTGCGGCCGGTTGTTGGACTCCTGATTGCTCCAGCCGATGCCTGCATGCCGGTGCGGAAAGGAGCCCATGCTGTTTTGCGGAAACGAGGAGGCCACGGCGCCGTTCGGGAACTGGCAGAAACGATCCTTCAAGCGCGTGGGCACTGGCAAAGGCTGAAGCGCGATGGGTGGCGCGATCGGAATGACTGAACGCAACGGGACATTCGTTCTGGGGCTTGGGGCCCAAAAAGCTGGCTCTTCCTGGCTTCACGCCCAACTCAACCGTCGCCGAGATGCGGAATTTGGTTTTCTGAAGGAATATCACATTCACGATGCACTCACCCTGCCGGAGGCGGGCTTCAGCAACCGACGCCAGCGTTCTCTGATCAAACCGCGCACCTGGCGACGCCAGCGATTCATCGCTCAACCTCAGCGGTATTACGACTATTTCGCCAGCCTCTTGAGGCGACCGGGGATCCAACTCACTGGCGACATCACACCGTCGTACAGCGCATTAGATCCAGAAACCCTGAGGGCTATAAAGGCTGGTTTTTCAGAACGTGAGATCCGAATCCGTCCAATTTTCTTGATGCGCGATCCGATCGAACGCATCATCTCTTACCAGCGCATGCAGCTGCGCAAACAAAACCAGCTCAACGGCAAAACAGAGGTAGAAGCACTACGTCAACTGTGTATTGAGCGGCCAGTGAGAGTTACGCTCCGCAGCGATTATGGCCACACCCTGATGGCTCTTACTCAGGTGTTTGAACCCAGTGAGTGCTTTATCGACCTATACGAACGATTGTTCACACCAGCAAGTTGGAAACGCCTTTGCGACGTTTTAAAGGTTCCATATGAAGAACCCAATTGGGGACAACAGGTGAACGTCAGTCGAACCGACACGTCGATTCCTGACGAGATTCTGGCTGAACTCGGGGATTGGCAAGCCCCCACCATGGCTGCTGTGCGCCAAACCATGGGCCATCTAGACCTTGCCCAGCTCTGGCCACTCGCCCATCGCTGGTGCAAAGAATTCAGCTAAATCAAACCATCGCGCGGGCTTGTTCCAGCTGTTCCGCGGTGTCCACTGATAGGGAGGTTCCCTGAACTTCAAACGTGGCGATGGTGAGGCCAGCCTCGATCAAACGGAGCTGCTCGAGACGTTCCAAATCTTCGAGAGGTGATGCTGGGAGTTGACCCCAGCCCGCCAACACATCCCCGCGAAAGCCGTACATCCCGACGTGTCCCCAGAAGGTGGTGTGGCGATGCCATTCCGAAGGATCAACATCACGCACATGGGGAATCGCGGAGCGCGAGAAATACAACGCCCGTCCATCGTGGGCCAAGAGAGTCTTCACCACATTGGGGTTATGAACCGTCTCTGGCTTCAAGCCATACACAGGAGTCACGACCGCGGGGACGGGGTCAAGTCGGCGAAACTCGGCGGCCATCGCATCAATCACCTTGGGTTCGATAAACGGTTGATCCCCCTGAACATTGATTACAGCAGTTTGCTCTGCCGCCGGCGTTGCATCACCCCAGGCAAGAGCCATCAATGAGTCGGCCACCGAGGCAATTCTGTCGCTGCCGGAGCTACAAGATTCAGCCGTCATTAAGACGGGGAATCCCCAAGCCGATGCCCGCTGCCGAAGATTCTGGCTGTCTGTGCAGAGAACAACGGTATCGACGGCAGTGGATTCACGACAACGTTCTAGAACCCTCTGAATCATTGGCTTCCCACCGATATCGGCCAGCACCTTGTTGGGCAAGCGCGACGATTGCAAACGGGCCGGAACAGCGACTACACATTTCCGAATTGCCATTAATCCCAAAGCTTGATTGCTTCATCACGGGCAGCAAACCATTCAGCCGCCAAAGGCCCTCCCATGGTGCGCTGTTCGCGAAACCAAGGGCCACCGAGGGTCCAGTGCAACATGGGCGCCTTCTCCTCCTGCTCTTGAGGGCGTTGCACATCCACCAGATGATTCCATCCCCCCTCAATGGCTCCGATCTCGTGATCACCCTCCAACCAATGGAAACGATGCAGTTCCAAACCCGAAGCCGTATTGACGTAATCCAGGGTGAGATTCGTACAGCGGCTGCAGTTCAACATCATCAATGAACTCCAATTCTTCTTCGGATAGGCGCTCTGCACTTCGCCAAGGAACTTCACCGTTTCTCCAGGCACATGCTCATGTTGAACACACATGGCACTAAAGCGATCATCACGCTGATCCCACAAAGCCTTGATGTCGGCTCGGCAGAGCATGTCGCAATCCATAAACATCGCCCAGCCCTGATACCCCATCAGATACGGCACTAGGAACCGCGTGAAAGAAAACGCGGTGCTCTGCTTGGGATCCCGTTCACGCTGGAACAACCCCTGGTTTTCCAACTGCGGGGTCACCAAGGGTGTGATCGCAAGCGGCACACTGCTGTGCTGATACAAGCTGTCAATCAGTACGTTGGTAGCAGCACGCTCACGCGGGTCGTAGCCGATAAAAATCCGAATCGGCTGGTAGACGGTCGACACGGATAGTTGATTACTAACTGAGAGATTAAGCCGCTGGCCAGCCCTCGCCGAGCAATCCATGGCTGTAAACAAGACGGCGATTCATCGCAGCCACAAACGGAAGCAGAGGCGCCACGCGCAATGAAAGGGCTGTGGAGGTGAGCCAGGCACCGTCGTAGCGAATGGCATGGCTATCAACAGGCTTAGCAAGCATTGGATTTCCTAAAAGGATATGACTCCTTGAATTCAAACCAGGCTGAAGCATTAATGGATCGAAGGCAATATCTAGCCAATCACATAATTTCCTCAAGGCGACTTCCGGCTGAAGTGCTAATTCTTCATAACCAAGATTAAAAATAGGATGGCCAGAATCTTGAAGAATCTTTTCAGTTCGACGATTGACTCTCCACCACCGCAAAAGTGAACGCCATCCAACAGTGACACCACGACCATAGCGTGTAACGCCACGACGAGCCTCGTTGTGCGACCAAGAGCGTACGTCCCGAACGAGATAAACGATACGCACAGGAATCCCTAAATTATCTGCATTGATTAACTGTTGATCTGATTGAAATGACTCTACCAACCAACTAGTAGATGAACAGATAAGAGGTTCAATTAAACGATTAAACTTTTCAATCAATGGTCGATCATCGTGAACTCTCAACCAAGAGAGAATTGGTCCCCAGACCGGACAATTGCCGGCAGAAGCACCACATGTACAAGGCAACTCAAAACATAAATCACTTCGCAACTCTCTTGGAGCTTGACGAGTCTCTTCTGGCAATGGTTTATCCAAAACCCTAACCGCTTCTCCAAGACCTACAACATTGGGATGAGCTCCAAGTGCAAGGTCCAAAATTGTGCTGCCACTATGACCTAAACCCCTAATTAGCAAGAGACCTGTCGGACCAGAAACATCATTCATTACTGGCTATGAATAATTCAATAGGGGCAAGACGCGGGTCCAGGATTTTTGGTCCCATCCCTACGAATTTAACGGCAATAGATACCTTTTCCCCACTGCCAAAGGTATGGGTGATCTCTCCAAGACCAAAACTGGAATGGGTGACCTTATCTCCCACAGTCCAACTGCGGCCGGGGGCTGGGCCGGCCTGACGACGACGCACAGCGTTCGCAGGGGCCGATGAGGGTTGATCACGATCAACCCGTGTGAGCCGATCCAAGCGGCGTTCGCGTCGTAGGGCCGCACCGCCAGTTTGCGGTAGATCACCCTGCACTAGAGCCTCAGGCAATTCCGAGAGGAACACGGACGGCACGGCCGCCTCGCGCATGCCACCCCAAAGACGACGCTCGCTGGCGTGAGACAGGAAAAGACGCTCTTTGGCGCGGGTGATTCCGACATAACAAAGCCGCCGTTCCTCCTCCAGAGACGCAGGGTCGTCCAAGGAGCGGTAACTCGGGAAGAGCCCCTGCTCTAACCCCACAAGGCAGACCACCGGAAACTCCAAACCTTTGCTGCTATGCAGGGTCATTAAGGTGACTCGATCCGCTGCAGTGTCCTTGTTATCGGCATCGCTCGAAAGCGCAGCAGAAGCCAAAAATCCCTCCAAATTGCCGTCGTCGTTCTCCTCCTGGTATTGCAAGGCCGCATTCACGAGTTCTTGAAGATTGCGACGGCGTTCCTCGGCTTCGTCGGTTCCCTCTGTGATCAACTCACGCACATACCCACTTTTTTCCATCACCTGCTGGAGCAGCTCCGATGGTGCTGCCGTCTGCACCTGAGTTTTCAGATCATTGACGAGCTCGCAAAATTGCAGCAATCCTTTGGCCGAACGTCCACCGAGCGAACGCACCGCTTCTGGATCACTCACCACATCCCAAAGGGGAATACCGAGCTGGTTCGCCGCATCGGTGAGGCGCTGGATGGTGGTTTTACCAATTCCACGCTTGGGCACATTGATGACCCGCAGCAGGCTGACGGTGTCGGCAGGATTCACGAGAAGGCGCAAGTACGCCAACAAATCCTTGATCTCACGGCGGTCGTAAAAGCGAAGCCCGCCCACCACGATGTAGGGAATTCCCCAGCGCACCAACGATTCCTCCATAGCCCGCGACTGGGCATTCGTGCGATAGAGCACCGCCATATCACCCCAGCTGAGATCTGGGTTCGCGGCTTCCATCATTCGCAGGCGATGAACCACCGCCTCTGCCTCAGCAATTTCGTCGTCACAACGGGTGAGGGTGATCAGCTCCCCTTCGCCTCGGGTGGGGCGGAGCACCTTGTCGATTCGCTCGCTGTTGTTCGAGATCAAAGCATTCGCCGCCTCGAGGATCGTTGCCGTCGAGCGGTAGTTCTCCTCGAGCTTCACCATCGTGCGCGTGGCGTCATCCGACGCCTGGTCACCGAAATCGTCCTGAAAGCCCATCAGGATCGTGAAGTCAGCGGCACGGAAGCTATAAATGCTTTGGTCGGCATCCCCGACCACAAAGACCGAACGGCCAGACCAGTCGTCGTAGGCCTGCGGCTCCTTGCCATCCGTCACCAGCAACTTGATCAGGTCGTACTGGGTGCGGTTGGTGTCTTGATATTCGTCCACCAGCACATGGCAAAAACGACGATGCCAGTACCGACGCACCTGTTCGTTTTGCTGCAGCAATTGAACCGGTAGCAGCAACAGGTCGTCAAAGTCGAGGGCATTGTTCGCAGCCAAGGCTTTGCGGTAGCGGCGATAAACATCGGCCGTGAGCTTGCCGCGCTGACCTTCTGCATTCGCTTCGAGCTGATCCGGCAACCAACCCTGATTTTTGGCATTACTGATTGCCCAGCGCACCTTTTTAGGCTCGAATCGCTTGGGATCCATCTGCAGTTCCTGGGTGACGATCTCCTTCACCAGGCTTTGGGCGTCGGCTTCGTCGTAGATCGAAAACTGCTTAGTCCAGGTGAGTCCGTCTGGGTCCCGAAATTTGTCGATGTCGAAGCGAAGCATCCGAGCGAACAACGCATGAAATGTTCCGATCCAAAGCTCTTTCGTAATCTCCCTATAAATCCGAGATCGCAGCTGCCGCTGTTCTACCGGCGGCAACGTGCTCCAAGGCTGACCAAATTGACTCTGGGCCAAGCGTTGAGCCAACAAGAGCTCAAGCCGCTCCTTCATCTCCCGAGCCGCCTTATTGGTGAAGGTGACTGCCAAGATTTGACCTGGATCTGCTCCGTGCTCACCAATGAGGTGGGCGATGCGATGGGTCAGAGCACGCGTCTTCCCACTCCCGGCACCAGCTACTACCAGCAGAGGCCCTTGGTGATGATCGACCGCCCGGCGCTGGGCATCGTTGAGACCTGCCAAAAAGCTCATAGACAGAACGTTAGAGCGAGCGAAGCGCAAGAGTGGACTGAGGTACGTCACCCACTAGACACTCAACTTCAAAGATAATCAATTTAAGAAAATCCGAACCAGTACATATCTACATATCGCCCTAAGACATTTGGAGAATGACAAGTAATTTACAGAAGGACAGGACAACGTTAGAGTTCAGGTCGTCCGCACACTAAAAAAGCAAACATAAATTTTTTGAATAAATTTTTACAAAAGAATTAGCTAAAATGACCTACCAAAAGCTCAGCTTTTAAGCAAACCACGAGTAAATCTTTCAGGAAAATTCCCACACACCACCAAACTTCTTACTATCAAATCAATGGCAGAGATCAAAGAACTTGATTTATGCAAATCAATCGCAAAAAAAAAGCCCTTTATTTTCATCACAATAGCCGCAGGAGTACTTTTTCTAAGTACTACTCTTTCGCCAGAAACGGCAAAAAGCATCTCGAGAGAAGACGGATTAGTTGAGAATCTGACAACATTTATACTATTGGCGACCACAGCTTTAGGCCTATTCTCCGCACTAAGGCAAAATCAAAGAAAAAGAACAGTTGCAATTATCTCTGCCATTTCATTTTTAGCCTTTTTAAGTGAGCTGAGTTTTGGAGAAAGAATCTTCAACCTAGACATGCCTCACGCAGGAGGAAAACAACTAGACGGCGTGCACGATCTGCTACATATGATCCAAAAAATATTTATTGCAAATTACAATTATCACCAAGCAGGGACAACAGCAGTTACAGCTGCATTAATTGGACTTGCCATGCTCGCAACATATGCAATCAGAAAAACAATTTATCGCATAAACATTAATCTAAAAGAACTTAGAATTCGATACATGATAATTTTGTCTATAGTTTTTGCGGCAATTGCGCAAGGATTCGATCTAAATATTTTTCCTTACAAGAATTATCGCATTCTTGAAGAGACGCTAGAACTGTTATCGGCACTCTGCCTTTTTTCGGCAGTATTCAAAATAAAATTACACGCTCATCTCAATACAAACCAATAAACAAGACGATTAACAATAAACGATGGTGGCACACTAACCACTACGTCAACAAAGCACGTTCATTGCAAATGAAAATGCAAATCTACTTAAATATGCTAGACAAAATAAATAGACCTTGCAGGGGTTCTTCCAAGCAGCTTAATTTGTAGAATATCACTATTTTTAAGTGGTATTCAATTTAGCACTTGCCAAAAGCTCTCTACTCCAATGTACAATTAGGGTTAACATTCACGCACGCCTCCTAAGCAAAGTAAACTAATCTTACAGAGATGATGCCTAGAGCAGTAGCACAATATATTGTTATTTTATAAATGTTTCAACAATAAGCCATGTATTCAGAAAATGAAATTTCTGAATTTGTTGATTCTGAAGATTTAAAATATCAGCGCATTGAGTTGCCATATGGAATAAAAACGCCAGGCGAAGAAAGAACTGAAACAATAAATTTAGTACATAATGAATTGAAAAAAGGGCAGACGGTTCTAGATATTGGATCTTTCCTAGGCCTTTTCTGCATCGCGTCTTTGCAGCAGGGGGCAAGCAAGGTTACAGGGCTAGAACTAAATAAAGAGAAACTAAGGCAAGCAAAGCAAATTGCAGAATTTCTTCAGTTGAAGCCTAAGTACTTACGATTAGATGTCGAAGAATATCCAAGGCTAGATAAACATGACTTAGTTCTATGCCTAAACGTTTTACATCATCTAAGGAATCCGATTGGAGTTTTACGCTATTTAGCATTGCATACCAACGACACAGTCATTATCGAAGCTGCTCAGTTCGGCATTCGTGAAGCCACTAAATTTGTCATGCGAGATATCAAGTCTTTCATTAAATCGTGGACAAGAGATTGGAAATCATTGCAAACATCAAGGATTCTATTGGGATTTATTCCTGCCATTATCAAGAATACATCTGCTGCATTTATTGCTCCATATTCACCAAATACTTCTCTACGCACTTTTTTCTTTTCTAAGGCAGCATTAGACACAATCCTAAATTCACACATGAAGTTATTTTCATCTGTGAAGATTAAGAAATCTAATTTCAAAGATCGTTATTTTATTGTGTGCAAAAAACTTAAAATAAAGCATCTTGTCGTTGTATCGGGCACATGTGGATCGGGAAAATCCACATTTATAGATAATATGCAATCAAACGGCTACGCGGCTCAACTTGGAGCAAATAAAATGACTGACACTTTTGTAACAGGCAATATACTAAGGGAGCAAAAATTATCAGAATCCTTCCCTAATCAATTCAATAACACTGTAATCTTTCACTACGATATCAATTCAATAAATAGACATGAACTTCACTCTTATGAAAGAGACCAGTCTTTAGATATTTTGACATGTGCTGACAAAATTTCAATTGTATTGCTGGCCCCAAGTCAAAAGATTTTGCTTAATCAAATGGTTCATTCAGAGAGCAAAGATGGTTATTTATCTAGCTATCACAATAACTTACAGAAGAAATATAAATCCCTCGAATGGCTTCGCGCACTACACCTTGACTGGCTGGAGTTTCTAAATAGAGACAGCCTAAATCTACATTCATACAAATTTTACGAATGCAATAGCACAAATAATATATTGCAGCCAATGACAGATATTGATTCGCTTAAAATGCTTGTCGAAAAAAGATATTCGGAATCCTAAGACCAAGCCTTAATCAAGCCGTATCCAAGCAGCAAAAAATGCTAAGTTACGATATAAGTTTCCATTTCGTTTCTGACTCAGACTCATACAAACAAGCATGACATCCCAGTTAAATACAGTGTTAGCATTTAAGCTTTCGAGAACTACTCGATAATCACATATAATACAGTATGGAGAGAACTTAAATTCGTTGGTTCGCATTCAAGTCAACGATTGCAAAAACAAAATAAATAGTCCATAAATTTGAGGAAGCGGACAAAGGAATTAAACCGAGTAAGCTTTTCAAGTCGCTAGCAACTTATAGACTATGGCGCGTCAAGTTCAACTGGGAAACATCACATTCGCGAATGATCGACCATTTGTTCTGCTTGGAGGAATAAATGTCTTAGAAGATCTGGATTTTGCTTTGCACTGTGCAGCTCACTTCAAAGATGTATGCGAGCTCCTAGGAATTCCATTGGTTTTCAAAGCCTCATACGATAAGGCCAATCGTTCCTCAATTCATTCTTTCAGAGGTCCCGGGCTAGAGTATGGCTTAAATATTCTTCAGGCTGTTAAAGACACCCACAACATTCCAGTCATTACGGATGTTCATACTCCAATCGAAGCAGTAGCCGCAGCGGAGGTGGCTGATATTATTCAATTACCAGCATTTCTTGCACGCCAAACTGACTTGGTGAGTGCCATTGCAAAAACTGGACGAGTTATCAACATCAAAAAGCCTCAGTTCCTTAGCCCAGAACAAATGGTAAATATCGTTGAAAAATTCAAAGAATGTGGCAATGATCAACTACTACTATGCGAGCGCGGCAGCAATTTTGGCTATGACAACCTAGTAGTCGATATGCTCGGCTTTGGGGTGATGAAGCGAACGTGTGACAATACTCCACTAATTTTTGACGTAACCCATTCTCTTCAGTGTCGTGATCCTGGCGGTGCTGCATCCGGTGGCCGCCGTTCCCAAGTTATGGACCTAGCAAAAGCAGGCATGGCAATTGGATTAGCAGGTCTTTTTCTAGAAGCTCATCCTGACCCTAGCAATGCGCGATGCGACGGCCCTAGCGCCTTACCTCTAAACCTCTTAGAACCATTCCTTAACCAAATAAAAGGTGTGGATGATCTAGTTAAATCACAGAAGAAAATAGAAATAGCATAAATTCTTATTCGGTCAAATAAGAACAATACATAACAGTGAGGTGATACTCGCCCATCAAAAGTTTGAACATAAAATTCCGTATGCTACATATAGCAAATTACTCCTTAACCAAAAATCTATGTTAAATATTTGCCTATACCAACACTTGTGTCTGCTCAATGGGATGCAATTTCTACCTACCTGAAACAAATTACTTGAATACTATATATCTCTCTAGGATCATGAAAATGTACAGCTAACCTCGCTAAGAATGCTTATCAATAACACGATGGAGAAGAGTACTTAGAGCAGATAGATGATGATCTAATGTAAAATTACGAATAATGCGATCATGGCCCAAAGATCCCATTTTTGCTGCCATTTCTGAATCAAGAACCAATTTCGCCATAGCGTTAGCCATTCCATTTATATCACCTTCATCAACCAGAAATCCAGTAACATCTTGCAAAACTACCTCGGGTATGCCTGCATGAAATGTAGCCACGACTGGCAAGCCACTCAACTGAGCTTCCATAATGGCCACTGGGCTTCCTTCACTGTCACCATCAGCTGCAACGTTTGAGTGTTGTACAAACATGCGTGCTTTGCGCATCAATGCTGCAACTTCACATGGCGTCAAAACTCCAGTAAATATTACTTGATCAGCGATATCACTTCTGGCCACCATTTCTTTTGCATCTAGCATTAAAGGTCCATCTCCAACCATCACTAACTGACACTGAGACGACAGATATTTTGGAAGCCTCTGAAGTAGCTTTTTAAATGCCGCCAAGGTAAAGAGCGGGCCTTTTTTAGCGACAAAACGCCCTACAGCCAACAGCAAAGGTGGTGCTTTAGCAGGTGCAGAGCCATAAAAATATGTTGAATTAGCGCCTGAAGGGCTAATCAATATCCACTCGGTAGGTGCACCGAGCTCCTTCAAAGTATTTGCCATAGGAATACTCTTAACAACAAATGCTGAAGCGAAATGCATCAGAATACGATACTTTTTTTTCAGCTTCAAAAATTTTGACTCTGATGATGCATCAGATCCTCGGAAATGGACTACGAGAGGAACTCCAGTCCAAGTAGCAACATTCATGACGCGAATGGCATGAAAACCGAACTCAGCCAGCAATACATTAGGCTTGTGATACTGCACAAGAAGCAGCGCAACCAATGATCCTGGCAATGAAGAAAATCTAAACCAACCGATTCTTGTCAGTCCTTTACTAATAAGAATGGAAACTCCATATAAAAGCTGTAAAGGGTTTGATACAGATAGCTCATCTCCAAAATAAGCATAAATCTGAAAAGGCAGACCACAAAGATTTGCACGAATAAACGTCTCGGATGCCGCACGTCTTGTCGGGGCAAATACAAGCAGCTTTGGCAATGTATTCATCAAAGGGGAAGTAGACCCAGCCGATTCAAAACCTTCAACATACTTTTAGTACGTTGTTCATAGGTTGATTGAGATGCTCGTTCAAGCATTTTCTCAGTATCTGGACCTTCTCCCTGGAGGGCTTTGCGAATAGCAATTTCAAACTGAATTGCAGAGGGTTCACATAATTGTGCTACATCACTATGAGCTTGCAAAGATGGGATTGAGGTAGCAACAGTAGAACATCCAGATGCAAGATATTCAAAGAATTTCATCGGAAACATAAAACGGGTATAGTCATTTTGATGCAATGGAAGCAAGGCCACATCACTATGCGCAAGCCAGTCTGGCAACTCCTTATACGGACGTGTATCAAACCAAAAGACGTTTGACAACGCAGTTACACTAGATAAATCAGTCGAAGCATCACATTCTGCAATTGGTCCTACGAGCACATAGGACCAATTTGGAGTTTTCAGAATTAATTCTTCCATCATCACTAAATTAATCTTATAAGAATCAAGAGCGCCTATAAATAATATTCTTGGCTTAGGAATTAATGAGAGATCTTTAGGGCACGGTAAATCTAATTCGAAAGCTCTGCGAAAATGTTTAGCATCTACGACGTTCCCAAAAAAATAAGTTTGTTTATTTAATAGCTCCAAGCGTTGCTGCAATTCTGGAGATGTCGTAAATACAGCATCCACAACAACACACAGATCTCTTTCACTACGCCGAATTAATGCCGAGGGCATTCCCGGCTGATCCTGAATACTGTCTACACAATGGTAGATCGAAGCTTGAAAATCTGTCAATGACAGATATAAAAGTGAAAGAGGATTATAAGTCCAAAGCAGTGGTGATTTAAAGCAAAGGTGCCTAATGATTATGGATAATCCTATACGTACTAGAAAACGATTCAAAGCCAATATGAATCCACGATTTCCACCAGGTACAACAAGTGGAGACCAAATCCACAGATTGCCTTTAACTTTCCGAGGTGGACGCAAAACTCGCTGAAGTCTTCTCAATATGCGACGACTATCCGCAACACTTGCACGTGGAGGCCGTAATCCAAGGGACTCAATATAAAGAACTCTATGACCATGATCTATTAAACTTAAAGCAGTATGCTGCTTATTAGTCCAGAGAGGATGATCCCAATCGGCCGTCGCAAGAATGACAAAGTCTGCCATAGAGTTCAGCTCTTTTCAATTTGAGTCATTTCACGGAATGACTCCGAAGAAGCAAAAAGTGTTTCGAAATCACCAAATGCCTTAATACTGCCATCATAAATCTCATAAATGCGATCACATTTACGAACAGTTGAAAGTCTATGGGCAATTACAATAGTAGTACATCGTCTTCCAACTAAATCTAATGCCTGCATTACCTCATTTTCAGTTTTATTATCTAGTGCACTTGTTGCTTCATCTAGAACGAGGACTTCTGCCTCTTTATAAAAAGCGCGCGCCAAAGAAAGTCGCTGCCTTTGACCTCCAGAAAGCTTAACCCCATTTTCTCCTATCATTGTATACAAGCCATAAATCATATCGCCTACAACATCATTAAACTGTGCAGCTTCTAAGGCAGCCCAAACCTTGCTGTCATCAATATCATCATGATCAACCCCAAATGCTACATTTTCCCTTATACTGGTATCAAGTAACACTATATCTTGAGGAACTAATGCACAATTAGCTTGCCAGGCAGGGACTTCCCTAGGAAGCAAAGGAACCCCATCTAAAAGCAGATTTCCTGAGCTTGGCTTATACAAGCCAAGGAGAAGATGCACCAAAGTTGTCTTTCCACTACCAGTCCTACCTACAAAGGCAACTCGAGATCCAACAGGGATAGTAAGATTTATATCAGAAAGAGTTTCTTTTTTCATCTTCGAATACCGGAAACTAACATCTTTCAATTGAATAAACTGCCGTGGCATCATTCCAGATATAGAAGGAACTCCTGGGGAAGAAAATAGAATCCGTTTTGGACGTAATGCTAGAAGCTCTAGAGCATCATGTATCTCAGGCAAGCCACCACGCAATTTATTACTATTACGAAAAGTATTTTGCAATGGGGCAGATATTCTCAATAACGTTCCAAGAACAGCCGCAAAAGTAGGGATAACTTGGCGAATTTCACCTTCATTGCCACTAAACAAAACAGGAGCAAGGCATACGGTAAAGAGTATTGTTACTCCTGCCGGCTCGATTACATAGCGCGGAACATCTGGCAACAATTTAGCTAATTTGTCATAACGCTTAGCAACGAGTCCATCCTTAGCAAATCGTCCAATGAAAAACTGATCAGCCGAATAGAGATGAACATCTCGGATAGATCGCAATGACTCTACAAGCATCATATGTATTCTTCTTGAATAACGAACCTGCTGTTTTGTCGCAAATCGAAGATATGGGATAATTAACTTTGCAGATAAGAGATATGCAGACATCAATAAAAAAAACATGACAAGCGCAGGCAAGCCAAGAACAAATACCACTCCAAACAAAAGAACTATTACAGACAATGCATTGCTAGTCATCGCTATCACAGGGCTTACAATAGATGTGGATAATTTATTCAAAATTCTATTGAAACTTTCAGACAAATTAGCCGTTCTATGTATTGCAAAAAACTCATAATCTTGGAACATTAAATTGCTATATACTTTATTAACTAAATCATTCCATATTTCAGCACTTAGCATGCTTTGGAGATAAGCGACTCCAAATCTAATTGCTGACGTAAGCCAGAAAGTCGCTATCAATAGACCCAACAACCAGCCAGCTTGATCAAGAATATCGCCACCAAAGAATGTGATACCTGGAACCTTGTCTACAAGCTTGACTCCTGCCATTAAGCCCACAACTCGAGCGAGCAGTCCTACCAACAAAATATCCATCAGACCTTGAAATACTGCAGCCAATAAGACAACGATTAAAAATCGGATTCTCTTTGATGGCAGCTCATTCAGTAGCCGTCCAAGATCTGTCCAGGTTTGACTTTGAACCGGCATGAAAGCATCAGATCATTAAGAAGGCCGACGGATCGCCAACCTGCTGTAATTGAAACCTAGATCGGGACGTGTCCTGCCTCTATAAGTGTGCCGGCCAGCCGGGTAACCGATCGACCACTCGGCACAAGCGCTTCAACCTTTGCCGCCAGCGCAGCTGCCAAGTGGCCGGATTAACCAACCAAGGGCCGTGGAGTGCATCCAAAACATCGAGATGCTTAACAGCTTCCCGCCAACTCTCCAACAGACGAGCCTCTGTATAGGGAGACAAGCCCTCCTCCAGCACATCTGCCTGGGGACGCCATTGGGACGGGTTCTGCACCGCAGACTGGATGCGGCTTACATCAAACTCAAGTCGTCCGCAGCCAATTTGATGAACAGTCCGGCAAGGATCACCGTGATCTGCGAGGGCATGGTTCAGGCTGCTGAACACCACACAGCCGCAAGCCAAAGCCTCCAAAGGCGGCAAGCCAAACCCTTCGGTCACTCCCCTGCCCCGCCAGTAATCCGCTGAGTCGTAGAGATACACCGTGGACTGATTAAACAAATCCACGAGATCGTCGACCCAGCCGCTCTGAACCTCCACCTTCAATCCAACCCGTTGGAGTGCCGGCACCAATTGATTCAGAACGTAGGGGCTGCTCTTTCGGGCTTGCACGAAAACATCAATCGAACGCACTCCTTCTTGCCCACGCGCTCCACGGGTCAACCACGGATCTGCAAGGGCGTTTGGCACCAAACACAGCGGATTGCGCGGTGCCCGAGCTCCCCAATACCCCAACGTGTTTCTGCTGACGGCAAGCACCGGAACACCAGCAGGGAGGTCAAATCCGTATCCACTGCTGTGGGCGTGGTAGGCCACACGGTGGCCACGCAAGCGTCGAATCAGCCTCGGCACATCAAAGCCCCAGCTCACAATCCAGAGGATGCTGCGATCAGGTTCTTCTCTCCGAAGGCAGTCGCCAAGGAAAGCGAGATCGTCCTGCCGCTGGCGGTAGGTGACCACTTCCGTAGGGCATAAGCCCGCCATCAGGCGGGCCGTTTGCAATTCAACGCTGAGTCCGCCACATCGAAAACGACGACCGGTGCCAGGAACCAAAAAGCGAATAAGCCTGGTGGACACCGATCAGGCGGTGGCCGCCTCCGTGCTGCCCGTCCGCTGACGACGGGTCAAGAAACCAAACAGAACTTTGCCGATCGCAGCCACCAGGTTGCCTTCAAGCTCCTGGAACATTTTCATGTTGAGGTGGAAAGCGTTGTTGGCTTCCTCGACAATCCGATCCGCCATCGCTTGATCGATGGGCAACGCATCCATGGTGGAGCGATACATCGTTTTAAAGCCCTTCTCATCAGCAATGTCGTTGAAGATATAAAAACGAAGTCCATCGTCTCCATCCATATTCATTGCTTTCTGAGCAATATTTTTCAGAATCTGACCCCCGGAAAGATCGCCCATGTAGCGGGTGTAATGGTGACCAACCAACAATTCCGGAGACTCTTTCGCAAGGGCATGAATCCGCTCTACATACAGAGCAGCAGAAGGAGATGGCTGGATTTCCTCCTTCCAATTCTCTCCGAAGTAATAGGCGAGGTCTTGGGAAAGGGATTCAACCCGATTCAGCTCTTTCTTCCCCACAGGACCAACGACTGGATGCTCAGCGAGCTTGTCGATTTCCTCTTCCATCGCCTCGTAGACGAAATAGAGATCGGCAACCAGCTTGCGGTAGCTGGACTTATCAACAACACCCTTGAGGAAGCAGCTCACAAAGCCAGTGTTTTCGGCCATCGTGTGGGCCTTTTTCGTACCTTCCCTGAGCTGGGCAGCAAGTGCAACGGACATGAATGCTATCGAGATCACCAATTCCAAAACCCTATAAGGAGTTTTGGCGCTGCAGTCACGAGCGTTGCGAAGGGTTACGGCTCTTGAGGCTGATGAACGTTTGGATCGAACAAAAGGAACAGATCGCGACACATTTGTCGAAGTTGTGTGGTCTGCTCCGCTTGGGGTAAGTGGGAACCCTCGGGAGACCAATCCCCCACGGTGGCTAACCGCCAACGCTCGCCGTCGTAGGTCATGCCTCGAATCAAAACGCCAAGCAGTTTCAAGCCCTGATCAGCGTCATTATTTTGAAAACGAAGCTGCAATAGCAAGCTTCGGCACTGCAGGCGCGGACTCCAGCCTGGGAAGTGAAACGAGAGGTCGAGCGATTCGGGTTCATCCCACTGACGGGTTTCGGCGTCATCCCGCCAAGGCCGCAGGTTCGGCTTTGCAGCAGGAAACTGCTCTCGCACCAACGTGACAATGGTGGCCACCGCCCGCACTTGCGCAACGCTCCGCACTGACTCGCCCGCGTTCACAACACGCTTCCAACTCCCCTCATCCTGCAGGGGGCAGCAAGGGGCCGCCGTTACGGTTGCGCCAGGTTCACAAATCCATGGCGCGCGCGTTGCATATCGGAGTTTTGGGGGCAATGCCTGAAGAAATCGGCTCTGACCTGAGCCATCTCCAGCAGCTTCGAAGTGAACAGCATGGCGACCTCACCATCCATCACGGGACCTGGGGAGAGGGCATCCGCCTCAGCCTCGCCTGGAGCGGATGGGGAAAGGTGAGTGCCGCTCGAGCGGCAACGCGGCTGATTAGCTCTGTGCCTGACATCGATCTGCTGCTGTTTACGGGCGTAGCCGGCGCCGCCGATCCAGCTCTCAAACAATGGGATGTCGTGCTTGCCGATGCCGTCGTGCAACACGACATGGATTCCAGACCCCTCTTCCCACGCTTCACCCTGCCAGCGCTGAATCGGGCCCAACTGAACCCCGAGTCGAGCTGGTTGACCTGGGCCTCCAGAGCCTTGGCCCAGGCCGCTCAAGCGGGAGAACTCGACGAATTTGGATCACCAAGCACCGGTTTGATCGCGACGGGAGACCGATTCATCGGCGATTCCGCAGTCCTGGACACCCTGCGCGAGGCGCTACCTGGACTCAAGGCGGTGGAAATGGAAGGTGCTGCCGTTGCACAGGTGGCGGAACAGGAGGGCATGCCATGGCTCGTGCTGCGGGTGATTTCGGATGGTGCCGATGCCAGTGCAGCCCAAAGCTTCGGAGATTTCATTCAGGTGTATGACCGACGGGCTTGGTGTCTTCTGCAGGCACTGTTGTCGCGGGCTGAGCAGGCACCTCAACGATGAACACAAGGATGGTGTTGCAACGGGTGGGTCGCTATGGAGCCGTGGGACTTGTTGCCGCGGCCGTTCATGCCGGAATTCTGCTGTTGTTCAGCCAGTGGGTCTCCCTCAGCCTCGCCAACCCGATCGCCTTTCTCGCAGCCTCTCTCGCGGGTTATGTGGGCCATGCCTTGGTGACCTTTCGGGAGGAGACCGGTGGCCAACGCTTTGCCCGCCGCTGGCTGGTCCTCCAATACGCGGTGAATCTGAGTGTTTGCGCCCTGCTGCCCTTGATCCTTGGGCCATGGGTACAACCCATCTTTCGTACCGCCGTTTTGGTGTTCACGCCCACGGTTCTCAATGCCCTGATTTGGAGCCGCGCTGCGCGGTTCAGCGCCCGACAACGGACTCAAGGCGGAACGCCACCGTTAATCCATGCCGATGACCTCGGCCTTAGCGCTGGAGTTGACCACGCCATTTTCGATCTCGTCCAATCAGGCCGCCTCGATGGGGCCAGCTTGTTGGTGAATGGGCCCACCGCCAAGACGGCCATCGAAACCTGGCGACAACTGCCGAACCCTCCAGCGCTTTACCTCCATCTCTGCCTCACGGAAGGTCCGGAGGACTCCACCACTGTCGACCTACCGGCCAGCTTTGGACGCTTGCTCCTGGCGTCATGGTTGCCCTGGCAACGCCGCAGACTGAAACCACAAATTCGGCGCAGCCTCCACCAACAGATCAGTCGCTACAAGCAACTCACTGGAGCGAACGAAATTCATCTTGATGGCCATCAGCACGTCCATCTGATCCCGATGGTGCTGGACACCGTGCTGGGCCTGGCCCAGACCGAACAGGTGACCTGGATCCGAACGACAGCGGAGCCCCTACCAACCAACCTGCCCCTCCACCTGTGGTGGGATTGCTTCCGCCAAGGCGGAGCATTGAAGTGGTTGGTGCTGCAGTGCCTCACTAGGCTCGCCAGACCGAAATTACGGAACGCCGATGTGGGCACAAACCGAAGTTTTGCCGGGGTGCTGTTCACCGGTCGGATGACAGGGAAAGCCTTGGAATGCTGCTGGCACGCCAACCACCGTCACGACACCTCCGAGAGCGGCTCGAGAGCGATGCTGCTGATCCACCCCGCCCAACCGGTTGGCAACGATGTTATGCAAGAACATCGATTCATTGAATCATTCGCGTTCTTCACATCACCTCAACGACAGCAAGAGTGGCAAGCGATAAAGAATTTAGCTGTTAACTCAATTTAGAATAAATATTATCCGCAAGATTGCAAGATTAAATTCTTGACAGAAGACTAAACAGGCTATTAGCACTCAATTTTTAGGGGTTTATTGCAACAATTCTCATATCTCTTGGTTCCTTGAGTTTAAATTGAGCAGGCTCTTGACGAGCATTAATAAAACCAGCCTTGGTCACAACTTGTGCCAAGGAATCCGGCGTGTAAGCCCACTTATGGCACATCAATGGATCCTTCCAGGAGGGGTCTCCATACAAAGGCCACATCGACATCTGCCCTTCAGAACCGGGACCGCTTCGGATACCTGGATCTTTGACAATCATCTGACATGCAAACAGCAAGTTTGGACATTCCAAAATCAGTTGGCCTCCGGGCTTGAGAACTCGCCTCCAACATTGCAGCAAGGGAATCACTTCCCAATAATAAAAATGTTCAATCACATGAACAGCCAACACTTCATCCGCTATCGCTGCTTTGATCTTTTTAAGATCTCTTATATCGGCTATAAAATCTGGACTTATCCCTACACGACTCGGGGCGGTATCAATATTGATATACCCCGGCAAAATCTTGTCGCCACAACCAAGATTAAATCTGACAAGCGAGTTTTTTGATGCGGCCTGCAAGACAAGAGAAGTAGCTTATGCTACAGCTTAGCGTATATTTAATCACTTCTTGATGTGGTTTGGATAACCGTTCAGGACTTATGAACTGCGCGAACAAAATAATGTGGCCGTCGCTTGACATCGACATAAATCCGACCGATGTATTCCCCCAACACACCAATACCAATCAGCTGAAGTCCACCAAGAAACAAAATCGCCACAATTAATGAGGCATAGCCAGGCAAGTCCGCACCCAACACCAACGTGCGCAACACAATCAGGGCGGCGTAGACAAAGCTCAATAGAGAGATCAGCGCACCGATCACCCCCCACACTTTTAGGGGTCGCACCGAAAACGAAAAGATGCCATCCAAGGCATACCGCCAAAGCTTGATCGAATTCCAGGAGGTCTGGCCCCCAACACGGGCCACCCGGCTGTAGGAAATCTCCACGCTGCGATAGCCCGTCCAGGGCATCAAACCCTTGGAAAAGCGCGTGGACTCACGCATTTGCGTGATTGCGGCCACCACTGGAGCGGACAGCAGCCGGAAATCACCCGCTCCTTCCTGCAACTGAATGGAATCCACCAATCGATTGAACACCCGATAAAACCATGAGGCCGTTGCCACCTTCAGGCGAGATTCCTCATCACGGTCATCACGGACGGCGGTGACCACCTCAGCCCCTTCACGCCAGGCCGCCACCATCGCCGAAATCCGTTCTGGTGGATGTTGCAGATCTGAATCAATCAGCACCGCAGCAGCACACTCACCATCAACGTGGTCCAAACCGGCCAGCATCGCTGCCTCTTTTCCAAAGTTCCTTGTGAGCTCGACGAGCACAACACCAGCATCGGGATGCTGCGCTTGCCACTGACGAATCACAGCCACCGTGGCGTCGGACGAACCGTCATCTATTAAGAGCAGACGATCCACCTCCGGCAGCGCAGCAACTCGCTCGATAAAACGAGGAATCACCGTCTCTTCGTTGAAGCAGGCCGCGACGACCCAGAGAGCATTGCTATGCATCACACGCCTCCGGTTTGGGCTGAACCGTAGGGCCACCCCGCTCAGTCATAGGCTCCAAGGGCTGAAGCGTGATCCACCGCCATGGTCAAGTTCGAGAAGCTCACTGCCCCCAGCACAGGCACTGCGATCCGCTTCGAGAACGGTGCACCCGTGGTTGCCGACAATCCGATCATTCCATTTATCCGAGGTGATGGAACGGGGGTGGACATTTGGCCCGCCACCCAAAAAGTGCTCGATGCGGCTGTCGCGAAGGCCTATGGCGGGATCAAATCCATTGAGTGGTTCAAGGTGTACGCCGGCGACGAAGCCTGTGACCTGTACGGCACGTACCAGTACCTCCCCGAAGACACCCTGGAGGCGATCCGCACCTACGGCGTTGCGATCAAGGGGCCGCTCACCACACCCGTAGGTGGAGGCATCCGCTCCCTAAACGTGGCCCTGCGCCAAATTTTTGATCTCTATTGCTGTGTGCGGCCTTGCCGCTACTACGACGGCACCCCCAGCCCCCACAAGCGTCCCCAAGACCTGGACGTGATCGTTTACCGAGAAAACACGGAAGACATTTATATGGGGATCGAGTGGGAAGCGGACGATACCGTTGGCCAAGAGCTGCGCCAATACCTCAACGACGTCGTAATCCCTGCCAATGGAAAGTTGGGCAAACGACAAATCCCAGAAGGATCAGGCATCGGGATCAAACCCGTGAGCAAGCACGGCAGCCAGCGCCACATTCGTAAGGCGATCCAACATGCCTTACGGCTTGAGGGAAACAAGCGTCACGTCACCCTGGTGCACAAGGGCAACATCATGAAATTCACGGAAGGAGCCTTCCGTGACTGGGGCTACGAGCTCGCCACAACGGAGTTCCGTGATGTGTGCATCACTGAACGCGAGAGCTGGATCTTGGGCAATCTGGAGAAGGATTCAGGGCTGAGCGTGCAAGACAACGCCCGCATGATCGAGCCTGGATACGACAGCCTCACCCCCGAGAAACAGTCCGATCTTGATGGCGAAGTTCAGGCCGTGATCGATGCCATCGGCAGTAGCCATGGCCAGGGGAAGTGGAAGGAGATGGTGCTGGTTGACGACCGCATCGCCGACAGCATTTTTCAGCAGATTCAAACCCGACCCCAGGAGTATTCGATCCTGGCAACACTGAACTTGAACGGGGACTACATCTCGGATGCAGCAGCAGCCATGGTGGGTGGATTGGGCATGGCACCGGGGGCGAACATCGGCGAAAAAGCGGCCATTTTTGAGGCGACGCATGGCACGGCACCGAAGCATGCGGGCCTCGATCGCATCAATCCGGGCTCAGTCATTCTTAGCGGCGTGATGATGCTCGAATTTTTGGGTTGGCAAGAGGCAGCCGATCTGATCACCAAGGGGCTGAGCGCCGCCATTGCCAATCAAGAAGTCACCTACGACCTCGCGCGCTTAATGGAACCTCAAGTGGATCCGGTGAGCTGCAGCGGTTTCGCTGATGCTGTGATCCGTCACTTTTAACCACTGAACCCTCATATCCGTACCCATGTCGATGACATCTGCTGAACCATCACGTTCAGCAGATTCCTTTGATAGCGCCTCCACAACCCCATGCCGACCTGAAATCGATGATGTACGGGGCTTAGCGGTGCTGGCTGTGGTGATCAATCACCTCAATCACAACTGGCTAGAAGGCAGCTTTCTTGGGGATGATCTGGGTTGAACAGTGAGCATGGTCATCCGGCAGGGCAGATCTGAGCCGAGGTGAGCAGACTGGATACATGCCTTCTGACGTGCCAACCCAGTTGCCAGGCTTACCCGCGGGGGCTGCGGATCCCTGCGTGCACTGCGGCTTCTGTCTGCCCACCTGCGCCAGCTATCGCGTCCTGGCCAGCGAGATGGACTCACCCCGCGGCCGAATCCATGCCTTGCGGGCGATCGAAGCCGGTGAACTGGAACTCGACGCCACCGTTGCGAGCCACTTCGACACCTGTCTTGGTTGTTATGCCTGCGTGACGGCATGCCCCTCCGGCGTCCGTTACGACCAACTCATCGAAGCGACGCGCCCGAAACTGAACAACGCCAAATTGCGCAGCAGCTGGCAGATCAGTTTTCGTCAGTTGCTACTGCAAGTGTTGCCCTACCCACGCCGGCTTCGGGCCCTGCTCCAACCGCTGCGGCTCTACGCCGGCACCCCGATTCAAACCCTCGCCCGCCGCAGTGGCCTAACTCGCTTGTTTGGCCCTGGCATCGAAGCGATGGAACAGCTGCTGCCCTCCCTCGCAGCCAATGCCTTCGACGACGCACTGCCAACGGTGAACCCTGCCATTGGCCCGAGCCGCGGCCGAGTAGCGCTACTTCTGGGCTGCGTCCAACGCTGCTTCGATCCCAGCGTGAGCACAGCAACGGTGAAGGTGTTGCAGGCCAACGGTTTTGAGGTGGTAATTCCACCTGATCAGGGCTGCTGCGGAGCGGTGAGCCATCACCAGGGCGAATTGGAGCTCACCCGCCAACTCGCGACGGATCTCGTCCGGAGCATGAATGCCATCAACGGAGACTTGGATGCGGTGCTGGTAGCCGCCTCCGGCTGCGGCCACACGATGAAGGCCTACGGCGAGCTGTTGAACGGCAACGCTGCATTCCGGGCTCCTGTGCTGGATGTGCAGGAATTCTTGGCTGACCGTGGCCTCCTGGAGACGTTTCGCGCACAGCTGCAACCTCTCCCTGGCGTTGTGGCGATGCATGACGCCTGCCACATGATTCACGGCCAGGGGATCCAGGCCCAGCCCCGCCAGCTGTTGCGGGCCATCCCCGGCATTCAGCTGCGAGAAGCGACCGAGGCGGGGGTCTGCTGCGGCAGTGCCGGTATCTACAACTTGGTGCAACCGGAAGAAGCCGCCGAACTGGGCCGGATCAAGGCCGATGACCTCAGCGGCACCGGCGCAGCATGGGTGGCCAGCGCCAACATCGGTTGCACCCTGCAATTGCGGCGGCACCTAGGCGATCGTGCTCGGGTGCAGCACCCAATGGAACTGCTGGCCGCTTCAGCCGGCCTCCATTCGCTGCCAGGCGTCCCGAAGGGTGTCGGCACGGCCGAGATTGCCGGGGAAGGTGAGAATCGGCAGACCACAGCAAGGACCTTCTGACGGGCGCACCAGCGATAGTCCCGGCAACAGCTGGCCTTCCAGCTGCACCGATTCGAGGACCAGGCCCCGGGCCAGCAGCGTCTGGGTGGTGATGCCTCCTTTGCTGATCAGATAGCCCAAATGGGGGGAGAGGGCGGCTGCCAATCGTCCCATCAACTCCGCCAAAACACAGGACAAGCGCCGGCCCTCGTGCTCAGAGGCGCAGCGCAGCTCACCACGGCTGGTGAACAGCACCGGTGTTCGGCCCGACTGGAGCAGGGCTTGAAGTTGCTCGCACCATTCCCGCTCCAAATCCGGCAACAAAAGGTCCGCCATTCCACCGTCCAATACCCGAGCAATGCGCCGCACAGGCAGTTCAAGGCCGATGCACCGGGGATCTGCCAGCAAGCACATGAGCTGCTGATCAGCCAGCGGAACATGGGAGCCCACCATCACCAAACCAGGCAGCTCCTCCCCATTGGAGCCCCGTCGACGCAACTGGGCCAAACCATCTGAATCCAATGGCTGGGGACCTGGATCAGCCAGAGCCTTCACCACACTGGCCGCTGAGCGGAACAGGAACCGTTTCTCACCCTGAAGGGCGCGCACAGCTGCAGCCAGGGCAGCCAACTGCGATTGATGCTCCGCATCCACCACCACTGCGGCATTCCCTTGCAGGGCGGCCAAACGTTGGATCAATTGCGGCATTCCTCCCATGGAAGCCTGATCCAAGTCTTCGAGGCTGACTTTCACCACATCAGCCGCACGAATCGCACCAGCACTCTTCTCTTGCAGCCAGTTGGGTAGATCACTGGTGCTGAACCCAAACAAACGATCCTTCGCAAACGGAGTGGTGTGGACGGGCTCTCCATCGAGCAAATGCACACCGTTCACGGTGGTTCGCCCTCCCTCTAGGAACGCTGGCACGTGCAACGTGGCCGCAAACGGGCCAAAACAACTCTCTAAGACAGCTGGCTCCACCACCCCATGGCCACGCAGGGTGGAATCACCGCGGCTAACAAGCTGGATCGCCGAGCGGTCGAGGCCTTCCTCCGAAAGAGCCGTTTCAAGGTTGGTGACGATTTCCCGGTTGCGTTGCGCTGCGGCATCTGGCGAAAGGGAACGCGTATCAGCCAACACAAACAGCAACGGCGAGCCATGGCGCAAACCACGGCGCAGGGCGTCCACATCCCAGCGCAGCAGCAACGGACAGCTATGCACCGTCTGCGAGCCGGTGGGGTCGTCGTCGATCACCACAACCTTCATGGCACCATCGTGCCGTGAGCCATACCCCTGCAACCCGAGCGGAGCTGATCACCCTGGTGCGCCAGTGGCATCAAGACTCCACCCCCTGGATCCCCAGTGGACAAGGAACACGTTTGGACTGGGGACCAGCTCTGGATCCAGACCATGCGGTGCTCAGCTGTCAGCACCTCAATCAGGTGATCGAGCATGCCGTGGACGATCTCACCATCACCGTGGAGGCAGGACTCCCCCTCGTGGACCTTCAACGTTTGCTGGCGGCACAGGAGCAGTGGCTGCCAGTGGACTGGCCCCGCGGTGGGGAACCGACCACAACTGGTGGATCGGACGATGGATCAGTGTCACGGGCAGGAAGCATTGGTGGGCTCGTGGCCCGTGGGCTGTCCGGTGGCCTGCGCCAACGACACCTAGGCATTCGCGATCAAATCATCGGGATTGGGCTACTGCGCAGTGATGGAACAGCTGCCAAAGCCGGCGGTCGCGTTGTGAAAAATGTGGCTGGTTACGACCTGATGCGACTGCTCTGCGGCAGCTGGGGAAGCCTGGCGCTGATTACGGAGGTCACCCTGAGGGTGCAACCGATCCGCCCCGCCCATGCGGGCCTACTGCTGACGGGTGAGCTTGCCAATCTGGAACGCTTCCGGGCTGCGCTACTGCTCTCGACGCTCACTCCAGAACGCTGTGATTGGCAGTGCCCTGGGGATGGCAGCTGGGCACTGCGACTGGTGTTAAGCAGCGTGTCGGACCAAGCCGTGCTGGATCAGCTCACCCGGATTCAGGCCCTCGCCGCAGAGCATGGATTGCAGGCGGAACCCACACCATGCAGCTCACCTCTAGACGTGGCGATGCCCTGCCACAAGCCAAAGCAGTTACTGCGCCTGGTGCTCCCAGCCGCAACCTTGCATCAACTCATCGCCAGTGAGGCCATGGCCTCACTCACCGGTTGGTCTTGGGAGCTTGCCGCCGGAGCCGGCTGCGGTGATGGCTGGTGCAGCGTTGCTGCACCGACCTTCCAAATCGAAGCCCTACGTCGCCAAGTGGAATCCCTCGGGGGACAGCTGATGGTGCTGGTGCAAACCAGAGATCAACCATTGGTGGCCTGGAGGGATACACCAGCCCGACCGGTGATTGAAGCGGTCAAACGTCAGTTTGATCCACTTCAACAACTCAGCCGAGGACGCCTGCCGGGAGTTGATCAGCGTCAGACCAGGGCATAGCGACACGATAGGGTCTGCTCTCCCCCTGGGGGCAAGACCAATTTGCGGTCACCGCTCACCAGAGACTGACGCGGACCGGTCCAGGGTTCAAGGCACACCATTTTGCGGGGAGGCTCCGTCCAAACCACGGTGAGATCCATCGGGTCTTGATGCTGAAGCTGGAGCTGCGCGCCCGTTGCATCGTCGATCAACGTGACAGGACCAGCTGGCTGGCACAAAAAGTCCACGCCCTCTGGAAGCCGTGTCAGCTGAGCAGCGGTCTCCGCATCGGCCATCTCGAGGTGATTCACGCAGCGGTCTGCCAAACCTGTCAAACGGGTTTGTGAGAGGTCGCTGATGTTGAAGTACGGATGCAAGCCAAAGCTGAAGGGCATCTCCGCAGAGCTGCGGTTCTGAATGGTGGTTGTGATCTCCAACGCCCCCGGCACTGGACGCACATCCATGGCGACCTCAAAAGCAAATGGATACGCCTGCAAGGTGGCCTCTGTGCTGGACAGGCTGAGCCGCACCCCTTGCTGGTCGTCCAGCACTTGCAATTTCCAGGGCAAATTTCGAGCAAAACCATGCTGCTGCAGCGTGTGGTCTTGACCATCAACCCGCAACAGATCCCCGGGCAAGTTGCCGCAGATCGGAAACAGCACAGGGATCCCGCCGCGAATGCTGTTTGCAGGATTGGCGTAACGCTCTTGGTCGAAATAAACGATCTCGCGCCCCTTGCAGCGCCACTCGCTCACGATGCCGCCACGTTCAGGAATGATCCGGAGGCGATCACCTGTTTCGGGATGCACAAACTCCCAGTGCGCGTAGGGCGCGGATTGCTGCGTCAGAGTCATCGGCGTCCGCCAAAACAGAGAGAGGTTGCACTGACCGGCCTAGCGCCGGGATGAGGCTTTGGCAGCAGATCTCTCAATTGAGTTCAGCCAGCCACTCCTGCAACGCCGCATTCACCTGCTCAGGAACCTCATCGTGGGGGCAGTGTCCGGCATCCAACACCACCTCCGTGGTGGCCTTAGGGGCATGGCGTTGAAATGTGGAACGACGCCCCGGGGCATTGATCCAGGGGTCGCGGATACCCCACAACAGCAGCAGGGGCGCCGTGAGCTCGGCAAACAATTCATCCAGGGGTTGACCACTGGGAATGTCGAACACGGTGCGAAACACCCCGAAGGCACCAGGATCCATCGACGGACGTCGGATCGCCTCCACCAGCCAGTCGTCCACGTTGGTTTTATCCACATACACCTGGTTCAAGGTGCGCCGGATTGTGGCCGGACGGCGCAGGTTCTCGAACAGGAGTCGTTGAACCACAGGACTCTTCAACAGGGCCGTCCCAATGCTTTGCCGAGCGATGGCACCCCATCCCTTAGGGGGTCTTTGTTCGTCACTGAAGGGGCCAGCTGCATTGAGCAGCACAACACCCGCGCAGTCCTCACCAAGGGCAGCACCTGCTGCAAGGGCTGCAAATCCTCCAAGGGAGTTGCCGGCGATCACCGTCGGACGCCCAATCCGCTCGTGCACATAGGCCACGAGCTGATCACGCCAGAGGGCACCGCCATATTCCAGGCTGGCGGGTTTAGCACTCCGACCAAAACCGAGCAAATCGATGGCGTGGACAGGATGGCTCCGGGACAACACGGGAATGTTGTATCGCCAATGGTCGGTGGAGGCCCCAAAGCCATGAACCAGCAAAAGAGCAGGACGATCGGAGGGAACCGGTTGATCCGGTTGCTGACACACCGCATGCACGGCATGGCCGAGATGGCTCCAGGTGCTGATCTCCACGACGACAGGCAAGAGGGGCGATGCTAGGCAGCTCATTCCAAAGTTCGAATGCAGGAGTCCATCGCCTTTGGTGGTCCACTGGCCGATCCATCGATGTGGCGGGGTGCCCTGCTCTGGGCCATCGCTCTATACGTCCCCCTGAGCGGCCCCTTGGCTGCCTTTGAGGCCAGCCTCACGGAGAGTCCACTCTCAGAGAAGTGGCGTCAGATCACTTTGGTGATCAGCAGCCTTCTTCTGGCCCTCGCCGTTGGCGTGGTCACCCAGCTGATCGCGAGTTGGGCCCTGGGCCCAGGCTGGGCCTCTAGTTTGGGATTTATCGCCATTGGCTGGAGTTTGTTGTTGATCGCCGCTTCACGCGGGGATTAACAACAAACTCCACCGACCTGGTTATGACGCCCCGCCGAGGGGATCTGCCGCGAACTCCTCGGGCACCTCATTGCCATCCTCTGGCGGCTTGTCTTTAAGCACCAACCGCAAGAGCACCGGGGCCAAGAAGGTGGTGCCAATCACCATTAAGAGAATCGCGGCTTCTAATCCAGGACTAAGCAATCCAGAGGCAGTGCCGAGACCAAGGAAAATCAAGCCCACTTCGCCACGGGGCATCATGCCCAGCCCCACCACCAAATGATTGGTGGGCTCTTTGCCAAACACGGCCCAACCCGCTGCAACCTTGCCAATCACAGCAATCACAAACAAGAAGGCTGCAATCACCAAAGCGGATCGAGCCTCTGGATCAGAGGGATTGATCACCGATAGATCCATCCCTGCTCCCACCAACACAAAAAAGACAGTGGCAAACAACCCAACGATGGGAGTAACGGCCGCCTGAATCTCATGGCGGTGCTTCGAGGTGCTGGCAATTAAACCAGCGGCGAAAGCTCCGAGGGCCGCCTCCAACCCAATCGCTGTTGCTGCAAAACAGCTGACTCCTAATAACAAATACGCCCCAACCAACTTTGCGCCAGGGGCATTGAGCTGATCAATCACCCAATCGAAAGCAGGAGCCGCCTTGCGGCTGAGCACCAGGGCCACCACCACAAACAACACAGCAGCAACCACGAGTTGGATGATCGGAGCGATATCGAGGCTGCCGCCGGCCCCCAACGACACCACCACCGCCAAAATCACGATGCCGAGGATGTCGTCGAGGACAGCGGCGCCAATCACAATCTGACCCTCGCGAGTGCGTAGATAGCCAAGTTCTCCGAACACACTGGCCGTAATTCCAATGCTGGTGGCCGTCATCGATGCCCCCGCAAAGATGGCCGGAATGGCATCGACATGGAAGATGCTCATCAAGCCAAGGGTGCCCAGGGCAAAGGGCAGCACCACGCCCACGACCGCCACCGAGAAGGCCTGCTTCCCGACAGCCATCAACTCATCCAGCTCACTTTCCAGCCCCGTTAGGAACAGCAGGGAATAGAGGCCCAGGGTGGCCACCGATTGAAGCGCCCCAAAACTCTCGTTGTACAAACCAGACACTTCTGCAGCAGGAATATGCGCTATTCCGGCAATCACATCAGCAAACGCACCGCTGAGCTGAACTTGCGTTTCAGGGGGAACCAACAAGTGGAGTCCTGAGGCGCCAATGATGACTCCAGCCAGCAGTTCTCCAAGAATGGTGGGCAATTCGAGCCGCACCAAAATTTCCGACAGAGTTCGCGCTCCAACGAAAATCAGGACAAAACGAAGGATGCCGATCAGCGTTTCGGCGACCTCCAGGTCATGACTGCTGATTTCGCTCAGCAGTGAAGGGAGCAGCATCGTCGCTGGCAAATCTGAGCCGACCTTAGTGGTGAATCCTCCAATGAACTGTCCATTGGGTCGTCCGTTTTGAACGGAAACAACTTGAAGCTGACGATGGGTGAAATCAGGCCTGAATCTCTGCGAGTGATATCGATTCCCGCCTTGCTGGCTTCGCTCACAGGAGCAACACCCATGGGTTGAATCCTTCGCATATCAACAATTAGTGCTGCACATCTGGCGATAGCTCATCAACATCGATGTATTCAGCTGCCCTTGGGGGCTGCCGCTCTCTCGGATATTCGTCGACATGACTGTGTCAAAACCCTTCGATCTACGCCTGCCAACCCCGGGTTCTCACAACGATTCTGAACGGGTGGGGCTCGACGCCAAGGGGGTGTTCGACGGCATGACCGAGCATTTGTTTTTCACCCTCGGGAAACTTGCTTCGACCGCCAGTCGTCACGATCTGTACATGGCGCTGAGCTACGCCGTCCGTGATCGATTGATGGTGCGATACCTCGCAACCACCGAAGCGATGCGAGCAAAACCGCAGAAATCGGTGGCTTACCTCTCCGCTGAGTTCTTAATCGGCCCACAACTGAACAACAATCTGCTCAATTTGGGGATTCAACAAGAGGCAGAAGAGGCCCTAAGCAACTTTGGGATCGAATCGCTCCAGCAAATCCTTGATGTGGAGGAAGAGCCAGGACTTGGCAATGGTGGTTTGGGGCGGCTCGCAGCCTGCTACATGGAATCACTGGCGAGTTTGAAAATTCCAGCAACGGGATACGGCATTCGCTACGAATTTGGGATTTTTGACCAGCTCATCCGTGACGGTTGGCAGGTAGAGATCACCGATAAATGGCTCAAAGGAGGTTGGCCCTGGGAGTTACCCCAACCCGACGAATCGTGTTTTGTGGGTTTTGGGGGGCGCACCGAGAGCTATGTCGATGACAAAGGCAACTACCGCTCCCGCTGGATTCCTGCTGAACACGCCATTGGCATCCCCCATGACGTACCAGTCCTTGGCTACCGCGTGAACATTTGCGATCGACTGCGTCTGTGGCGCGCTGATGCTGCTGAAACCTTCGATTTTTATGCCTTCAACATCGGCGATTACTCCGGAGCCGTGGAAGAGAAGGTGGGGAGTGAAACCCTCTCGAAAGTGCTCTATCCCAACGACGGCACGGATGAAGGACGTCGTCTGCGCCTGAAGCAGCAGCACTTCTTTGTGAGTTGCTCCCTTCAGGACATGCTGCGCAGCCTCGATCATCGCGGCCTGAGCATCGAAGACTTTCCGGAGTACTGGACCGTTCAGCTGAACGACACCCACCCAGCAATCGCTGTGGCGGAACTCATGCGTTTGCTGATCGATGATCGCCATTTGGAATGGGATAAGGCTTGGGACATCACCTCCCGCTCCGTGGCGTACACCAACCACACCCTGTTGCCGGAAGCCCTGGAGAAATGGGATCTGAACCTATTCAGAAACCTGCTGCCCCGTCATCTGGAACTCATCTATGAAATCAACCGCCGCTTCCTGCAACAGGTGCGCCTGCGCTACCCCGGCAATGAAGACATTTTGAGCCGGCTTTCGATCATTGATGAAGAGGGAAACAAAGCTGTCCGCATGGCGCACCTCGCCACGATTGGCGCCCACCATGTGAACGGCGTGGCCGCGCTCCACTCCGATCTCGTCAAAAGCGATCTTCTGCCGCAATTTGCTGCCCTGTGGCCAGACAAATTCACCAACGTCACCAATGGCGTCACCCCTCGGCGCTGGATGGCTCTCGCGAATCCAGACCTATCCACCTTGCTTGATCAGCACGTGGGCAGCGACTGGATCTCCAACATGGAGAACCTACGCAAACTTGAAGAACGCCAAAACGACCACGGCTTTCTCGAGCATTGGGCAAACACCAAGCTCTCGGTGAAGCGCAAGCTAGCCAGCTATATCCACCGCAACACCGGCGTTCTGGTGGATCCTTCCTCCCTTTTCGATGTGCAGGTGAAGCGCATTCATGAATACAAGCGTCAACATTTAAATGCCCTGCAAATCATCACCCAATACCTGCGCATCAAAAATGGGCAGGCGGATGGCATGGCACCACGAACGGTGCTGTTTGGCGGAAAAGCCGCTCCGGGGTATTACATGGCGAAGCTGATTATTCGCTTCATTAATGGCATCGCCGAAACGGTGAATTCCGATCCGGATATGGACGGTCGACTGCGGGTGGTGTTTCTACCGGATTACAGCGTGAAGTTGGGTGAGCAGGTGTATCCGGGATCGGACCTCTCAGAGCAAATCTCCACAGCTGGCAAGGAAGCCTCCGGCACCGGCAACATGAAATTTGCCATGAACGGCGCCCTCACCATCGGAACCCTTGATGGCGCCAACGTTGAAATCCGAGACCTTGTTGGTGCAGACAATTTCTTCCTCTTCGGCAAGACCGTTGAAGAAATCAATGCACTTCAACAGAGCGGCTATCGCCCTCGAGATTTCATCGAAGCGATGCCCGAATTGCAGGAAGCGATCCGCCTCGTCGAGATGGGGCACTTCAGCAACGGCGACGGAGAACTGTTCCGTCCACTCCTGGACAACCTCATGGGCCGTGACCCCTTCTACGTGATGGCCGACTTTGCTGATTACGTACGAGCTCAAGACGCAGTGAGTCTTGCCTGGAGTGATCAGATGCATTGGCAGCGCATGTCTGTGCTGAACACCGCCCGATCCGGCTTCTTCTCCTCCGACCGTTCGATCAGGGAGTACTGCCAAAACATCTGGAACGTTGATCCGCTCAACCTGGAAATCACCTGCGACGCGCGTTGATCCATCAAAAAAGCCCTGGTTCAACGCCAGGGCTTTTTCAAGTCTTCACGCCAGCTTCAAAACGCGATCTTGCGTTAGCCACGATCCGGAAAATCCGGTGTTTGGTGCAGCAGACGATTCAGACGTAAACGATCCACATTCAGAGGATCTGGTGCCAACTCGCCCGCCAGTTCGCGGAATTTTTGTTCAATGTCTTCTGGGACTCGAACATCAAAGACACGCTCCATCAAAGCCTCAATCGAAAAGAGGTGAGCGTTGATGTTCTCGAGATCGGCGATCGCCTGCTGGACTGAATCGGTGGCTTCGTCAGGTGCCGACGAAGAACTCACCGGCGTGGGCGCTGCTGATTCAGCTGTCTGCCTGGGAGCGTGCTGCTTCTGGAGTTCTTCCAACACACGACCGGACAAGGTGCGAAACGATTGAAGTGCCGCCCAATTCAATTCTTGCTGCTGACGCAGGGTGGGGGATTCACGGATTAGCCGATCGTGCTCCCTGTAGAACCTCTTGCAATCCGGGCATTGGCAGGGCTCGTCCGGCACCGCAGTCCCTCTTCGTCGACCTCCACTATGACACCCATCAAGCAGCCTCAGCGCCGAGATTGTCGCCGGCATCGGATTGATCCGCGTCGACCACCCCAGGGAGAGGGATCTCAATCGACGACACCACCCCAATCACATCGCGAAGACGCATGGAATCTGCAAACCAGCCCATGGCTTGCTCCATATCACCGCGCCCCTCCGCATCGCTGGCCTGGTCTTCATGCGCTTCAGCCAGTAATGCCAACCAACAAAGGCAGCGGGCCTGAACCACCGACAAATCAAGATCTGCAGACTGAGAATCAGCGATCTGTTCGCTTTCCTGCTGAACAAGAAGACGCAAACGAAGGTCGTGAAGCTGGGTCATGGCACCCGCCTGAGTGGGCTAACACTAGCGGTGGTGAACGATCTAGCCACCCCACCAGATGTAGCGTTGGCTACCGGCAGAAAAGCTCGTGACGGGGCTGGCGGGACTCGAACCCACGACCTACGGTTTAGGAAACCGTCGCTCTATCCGGCTGAGCTACAGCCCCAGATCGCTTAATTATGCCAACGAGGCATGATGAGGGCTGAAAGCAGGCGAGGTGGTTGCAATTGAATCGTTCGCGATTCGATTGAGGAAAGTCCGGGCTCCCCGATGGCCAGGCTTGCTGGGTAACGCCCAGTGCGGGTGACCGTGAGGAGAGTGCCACAGAAACACACCGCCGATGGCCGGTTCGCCGGCACAGGCAAGGGTGCAAAGGTGCGGTAAGAGCGCACCAGCAGCATCGAGAGGTGCTGGCTCGGTAAACCCCGGCTGGGAGCAAGGCCAAGGAACGATGGCTGGCCATTGGCCCCGTTCCGCTTACGTGCGCCGCTCGAGGCCGTCGGTAACGGCGGTCCCAGATAGATAACCACCCACCCTCTGCAGACCAACCTCTGTAGTGGCGTGAACAGAACCCGGCTTATGCCCTGCTTTCACCCCTAATCCAGTCAGGCGTTGAACAGCACACGAACAAACCAACTGGTGGAGCTGCTTCAGGACATCGGCCTGGAGGAGCTCAACAATTCCAAGCTGCTCAGCCTGGTGGAGCAAGCACTGACCCATGTGTCTGCTCGTCGAAGCAAAAACTTTGAACGGTTGGAATTCCTCGGTGATGCCGTGCTGCGCCTCGCTGCCACGGAATTCATCGACCATCACTACCCCGATCTCCCCGTGGGCAGTTGCTCCAGCTTGCGGGCCCAACTCGTGAGTGACCGCTGGCTGGCTCAACTGGGAGAACAGCTTCAGCTGGACTCCTTGCTTGTGCTGGGTCCGAAAGCAATGGGGGACGCGGCGGCGCGAGCAACCCTGCATGCGGATGCCACCGAGGCGCTCATCGGTGCGATCTACAGCGGCAGCGGCAACAACTTGCAGCCGATCCATCACTGGCTCACGCCCCATTGGCAGCAAACCACAGCCGAGGTTCTGGCCACACCCCATCGCTTCAACGGCAAAACCATCCTTCAGGAATGGAGTCAAGCCGAAGGACTGGGATTACCGGAGTACACCACCACTGAGCAAAGCTCTCGTCACGGCGATCCGGAACGCTTCAAAAGCCACGTGCAGGTGGGAACGCGATTAAGCGCCGATGGCTTCGGCCGTTCTCGCAAAGACGCTGAGCAAAACGCCGCTGCGGAAGCCGTGCAAAGGCTTCAAGACGTCGGCTCTGAGATCAACTCTGACCCTCCTAACAACGCTCCACATTGATCACAGTGCTGCGCGTCGCGTCGATGGCCTTGCCGGCCGCATTGATGACAGGGCACTCCAGCCAACTGCTTCTGGTGATGCTGCATCCCTGAGACGGTGAGAATCCCAGTCGGAATCGCAATAATTCCAAAGCCGAGCATCATCACAACCGAGGCCAACAACCGGCCCAAAGCGGTCTGCGGCACCACATCGCCGTAGCCAACCGTGGTCATCGTGACGATCGCCCAGTACACCCCTTTTGAAACCGTGTCGAACTGGGAGTTTGGGCCAGCGCTCTCGATCACGAAAATGGCGTAGCCCAGCACCACCTGCAGCAGGAACACAAAAAAGAGGAACACACAAATGGTGCGTGCACTTCCCCGCAACGCCTGAGCCAACACTTTGGCTTCATCGATGAACTTGAGCAGCTTGAACACCCGCAAAATGCGGCCAAACTTGAACACCCACAGCAGCAATTCGCTGCGAACCTGCGGCACAAAAAAGAACAACACGGCGCTGAGATCAATCAGGCCGGTGAAGCTGAACAGGTACTTGCGGGGACTGGGCACCACCGCCAGGTGCAAGACAAAGTCCGCAGCAAACACCCCTAGACAACAATCTTGAACCCAATCGATCCAAAGCACCTCGGTTTGCTGCAGAGCTGAGTTGCCGAGGGGATTGGGCTCAAGGAGCAACACCACCACGCTGAGCAAAATCGCCCCAAAGATCACCAGGTTGTAGATCCTTCCAGCCGGGGTATTGGCCTCCAGAACCGTGGTACGAAGCCGTTGACGAAAACTGCGGTCAGACGCCATCGAAATCAGGCGGCCTGAAGATCCTTCAGCCGCAAGGTCACCAGCTTGTCCCAGTTGCCTCCCTCAAACAGCACAGCAGCGCGATCGCCACTGATGCGCTGCACAAAACCGGTGTAACCGTTGTAGATCGAGGTGACGTCTTGCACGGTCACCGTGGAGCCAGGAAGAATTGGAGCTGCTGCGGACGCCATGGCTCGATCGCGAACGGGTCTAGAGCCATTATCAACAAAGCAACCCCCGATCGCATGGCCGACAGCGAGGAATGGCTCTCAGTGGGGAAAATTGTGGGAGTTCAAGGGTTACAAGGGGAATTGCGGGTGAATCCCGCCAGCGACTTCCCGGAACGCTTCACCGTGCCGGGTCCTCGCTGGGTGCGCAGCAAAGGCTCAGCTCCACGGGAAGTGCAACTGAAAACAGGGCGTCAGCTGCCAGGCAAAAGCCTGTTTGTGGTGCGCCTCGACAGCATTGACAACCGCGATGCGGCAGAAGCCCTGGTGGGAAGCGATTGGATGGTTCCAGCGGACGACCGACCACAACTCGGCGAGGGGGAGTTCCACTTACTGGACTTAGTCGGCCTCGAGGCACGCCTCAGCCCGGAAAGCGACCCCATCGGCACCGTGACCGATCTGATTAGTGGCGGGAATGACCTCCTGGAAATCAAGCGAAGCGATGGCAGCACGCTGCTGATTCCGTTCGTGGAGGCGATCGTTCCCGAGGTGCATCTCAACGAAGGCTGGCTCTTGCTGACCCCACCCCCTGGACTGATGGATCTATAACCAAGCCTCGACACAGCCACCCCGGGCAAGCGAATCTGGAGCACAGACACGCTCAGGACATCTTGGCTGCCACACCCCTGATTCCTGTGATCCTCTGCGGGGGAACCGGTACACGGCTGTGGCCGCTTTCACGCGCCAGTTATCCCAAGCAGTATTGGCCGTTGAGTGGTGACGGCGACGCCACCTTGCTGCAGCAAACCCAACAGCGACTCGAAGGTTTAGAGGGACTGGCGGCTCCCTTGCTGATCTGCAATGAGGACCACCGCTTCATCGTGGCGGAGCAGATGCGGCAACTGGGCATTGAGCCCAACGCAATCCTGTTGGAGCCGATGGGACGCAACACCGCTCCAGCGGTGACCGTGGCCGCACTGCAAGCCACCGCCGACGGCGATGACCCCCTCTTGCTGGTGCTGGCGGCGGACCATCTCATTCGCAACGCTGAACAGTTCCGCGCCGCCGTTGCCGCTGGGCGGCCGGCCGCAGAAGCCGGCCGACTCGTGACCTTTGGCATCGTGCCCACGGCGCCAGAAACCGGATACGGCTACATCGAAGCCGCCCAAGACTTCAGTACTGGAGAGCTGCGGGACGTGCCGATCGCGCGATTTGTCGAAAAACCGGATCAAGCGACAGCAGAGCAGTTCTTAGCGACCGGCCGTTTCACCTGGAATAGCGGCATGTTCCTGTTCCGTGCCAGCGCCATGCTGGCGGAACTGGACCGCCTCAACCCTGAGGTGGTGAGTTGCTGCCGGGCCGCCCTGGAGCAGGACACCGCCGACCTGGAGTTTCTGCGGCTGGAACGGGAAGCCTTTGCCAAATGCCCAAACGTGGCCATCGACGTGGCCGTGATGGAAAAAACAGAACTGGGTTCCGTGCTGCCCCTCGATGCGGGCTGGAGTGATGTGGGCAGCTGGAGTGCCCTCTGGGAAACCTCAGATCACGATGCCGATGGCAATGTTCTGCAGGGGCGGGTGATCTCCCAAGGCAGCCGCAACTGCTATCTCCGCAGCGAACACCGTTTGGTGGTGGGTCTTGGCGTTGAAAACCTGGTGGTGGTGGAAACGGATGATGCCGTGTTGATCGCGGATCGATCCCAGGCCCAGGCGATCAAAACCGTGGTGAAGCAACTGGAGGCCGACGGCAGCCCCGAGGGCAAAGCACACCGCAAGATCTACCGGCCCTGGGGCCACTACACCGGGGTGACGGAAGGCGAGCGCTGGCAGGTGAAACGCATTTCCGTGAAACCAGGGGCCAGTTTGTCGCTGCAGATGCATCACCATCGGGCCGAACACTGGGTGGTGGTGAAGGGCACGGCGCTGGTGGAACGGGACGGCAGTGAGCAATTGGTGGGGGAGAACCAAAGCACCTATATCCCGATGGGATGCCGGCACCGACTCTCCAACCCAGGGCGCATCCCGGTGGAACTCATCGAAGTGCAGAGCGGCGAATACCTCGGTGAAGACGACATCGTGCGCTTCGAAGACCGCTATGGCCGCAGTGATCTCAAGATCACCACCGCCTAGCTACTCAAGGAATCAATTACTCAACCGTGACGCTTTTGGCCAAGTTGCGGGGTTGATCCACATCCAATCCGCGATGGGCCGCGATGTGATAACTGAGCAGCTGCATTGGAATCACGGTGAGCAGGGGGCTGATCCACTCACTCATCTCGGGCACCGCTAACAGCTCATCGAACAACGCCGTGTCGGGTCCCTCCGGAGCTACCCCGACCAGCTGGGCATCACGGGCCTTGGCCTCCTGGGCATTGCTGAGCACCTTGTCGAACACCAGGCCTGGGACGGCAATCGACACCACGGGGACATGGGCATCCAAGAGGGCAATCGGTCCGTGTTTCATCTCGCCAGCGGGATACCCCTCGGCGTGGATGTAGCTGATCTCTTTCAGCTTGAGGGCACCTTCCAAGGCAATCGGATAATTGATGCCCCGACCCAGGAAAATCACGTCCTGGGTGGTGGCAAAGCGATAGGCCAACGCCGCACACCGCTGATCATGAAGGTCAACGAGCGCCCGCAAATGCTCTGGAAGGGCGCGCAATTCTTCAGCCAAAGCCTCGATCTCTAAAGCTGAACGGCTGCCGCGGTTGGCCGCGAAGGCCATGGCGAGGCCGTAGAACGCCAGCAGCTGCCCCAGAAATGTTTTGGTGGCCGCCACTCCCACCTCAATGCCAGCACCGATGTCGAGGATGTGGGGCACCTGACGGGAGAGGGAGCTTTCGGCCCGATTGGTGATTCCCAACTGGCGGGGGGCATAGGCCGGATCGCCATGGGCTTGGCGACGCTTGGCCTCCATCGCAAGAGCCGCCAAGGTGTCGGCGGTTTCACCCGACTGCGTCACACCAATGGTGAGGGTGTTGGGCGCTAAGGGCGGAGGGGAGTAGCGAAATTCGCTGGCGTAGTACACCGCCGTTGGTAGCCCAGCGAACTGTTCCAGCAAGTAAGCGCCGACCAAGGCGGCGTGACGACTGGTTCCACAGGCCAAAATTTCGATTCGCTCGATGCCGCTGTAAAACGACGCTTCAAAGGGAAGCGCCACAGGCATTTGCTCCGTGAGGCCCTGGGGCAAATGACGGGCCACCCAAAGCGCGGCCGTTTCCGGCTGCTCGTGGATCTCCTTGAGCATGAAGTGGCGAAATTCGCGTTTGTCCGCCACGTGATCGGTGCCCGTCAGCAGGGTTGGCATCCGCTGCTGTCGCTGCCCTTGCGCGTCGTAGAGCTCCACGCCGAGTGGTGATAGCAGGGCCACCTCGCCGTCTTCCATCGGAAGAATCGTGCGCGTAAACCCGGCCAATGCAGGGGTATCGCTGGCACAGAGGAACTCGCCTTCGCCCAAACCGATTAGCAATGGCGCCGCCTTTCGGGCCACCACCAAGGCGCCCGGTGTTTTGTCCCAGATCACAGCAAGGGCATAGGCCCCAGACAACTGAGGCAGCACCGCTTGCACGGCTTGAAGCAACACAGACCCACTGGGTGTCTCACCAGCAGTCGTCCGTCGAGCCAGTTCTGCACCAATGAGGTGGGGGATCACCTCGGTGTCGGTTTCTGAGACAAATACGACTCCATCAACTTCCAGCCCTTCGCGCAGGTTGCGGTGGTTTTCGATAATCCCGTTCTGTACCACCGCCACGGATCCATCCCCACTGCAGTGGGGATGGGCATTGCGCTCTTCCGGTTTGCCATGGGTGGCCCAGCGGGTGTGGCCAATGCCGCACTGGCCAAAGGCACCTTGGGCCTCAACCCGAGCCGTGAGATTGACGAGCTTTCCCTTCGCCTTCAAACAGGTGAGCTGCCCTTTGGCATCCACCGTGGCAATCCCTGCGGAGTCGTAACCCCGGTATTCCAACTGACGTAATCCGTCGAGCAACTGAGGCGCCGCCTCACGGGAGCCCACAAGGGCAACGATTCCGCACATATAAAAAAAGCCCGGCAGTTGCCGGGCTGAGCTTATGGGTTCAAAACCAAAAATTCAGTACGCCAAGCCCATGGAACGGGTTGTTTCATCGCCCAGGTAAACGCGAATACTGAGGAAGTCGGTGGGGCAGGCGGTTTCACAGCGCTTGCAACCCACACAATCTTCTGTGCGCGGTGATGAAGCAATCTGGCCGGCTTTACAGCCATCCCAAGGCACCATCTCGAGCACGTCGAGGGGACAAGCCCGCACGCACTGAGTGCAACCAATGCAGGTGTCGTAGATCTTGACGGCGTGGGACATGTGCCCGGTGCGAACAAACACTTGTGCAAAACGTACCTGCCCCTAATCCCCCAGAGACAACAGCCGTCACTGTTGTTAACGACCGAGCGATTCAAGGTGAGGAGATCAGAGGGCTTACTCGTAAGATGCAGCGTCCCGTTGTCCCGTTGCCACGGCCATGTCCCAGGAAGCGATCCTTGAGAAAGTCCGTTCGATCGTCGCGGAGCAGCTCAGCGTCGATGCCGGCGAAGTAAAACCGGAATCCAACTTCCAAAACGACCTGGGTGCTGACTCGCTCGACACCGTGGAACTCGTGATGGCATTGGAAGAAGCCTTCGATATCGAGATCCCCGACGAATCAGCCGAAGGCATCCTCACCGTCGGTGACGCCGTGAAGTACATCGAAGACAAGCAGGCCTGAGGATCGGCATGGTGGAGGGTCTCCATCGCGTCGTCATCACCGGTCTCGGCGCGGTTACACCGATCGGCAACACGGTTCAGGACTACTGGAACGGTTTGACCTCAGGACGCAACGGCGTCGATGGGATCACGCTGTTTGATGCGTCAAACCACGCCTGTCGTTTTGCAGCAGAGGTGAAAGCGTTTGATCCCGCTGGCTTGATCGAGCCCAAGGAAGCCAAGCGCTGGGATCGCTTCTGCAAATTTGGGGTGGTGGCCGCCAAACAAGCCATCACCCACGCCGGCTTGGAGATCACGGATGCCAACGCGCACCGGATCGGAATGATCATTGGGTCCGGCGTGGGCGGTCTGCTCACGATGGAAACCCAAGCCCACGTCTTGGACGGCAAGGGGCCAGGACGGGTAAGCCCGTTCACGGTGCCGATGATGATTCCCAACATGGCCTCAGGGCTTGCGGCGATTGCGCTGGGCACCAAAGGGCCCAGCTCTGCGGTGGCCACGGCCTGTGCCGCCGGCTCGAATGCCATTGGCGACGCTTTTCGCTTGCTCCAACTCGGCAAAGCGGATGCGATGGTCTGTGGCGGCGCAGAATCGGCGATCACTCCCCTGGGGGTGGCCGGATTCGCCAGTGCCAAAGCGTTGTCGTTCCGCAATGACGACCCCAGCACCGCGAGTCGGCCGTTCGACAAAGAACGCGACGGATTTGTGATTGGAGAAGGGGCCGGCATTTTGGTGCTGGAAACCCTGGAGCACGCCCAAGCCCGTGGCGCCAATGTTCTTGGCGAAGTCATCGGCTACGGGATGACCTGCGATGCCCACCACATCACCTCTCCTACCCCCGGTGGCGTTGGCGGTGCTGAGGCGATGCGCCTTGCCCTTGAGGATGCGCGCATCAATGCAGACGCGGTGGACTACGTGAATGCCCACGGCACCAGCACCCCCGCCAATGACAAAAACGAAACCTCGGCGATCAAGAGCGCCCTGGGATCGCGTGCGCTGCAGATACCCGTGAGCTCGACGAAATCGATGACCGGCCACCTTCTCGGTGGATCCGGTGGTATCGAAGCTGTCGCTTGCGTGCTAGCTCTGCAGCACGGAATCGTCCCACCGACGATCAATCACAGCAATCCAGATCCCGATTGTGATTTGGATGTCGTGCCCAACACGGCCCGAGATCAGACACTGGCAACAGTGTTGTCCAACTCCTTCGGGTTCGGCGGCCACAACGTCTGCCTTGCGTTCCGACGCGCCAGCTAAACGGGATTTCCCGTTTTATGCATCAAACTCTCCCCAACTTTTCCCTTTAACCCCATGGTCGCTGCGCCCGCATCCCTCGACACCCTCTGCATCAACAGCATTCGGATGCTGGCGGTCGATGCGATCAACAAATCCAACAGCGGCCACCCCGGCTTGCCAATGGGCTGCGCACCCATGGGCTATGCGTTGTGGGACAAGTTCCTAAACCACAACCCCAAGAACCCCAAGTGGTTCAACCGCGATCGCTTCGTCCTGTCCGCCGGACACGGCTGCATGCTGCTGTATGCGCTGCTGCACCTCACCGGCTACGACTCGGTGAGCATCGACGACATCAAGCAGTTCCGTCAGTGGGGATCGAAGACCCCTGGGCACCCAGAAACCTTTGAAACCCCCGGCGTTGAAGTAACCACCGGCCCCCTCGGCGCTGGTATCGCCAACGCTGTGGGCCTGGCGATCGCTGAATCCCACCTGGCCGCCAAGTTCAACAAGCCCGGCGCCACCCTTGTCGACCACTACACCTATGTGGTGATGGGCGACGGTTGCAACCAGGAAGGCATCTCATCCGAGGCTTGCTCGCTGGCTGGTCACCTCAAGCTGGGCAAATTGATTGCCCTCTACGACGACAACCACATCACGATTGACGGCCGCACCGACGTGTCGTTCACCGAAGACGTGCTGAAGCGCTATGAGGCCTATGGCTGGCATGTGCAGCACGTGGCCGACGGCAACACCGACGTGGATGCCATCTCCAAAGCGATCGCCGCCGCCAAGGCCGTCACCGATAAGCCGTCGATCATCAAGGTGACCACCACCATCGGCTACGGCTCCCCCAACAAAGCCGACACCGCCGGCGTTCACGGTGCTGCTCTCGGCGCAGAAGAAGCTGAGCTCACCCGCAAGCAGTTGGGCTGGAACTACGGCCCCTTCGAGATTCCTCAAGAGGCCTACGACCAGTTCCGTAGCGCGATCGAGCGTGGCGCCAGCAAGGAAGCCGAGTGGAACCAAACCCTCGCTACTTACCGCACCAAATTCCCCACGGAAGCTGCTGAATTTGAGCGGATGCTTCGCGGTGAACTTCCCGAAGGTTGGGAGAAGAGCCTGCCGACTTACACCCCAGACGACGGTGGCCAAGCCACACGCAAGCACTCGCAGATCTGCTTGGGTGCTTTGGGACCCAACATTCCCGAGTTAATTGGCGGCTCCGCCGACCTCACCCCTGTCTCTTATACACATCTCCGAGCCCACGAGACTAAGGCGAATCTCGTATGCCGTCTTCTGCTTGAAA
>CAXDNN010000002.1:0-50797 GCA_963990675.1 uncultured Synechococcus sp.
ATCGGTCCCTCCACAACAATGCGCGCCATTCGGCGGTGTGATTTTCGGCGCAGGGGCCAGATCATGTCGCGCAGGTCCAGACACCATGATCTTAAAAAGAGGCCTTCGAGCGTTCTTCATGCCGTCCATTTGGCTCTGGCTGCTGATGGTGTTGCCCTTTGCTCTTTGGGGCACCGCCATGACAGCGATGGCCCCGCTTTTGGGGACAGGTGGGCCATGGCTCGTCGCGGGATTACGGCTGTTCCCTGCGGGCTTGGTTCTTTTGTTATGGGTCGTCTGGACGGGACGATCCGTCTGGATTGATGGCCGCGATTGGGGCTGGTTTGCCCTGTTCACTGTGGTGGATGCCTGTTTGTTTCAAGGCCTATTGGCCGTTGGTCTGGATGGAACCGGTGCTGGCCTCGGGTCGGTGTTAATTGACTCGCAGCCGTTGCTTGTGGCTCTTTTGGCGCGAGGGTTATTTGCTGAGTTGATTAACCCTGTTGGTTGGTTGGGTTTGGGTCTTGGCTTGGCTGGGATCTTTTGTCTCGGGGTCCCTGGCGAACTCCTCAACCATTGGTGGTTGTTGGCCGATCCCCCAGCCGTTCAGCAGTTGTTACAGCCTGGCGAGGTCTGGATGTTGCTGGCATCGCTTGCCATGGCTCTTGGGACTGTTCTCATACGCTTCGCATCGCGTCACAGTGATCCCGTCGCCGTGACGGCGTGGCACATGGTTTTGGGAGGGATCCCGTTGCTCCTGTTGTTCGGCTTTGAAAATGGTGTGAAGCCCATCGGATGGTCCTTAGCTGATTGGGGCCGAATGGGCTTTGCAAGTTTGCTGGGTAGTGCTTTGGCCTACGGCCTCTTTTTTTGGTTTGCCAATCGCCGAGACCTCACCAGCTTCAGCAGCTTGGGATTCCTGACGCCGGTATTTGCCTTGGCGACGGGCGGCTGGCTGCTGGGAGAGCGCCTGGATCCATTGCAGTGGGTCGGCGTGATGTTGGTCCTGCTGTCTGTGATCTGCGTTAGCCAGCGTCGCCGGCTATGGGAGCCCACCCCCGAACTTTCCTCTTAAACGGTTTCGATGCCTGTGCGTTCTCTTCAGCTAGTGCTGGTGAATACCCCCATTGGTGCCCTCGGCAGTGGCCGCGGAGGCGGGGTGGAACTCACCCTCGCTTCACTGATCCAGGGATTGGTGCGTCAAAACCATCGTGTCACCCTCGTTTCAGCCAAGGGATCGACGCTCCCCACCGGATGTTCAGGCGTGACCCTGGTGGAGGTGGAGGGTGTTGATCAACCCAGCTGGCAGCACGCCGATGCCGACTCTCCTGTTTTGATTCCAAGGAATGGATTGTTGCCGGCGTTGTGGGAGGCGGCTCTCCGTTACGGAAAGACTGCTGATGCAGTGATCAACTGCGGTTACGACTGGCTTCCGCTTTGGCTCACTCCCTGGGTTCAAGCCCGTCTCTTCCATTTGATCAGCATGGGGGATGTGGCATTGGTGATGCGTGAGGCCATTGAGGCTGTGGCCTCCAGTCATCCTCAGCGCCTCGCCTTTCATACCCACCGTCAAGCCGCTGATTTTCAGCTTCCTGGAACCGCCAGGGTGGTCGGTAATGGTTTTGATCTCAGCCAATACTCCCTGCAACAGACGTGTGTTGGCCCCTTGGGCTGGGCAGGGAGAATCGCTCCTGAAAAAGGGTTGGAGGATGCGGCTTGCGCAGCGGCTGCTCTTGGCGAGTCGCTGCTGGTTTGGGGCTTGCGCGAAGACCCTGCCTATGCCGCTGCCGTTGAAGCGATGGTCCCGTCTGGAACGATCCAGTGGAAGGGATTTCAGCCCACCCATGCGCTGCAGCAACAGTTGGGTTCCTGCCGTGCCCTGATCAATACACCCAAGTGGAACGAGGCATACGGGAATGTGGTGGTGGAAGCTTTGGCCTGTGGAGTCCCAGTGGTGGCCTATGACCGCGGAGGCCCAGGGGAGATCGTTACCTCGGGTGAAACCGGTTGGTTGGTGCCTCCAGATGATGTTCAAGCTCTCGTAAAAGCGTTGCGTCATGTCGATCAAATTGACCGTCTCAAATGTCGGGAGTGGGCTGAAACCAACGCCACATGCGAGGTCTTCAGCGCTCGGGTCGAGGCTTGGATTCGTGATGGATTGGAGGCAGATGTCAGCATCGGTTAGATGCATGGAAGGACCTTGCCGGTGACTGTGTCTTGCCGACAGCGACGACAGGTTCTTGCGTTGGTGCTCGGTCTTGGGGTGCTAATCACCCTGTGGCGTCTTGGTGCGACTGGGGTGATGGATGAGACGCCGCCACTGTTCGCGGCGGCTGGTCGTGCCATGGCCGAAACGGGGGATTGGCTGACCCCACGGGTGAATGGTTTGCCGCGATACGACAAGCCGCCTCTTGTGTATTGGCTAATGGGGCTTGGCTATTCCTTGCCTGCGCGTGATTTCTGGGATCCGCTTGGGAGTTGGGCGGCGCGGTTGCCATCGGCTCTGGCTGCGATCGCGATGATGTTCACCCTTGCCGACACCCTGCTGCGTTGGCCTCAGCCAGACGATCAGCGGCCGAGGTCGACAGCTGTGATCGCAGCTCTTGCGTTTGGGTTGTCTCCCCTTGTCTTGGTGTGGAGTCGGACGGCCGTTAGTGATTCGTTGTTGTGTGGATTGCTAGGGGTCAGCTTGCTGTTGCAGTGGCGGCGATTTGCCGATCCAAGCCAAATGTCCTGGTGGCCGGCATGGATTGTTCTTGGGTTCGCGGTGCTGGTGAAAGGACCTGTGGCCGTGGTCTTGTCCGGTTTGGCGTTGCTTTTGTTCAGTGCCTTACGACGCGATCTGCAAACCCCTTGGAGACGCTTACGGCCGCTGCCCGGTTTGTTGATGACAGCCCTGATCAGTCTTCCTTGGTACGCGCTGGAACTTTTGGTGGAGGGCCAAGCCTTTTGGGACAGTTTTTTTGGATATCACAACCTCCAGCGCTTCACGACAGTTGTGAATGATCATCTCCAGCCGTGGTGGTTTTTCGGGCCGGTGATGGTGGTGGCGGCGCTGCCCTTAACGCCTCTCCTTCTGCTTGGGTTGGCACGGGTGCCGCGATGGCGGGTGCCTCCTGAACACTCGCTTCAGCAATTTGCGTCCTGTTGGTTAGTGGCGGTGTTGCTGTTGTTCACTGCAGCAGCCACCAAGCTTCCTAGTTACTGGCTGCCGGCCACTCCGGCGGCAGCGCTTCTGATCGGAATGGCGACGACCCGTCGGGACCGTTTGCAGCTTTGGGCTTGGGCCGCTTCGATCGGACTGGTGACTGGCTTGGCTGTCATTTTTTGGTTGTCGCCGGTTTGGGTTGTCTGGATTCGTGATCCCGAGATGCCCAGCCTCGCCTCCGACCTCTTGGGTAGCGGCTTGGTGTGGCGAGCAGCGCTTTGGTTCAGTTTCGCTGCGGTGTTAGGCGCTGTGGTTTTGATTCAGCGCAAATCAGCGTCGATCGGCTTGCTGAGCATGCAAATCCCAATGCTCTTGTTTCACGTCAGCGCCTTGATTCCGATTGCGGAACTGGCGGATCAACTCCGTCAGGTTCCGGTCAGGCAAGTGGCGGAACAGATGGAAAAGCAACACCGTCCAGGCGAACCCCTGGCGATGGTGGGTGCGATGAAGCCATCACTTCATTTTCATACAGGCCAGGTGATTGTGTTTGAGGGGCGTTCTGATGGAGCCTTAGTGAACTTGGCGGATCGATTGGCCAACGAACAGCGCCGCGGCTGGGTTGGGCTTCCCCTTGGAACCAAAGATGCGTCCGACACCGTCTTGGTCGCCATCGATCAGGGGACGTCTTCTCAAGACCATTGGCGTGGTCTTAGACCGATTGATCTCGGTCGATTTGGGATCTATAACCTGTGGCGGCTTGATCGAAAACGATTGGAACAGCGCGCTGATGCGTTGAAAGCTGATGGAGTCGATCCGGACTGGCGTCAGCCGAGACCTGAGCGATTTTGATCCTGATCGAGGGGATCAGTGGATTGTTGAGCAAGGGTTTGACGGTGGCAAAACCCGCAGTGCTCCCACAACTTGATTTCTCCATTTGGGGCCGGTCTCTGACAACTGGGGCATGTACCCATGCCGTGGACATCGATTCGACTTGGGTGTCGCGCCCAAATGGTGGCTTCGTTCTCAAGTTGGGGCGAAGCGATGGCGTGGTGTTGTTGGATGCGTAAATCCCGAATGGCATGGCCAGCTCTGGTGAGTGCGCTCAAGAGTTGGGGACGGTTGTACAGGAGAGCCTGTCGCCATTGGGGATGACTGGCACCGACGGTGAGGATGCCGCGCTGAAGTGCCAGGGGTCGGCAGTGGGGTGCAAGGCGCTCTCCAGCAATCGACGGCCAGTCCTGCCAAAGGGCCGCCAAGTGGTCATCACGTCGCCAGTCCCGTTGCAGTGAACCCAGGCAGTTTTTGAGTTGCTCCGGACTCTTTCTCTGGGGCGACTGCAGCAACTCCAAACCAGGGAGACGTCGACGCTGGGAATCGGGGGCAACTGCCATACCAAGACCATAGGCAGAGAAATGCGTGAGACCTCGCTAACCTCCAGCCGGATCCTCCTCTGTGTAATGGGTTTCTTCGATCGGCTGAGCAGACTGGTTCGTGCCAATGCCAACGCCGCTGTCAGTGGCATGGAGGATCCGGTCAAGATCCTTGATCAGTCGGTCGCAGATATGCAGTCCGATTTGGTCAAATTGCGACAAGCGGTTGCTTTGGCGATCGCGAGTCAAAAGCGCCTCAGTAACCAAGCGGAACAGGCTGAAGCCCAATCGAAAACTTGGTATGAGCGGGCCGAGCTTGCGTTGAAAAAAGGTGAGGAAGACTTGGCGCGTGAGGCGTTAACCCGACGCAAGACTTTTCAAGAAACGGCCACGTCTTTGGGGGCACAAGTCCAGTCCCAGGTCGGTCAGGTGGACACCCTTAAAAAAAGTCTTGTCGCTTTGGAGGGAAAAATTGCCGAAGCCAAGACCAAAAAAGACATGCTCAAGGCCCGCGCCCAGGCGGCTCAGGCCCAGCAGCAACTTCAAAGTGCGGTTGGAAGCATCGGCACCAATTCAGCCATGGCTGCCTTTGAGCGGATGGAGGAGAAAGTTGAGGCGATGGAAGCCACGGGGCAAGCTGCGGCCGAGCTGGCCGGGACGGATCTTGAGAGTCAGTTCGCAGCCTTAGAGGGTGGCAATGATGTGGACGATGATCTGGAAGCTCTGCGAAACCAACTCAAAGGGGGACCGGAGGCGGTAGCCCTTCCAGCGGCCGAGGTTTCAGACCAGGTCAAGCCGGTGCAAGTGGAAGAAGTCGATGCTGACTTGGAGGATCTGAAACGTTCCATCGACAAGCTCTGATTTGCACGGTTTTTTCCGTGGATCTCCATAACATTGGTGGAGTCACCGATTTGTCTTGGCGCCCTCTGTTGTTGATTTCACGGATGCCGGTTTTGAAACGGAGGTCTTGAACGCTTCCGGCTCCGTCCTGGTCGATTTTTGGGCCCCCTGGTGTGGCCCTTGTCGGCTTATTGCTCCCCTGATGACTTGGGCGGCTGAAACCTATGGCAACCAGCTGAGGGTGGGAAAGATTGAAGTTGATGGAAATCCCTCAACGCGAGATGCCTATCAGGTTCAGGGCATTCCCACGTTGATTCTGTTCCGTGACGGGAAGCTCGTGGCTCGGCACGAAGGGGCGATTGCTAAGCCCCAACTTCAGGCCTTCCTGGATGCCAACCTCTAAACGGTTGAATGCGCTTGGCAGTGGTGTTTTCGCTCGAAGCGATGCTGCCAAGCAAACGTATAGAGAGACGATCTCACAACAAGGTGGACCAGCGCTGATTGATCTTTCAATCGGATCTTCCGATCTGGCTCCACCGAAGGAGGTGCTGCAGTCGATAGCCTCTGCCGTTCTCCAGCCCTCGAGCACGAGCTACTGCCTCCAAGCAGGAGTTAAACCCTTTCATCGAGCTGTTGCGGATTGGTGTCGGCAGCGTTTTGGGGTTGTTGTCGACCCCGACCGAGAAGTTCAACTCCTCGTGGGATCTCAGGAAGGCACGGCTCATCTGCCGCTTGCCGTTCTTGATCATGGAGATGCGGCCCTCCATCTTGATCCCTGTTATCCGTCGCATTCAGGGGGGCTGCACTTAGCGGGAGCGGCGGTGCAGAGGCTTCCTCTCTCCCCAGACCAGAACTGGCGGCCAGATCTGCAAAGCCTTCAGGCGTCGCAGTGGGATCAGTTGAAGTTGTTTGTTCTTGGTTATCCCCACAATCCAACTGCTCGCGTGGGTAATCAAGAGGATTTGAATCGAATCATGGGGGTCGGGATGCGGCATCAGCTCGTGATTGCCCACGACAATCCCTATGTGGATCTTGCCCTCGAGGGTATGGCCCCTAGCTTGTTGCAGGCTCCCGGTTGGCGGGATTGGGGCGTTGAATTTTTCTCCTTGTCGAAGGGTTGGTGTCTGGGCGGTTTACGTCTCGGTTTCGCGGTCGGAGCCGCACCGCTGATCGCAGCGTTACGGCAAACGAAGGCCGTCATTGATTTCAATCAGTCGCTCGCGTTGCAGCAGGGGGGAATTCAGGCTTTGCAAGAGTTTCCGCATTGGCCGAAGCAGTTGCATCCGATTTTTCGGGAGCGTCGTGATCGTGTTGTGCGTTTGCTCTCCCATCGGGGATGGAACATCGCCATGCCAGATATGGCGATGTATCTCTGGATGCCCCTCCCTGCAGCGGCCCTGACCCGCGGTTGGTCTGATGAACAAACCGCGTCGGAATTGCTGCAGCGCAGTGGTGTTGCCCTAACGCCAGGCTCTGGTTTTGGTGCCACGGGCCGCGATTGGTTGCGAATGGCGCTGGTGCGACCAGTCGACGAACTCGAACTGGCGGCCCAGCGATTGATGGATGCTTTGGATGAATGAGACCTGTCGTCCCGGCCGCCGTGGTGGTCGACTGATGTGGCATTACCGCCGGATGGCGGGAGCTGCTGTTCAGCCCTGGTTGCTTCGCTCCGTTCCGGTGTGTAGCAGCACGGAAGTGCTGCTGAGTCGTTGGTTGAAAGGGCCGGTTGAGCTTGCTCAGCCCTGGGCTGTGGTGGCAGCTCACCAACGTTGGGGCACGGGCCAGTGGGGACGACGATGGTCATCACCGCCGGGCGGTGTTTGGCTCAGTGCGGCTCTTCCTTGGCAGGGGGAGGGATCAGGCCGTGCTGGCCTCTTGGGATTAGCAGTGGCGGTGTCGTTCGCGGAACGATTGGAGCGCCATGGCCTTCCGGTCCGGATCAAATGGCCTAACGATCTTGTGTTGTATGGCAGAAAGTTGGCGGGTTTGCTGCCAAGCGTCGTCCAGCGCGGATCGACGGTGCGCGTGCTTCGCATTGGCTTGGGTCTCAACCTTTGCAATCCAGTGCCCATCGAGGGCATTGCTCTTGATCAGCTCGACCGCGTGGGTTTCCTTGACCCAGCCCATTGGACGGCAGAGGCCCTACTTGCCCTTGATCGTTGCCAACGGATCGGAGGTGATGGCAGCTGGTGCCTACCAACCTTGAAAAGGCTGCTTTGGGCAAAGCAAATTCAACATCCCAGAGATGGTCGGATCTGGATGATTTCTGGTGTGGCCTCGGATGGAGCGCTGCAACTTCGTCATGGGACCCGAACCGAGGAGTGGCGTCGTTGGTCTTGATGAGTGCCGCTGCTCCATACACTTCAGACACCGATGCCCATCTCTGTTCGAGTGCTGCACTGGTTTCCGCTGATTTGGTTGCTCAATGTTCCTGGTCCGCTTCCGCAGCCACCGCTGGGTTTTGATCAGTCTCTCGACGACTTGGAACGGCAACGGGTGATCACACCGCAAGAGCGGCTGGGCTTGGAGGCCGGTCGAGTCGGTGTGCCGATTCGACCTGACTATCGATCGGAGGCTTGTCGACGTGGAGCACTGTCCCGACAGGAGTGTGCGTCAGGCGTGGTCACACGAACGGGGGGCCCGCGGGTGACGTTTCAGCGCTCCCGATTCCAGCCTGTCCGGGTTCCGGTATCGACATTGCTGGCCGGTGGACGGGGAGGGTTCCGTTTGGAGTCTGTTTTTGCCGTGACGCCCCGACCTTTGCCCGTGCAGGGGAATGGCAATCGAGCCTTGTTATTTCCAGTGGTTGGACAGGCCTTTACGAGTAGTGGGTTTGGTTGGCGGCTTCACCCCTTGCTGGGGAGCTGGTTGATGCATTCCGGTCGAGACTTTGCTGCCCCCGAGGGTGCCCCAGTGGTGGCCGCACTATCGGGCACCGTCTTGAGCAGTGGCTTGGCCGGTGGCTATGGCCTTGCCATTGAGTTGGAGCATCGTGAGCCAAGGCGCCGAACCCTGTATGGCCATCTTTCAGAGTTTTATGTGAAGGCTGGTCAATCGGTGCAACAGGGCGATGTGATTGGACGAGTCGGAAGCACCGGCTTGAGCACAGGTCCGCATTTGCACTTTGAACTTCGCCTGCCGTCCGGACAGTCTTGGTATTCCGTGGATCCCGGAGAGTTTGACTTGGCGGGATTCATCGAACCTGGAGAGGACCCAGTGGCACTTTTGATGTCTCAGTTCATGGAGAATCTGATGCGCTATGATTAACTTCTAGGAGGCTTCTTGAGCTCGTAAAATAAATCCCACACCACGGATGGTGTGAATTAAAGTAAGTTTTTTGTCGATTTCGATTTTCTGTCTTAGGTAGCGGATATACACATCAAGCAGATTGTCGTCACCAAAAAAGTTTTCTCCCCAAACGCCACGCATAATTTCTTGGCGCTCGAGAACTCGACCCGAACGCCGCATTAGGAAGTTCAGAAGGTCGTACTCTTTAACAGACAAATGAATAGATGTTCCCCCACGTTGAACATCGCGGGTGCGTGTATTTATGCTCAAGTCGGCTATTTGAAGATGTTCTGTCTGTCCAGATCCATCTTCAGATTGGCTCGCGAAGGCTGCCATTCGTCGATGCATGGCGCGTAAACGTGCCATCAATTCATCAATGGAAAATGGTTTGATTAGGTAATCATCAACCCCTGCATCCAGGGCCTTCACGCGATCAGTGACCTCGTCATGCCCGGTGAGCATCAAGATGGGTGTGGTCACACCGTGGGCGCGAATGCGTTGACAAATATCGATCCCACTGAAGTCCGGAAGATTCCAGTCGAGAATGATGAGGTCTGGGGTTGGATTGGTCTGGCTTTGGATGAGTCCACTGGCTCCGTCGCCAGCAACGAAGACGTCATAGCCCTCAACGTCGAGCTCCAGGCGAAGCAAGTCCGTCAGCTTCTGCTCGTCATCAACAACGAGGACGCGGAGTCGAGGTTTTGTTTCCAACGACATCCGATCCAAGGAATCAGAGTCGACACTAGACCCGAGAAGGGGTCTCGGTCGACATTCCGCCTAGATTTAGTGTCATTGCAAGGGTGTGATGTCGAGCCAAGAGGTTTGGACGGAGCAGCGGATTCAGGTTTTACGAGAGCAAGAAAATTTGCCCTTTGTTCGGGCTGACTCCGCGGGAATTGTGCAAGAAATCAATCATCGCTTCCATGAGGTCTATGGCTGGAGGGATGATCAGCTGATTGGTGAGTCATTAGGACTCATTCTTCCTCCGAGTTTTCGAGATTCCCATCACGCAGGATTTGCACGGTTCAAGCTGACGGAGGTTTCCAAGGTCTTAAATCACCCTTTAAAACTGGCAACGTATTGCAGCGATGGTCGAGCTATCGATAGCGAACATTTCATTGTTGCTGAGAAAAAAGAGGATGGGAGTTGGTCATTCGCGGCCACACTGCGTCCAGTCGTTTCCATAAATTGATCAGGCCGCCGATGTGAGTCAGTCCGCGAATCCAAGCGACAACGCATTAATTCAGCAGCTTCGTCAGTCCCTTGGAATGCTTCAAGTGGCGTTCGATGCAGCGACAGAAGCCATGTTGATCGTTGATGCACAACGTCAGGTTCACTGGGCCAATCAGGCCGCGGCTGAGTTGCTGCTCGGTGGAGTCCCCATCCAGCTGGCGAATCGCAAGTTGGAGGACCTCATGGCGCTAATACCTGAACAGGTTGATGCCAAGTCCATGGCGGTCTTGCTGGATCGTCGTCATTCCCTCCCCAATGCCTCTGGTGAAGTTCGATGCCGCATTGCGTTCAACGACGGTGGTCAATCTGCTTCGCTTTGGCTTCGCTGGCGCCCGGTCGAATTAATTCAGGCCCAATTTTTACTGCTCACGTTTCGTGATCTCAGTCCTGATGAGCAGGCGTTGAGTCAGCAGCAGAGATTTATGACGGATCTCACCCACGAACTCCGCACGCCGCTCGCGATTGTGAATGGCAATCTTAAGCGGTTGTCACGCCTCAAAGGTCTGCCATCAGGGGCACGATCTCGCTTGGCGATGGTGGGGGAGGAGGTGGATCGCATTCGTCGGTTGATCGAGCATCTCTCGCTGTTAGCCCGCCTCAAGGTGGATCCAGCATTGCTTGCGTTTGGCGAGCATGATCTCCTCTCGCTTCTAAAGCGTTGGTCTGAGGCGTTGGAAGAGCAGGCCATCAGCCTCCATGGGTTGGAGCAACTGGAGATCACTCCCTGCGTGGTGGGTGTGGATCCCAACGCCCTGATCTTGGTGTTGGATCTTTTGTTGGACAACGCCCTACGTCATGGAGATGGGGCCCATCCAATTCAGCTTCAGTTGCGCCGATTGGACCAACAGCGCTGTGTTCAGATTGCAATCGAAAACTATGGAACCGGTGATCCCGTCTCGGAATCGATGCTCAAGAGTTGGCTGAATCCTTTTGTTCGGGGAAGGCTTCGTCGCGATGGCCGTCAGGTGGAGGGAGCTGGTCTTGGATTGGCGTTAGCCCGTGAATTGGTTGTGGCCTGGCAGGGCACATTGATCCTTGATCAAAGCGCTGTGATGGATGGATCCCTCACGACAGCGTTGCTAACGCTGCCCATTAGCCCCGCTGCGAGGGATTGAGCAGTTCCGGTAGACGCTCAAAAAGATCAGGTTTGAGCACATAATCTTCGGCGCCGTTGCTCAGGGCTTGCTGCTTTTTTTCCGCGTCATTGAGAGCTGTCACGATCACCACCCGAGGGGGAGATGCATGAACGGCGTTGTTTTGAATTTGTTTCAAGCAATCCACTCAATCGATGCCGGGGAGCATCAAATCAAGCAAAACAAGATCAAATGGTTGCGCAATGGAGTTGTTGAGAAACTCTTCGGCTGAGTTGAAGATCACCCCGTTGTGGCCTTCATCTTGGATCTCTGCAAGCAACAGTTGTTGGATGCGGGGATCGTCCTCAACGATCGCCACAGCGAGTGGTGCACCAGTTGATTTCTGCATCGCTTTATCCATCGATTGGCATGCTGTGCTGCTCAGATTGCTCCCATGGAGTGATCGAAACCGGAGTGATCTAAGTCCCGATTTGGTGTGTTGATTTCAAGGATTCGACCATCCTGAAAGCGAGCGATTTGTCGTGCTCGGGCAGCCACGTCGTCTTCATGGGTGACGAGCACAAGAGTGATTCCCTGTTGATGCAGCTCATCGAATAACTCCAGAACTTCCCTCGTGGTTTGGGAATCAAGAGCGCCCGTTGGTTCATCGGCCAAGAGCAAGCTGGGCTGATTGATGATGGCCCGTGCAATGGCTACCCGTTGCTGTTGGCCCCCTGAGAGTTGGTTTGGGCGGTTGTCCAAGCGTTGTCCCAGTCCAACCCTCTCCAGGGCGGATCGTGCCCGTGCTCGACGCTCCTCTGGTTCGATGCCGGCATAGATCATCGGCAACATCACGTTGTCCATGGCCGTTGCATTGGGAAGAAGGTGAAATTGCTGGAAGACAAACCCCAACGAGCGGTTTCGAACGTCCGCTAAAGCATCGTCATCCAATTGATCAATCGCCTTGTCATTGAGTCGATAACTCCCTTGAGTCGGGCGGTCGAGGCAGCCGAGAATATTCATGGCCGTGCTCTTTCCAGATCCACTGGCACCCATCACGGCCAAGTAGTCCCCTTCTCGAATGACAAGGTCGAGCTGATCGAGAGCTTTAACCGCTAAGTCGCCAGAACCATAAATTTTGCTGACACCGCGAAGCTCAGCAATTGGTTTTGGATCAGCCTCAGCCAAGACCCCTCTCTCCAGCTAGGGCGATGGCCTGTTGGAGCAGAGGCGTTTCAGAGACAGCGTCGTTTGCCCATTGAAAGAGTGGATTGGAGAGAATTCCACCAATGGCGGTGACGCCAACACAACCGATTAAGGCAACACGGAGGGGCTGCATTCCCATCAGTGACCAATCGACCTCTGGATAATTTTTAACAACATCGGATGCCTCATGGGGCTCTTTCACAACCATCATCTTGATGACGGAAATGTAGTAGTAAATAGAGATAACGGAGGTAATCAGTCCGACAACAACAAGCAGGTATTCGTGATTCGCCCAGCCTGCAAAGAAGAGATAAATTTTTCCAAAGAATCCCAGCATTGGAGGGATTCCTCCAAGGGATAACAGGCAAAGACTCAGCCCAAGCGTGATCAAAGGATCTTTCTGATAGAGGCCTGCATAATCCGAAATTCGGTCGCTACCAGTTCGAATCGAGAACAGGATGATGCACGCAAATGCACCAAGGTTCATGAATAGATAAGCGGCCATATACAAAACCATGGCAGCGAAACCATCTTCGGTTCCACACACCATGCCGATCATCACGAATCCAGCTTGGCCAATTGAGCTGTAGGCCAGCATTCGCTTCATCGAGGTTTGCGCCAACGCGACGACGTTGCCCAAGGTCATGCTCAGCACAGCAAGGACCGTGAACAGGAGCTTCCACTGGTCGTCGAAGGCTCCAAAGCATCCCACCAAAATGCGCAAGGCCAGGGCGAAACCTGCGGCTTTCGAGCCCACCGATAGGAAGGCCACCACTGGAGTCGGTGAGCCTTCGTAAACGTCTGGCGTCCACTGGTGAAAGGGAACCGCTGCGATTTTGAAGGCCACAGTCGCCAGCACAAAAACCAACGACAGGGCTGCGAGTGGCGTGGTGCTGGTTTGTAAGGCGAGGCCAATCAACTCGAGGCTGGTGCTGCCGCTCAGTCCGTAGAGCAGTGAGGCTCCGTAAAGAAATACTGCTGCTGCTGCTGAGCCAACGAGGAGATATTTGAGCGCCGCCTCCGAGCTGCGGGCATCCCGTTTCATGTACCCCGACAGCAAGTAACTCGCGACAGACAGGGTCTCAAGCGAGATGAAGATGCTGACCAGATCCGTTGCCCCGCAAAGGAGCATCGCTCCGAGGGTCGCCGCTAGGAGAATTGCGGCGTATTCACCAACAGGAGTTCCACTTTTTTCGGCGTATCGCCAGCTAATCAGCAGTGACAGCAGCGTTGATGTGGCAATGACAGCGCGGAAGGCAACGGCGAGGTTGTCCGCTAAGAACGCCCCCAGGAAGGAGGGCTCCAAGGGGGCATCCCATTGGAATGCGAGCAGGACAAGGGCACTGCCTAGCCCGAGGTAACAAATGGGTGGAACCCAGCGTGCAGCAACCTTTTCGCCGGCAAGATCCACCAACAGTGTGGCGATCATCGCTAAAAGAACGGCCCCCTCCGGCAGCACTGCCGAGGCGTTCAGGGAAAGGTTCAGCAACTCACCAGGGGCGGCCATGGCCTGGGTGGCGAGGAGAAGAGCACCCATCTCGGGCATGACGGCCTGAATTTCGTTGCGCTCGGTCGACTGTAGCGGCGCCCATCCAGTCCGATTGGATGTGCAGAACGTTCCGCGGTGCGATAAAGAAGGTGATCGGTTTATTGGCCGCCTGTGGCGCACACCCTCGTCATCGTTGAAAGCCCTACGAAGGCCCGCACCATTCGCGGCTTCCTTCCGAAGGGATTCAAGGTCGAGGCATCCATGGGCCACGTCCGGGATTTGCCGAATAACGCCAGCGAGATTCCTGCCGCTGCCAAGGGCCAAAAATGGGCCAACCTCGGGGTTAACACCGAGGCTGAATTCGAGCCGTTGTACGTGGTCCCGAAGGACAAAAAGAAAATTGTTCGTGAATTAAAAGATGCTTTAAAGGGCGCCGATCAGTTGCTCCTGGCGACGGATGAAGACCGAGAGGGGGAAAGCATTAGCTGGCATCTGCTGCAGCTCTTGGCGCCCAAGGTGCCCGTGAAGCGCATGGTCTTTCACGAGATCACCAAAGAAGCCATTGGCAAGGCGCTGGACCAGACCAGAGACCTCGACATGGAGCTGGTGCACGCCCAGGAGACCCGTCGCATTTTGGATCGGCTCGTCGGGTACACCCTGTCGCCACTGCTTTGGAAAAAAGTGGCGTGGGGCCTTTCTGCTGGTCGGGTTCAATCCGTTTCGGTGCGTCTTCTGGTGCAACGCGAACGGGCTCGACGGGCCTTCTGCAGTGGCAGCTATTGGGATTTAAAAGCCAAGTTGGAGCAGGACGGTCGAGGATTTGAAGCGAAACTCACCCACGTGGCCGGACGACGCATTGCCAGCGGTAATGACTTCGACGAGAGCACCGGTGGCTTGAAATCTGGAGCCAATGTGCAATTGCTCCAAGAAAGTGAGGCCAGGGCGTTGGCCGACAAGGTTCAGCAGAGTCCTTGGACGGTGGATGCGGTGGAAGAAAAGCCGACCGTGCGTAAGCCGGTTCCTCCGTTCACGACGAGCACGCTTCAGCAGGAGTCCAACCGCAAGTTGCGCCTCTCTGCGCGGGAAACAATGCGTTGTGCCCAGGGCCTTTATGAGCGCGGGTTTATCACCTACATGCGGACGGATTCCGTCCATCTATCCGATCAGGCGATTAGTGCATCAAGAACCTGTGTCCAAGGCCTCTATGGCAAGGAGTATCTGAGTCCAGGGCCGCGTCAATTCAGCACGAAGGCACGCAATGCCCAAGAAGCGCATGAGGCGATTCGTCCTGCGGGAGAAAGCTTCCGCACACCCGGAGATACCGGTCTTGATGGTCGTGATCTGGCCTTGTATGAGTTGATTTGGAAACGAACTGTCGCCAGCCAGATGGCTGAGGCAAGGCTCACGATGCTCTCCGTGGATTTGAGCTCGGCGGATGCCAGTTTTCGAGCCAATGGAAAGCGCATCGACTTCCCTGGATTTTTCCGCGCCTATGTCGAGGGAAGTGATGATCCCGACGCTGCCTTAGAGGGGCAGGAGGTGCTGCTGCCGTCCCTGGCGATCGGGGATAAGCCCAAGCCGAAAGACGTGGATGCCTTGGGACATCAAACCCAGCCCCCCGCTCGATTTAGCGAGGCGTCCTTGGTGAAAATGTTGGAAAAAGAGGGCATTGGACGGCCATCCACCTACGCCTCGATCATTGGCACCATCGTGGATCGTGGCTACGCAACGATTCAAGGCAATGCCTTAACTCCAAGCTTTACAGCTTTTGCTGTGACAGCCCTGCTTGAAGAGCATTTCCCCGACCTGGTTGATACCAGCTTCACGGCTCGGATGGAGAACACTCTCGATGAGATCTCCCACGGCAAAGTGCAGTGGCTTCCTTACCTCGAAGGTTTTTACAAGGGCGAACAGGGCCTTGAAACCCAAGTGCAACAGCGGGAGGGGGACATCGACCCAGGCGCCTCGCGAACGATTGATTTGGAAGGACTGACCTGTGTTGTTCGCATTGGTCGATTTGGTGCCTATCTCGAGTCGAAGCGTGTGAGTGATGACGGAGAGGAGGAGTTGATTAAGGCAACGCTCCCGCGTGAGATCACCCCAGCAGATCTTGATCAAGATCAAGCGGAATTGATCCTCAAACAGAAAGCGGATGGACCTGAGGCTCTTGGGGAAGATCCAGAAACGGGCGACTTGGTCTATCTGCTGTTTGGCCAATACGGCCCCTATGTCCAGCGCGGTCAGGTCAGTGATGAGAATCCCAAGCCCAAACGAGCCTCACTGCCAAAAGGGGTGAAACCTGAAGATCTCAAGCTCGATGATGCCTTGGGGCTTTTGCGGTTGCCGCGACTTTTGGGAGAACATCCTGACGGCGGTCGTATCCAGGCTGGCTTGGGTCGTTTTGGCCCCTACGTTGTTTGGGACAAGGGAAAAAGCGAGAAGGATTACCGCTCTTTAAAGGGGGAAGACGACGTGTTGATGGTTGGTCTGTCCAGGGCTTTGGAGCTCCTGGCCATGCCCAAACGCGGCCGCGGCGGACGGACAGCCCTGAAAGATTTGGGTAAGCCTGAGGGAAGTGAGGAGACCGTTCAGGTCTATGACGGCCCCTATGGCTTGTATGTCAAGCAGGGCAAGGTGAATGCGTCTCTGCCGGAAGGCAAGGGCGCTGAAGACGTCAGCCTTGAAGAAGCTGTCGAACTGCTGGCAGCAAAGGCATCAGCCAAGAAGGCGAGCCGCAAATCAACGGCGAAGAAACCGGCAGCGAAGAAGCCTGCAGCGAAGAAACCTGCAGCGAAAAAGGCTCCCGCTACAACAAAAACGGGTCGACTTCGGGCGAGTGCGGTGCGGGTGATTAAGCCGGGAAATAGCTGATGCTGCAGCGCCTGACGTGGTTGGTCCCTTTGGTGTTGCTCCAGGGGTGTGCCGGGACTCCGTTGGCAGACCGGTTGGAGACGAGTTTTGGTGTGCCGGAAACAGTTGTTGAGACGCCATCGGCTCGATCGGAAGAGGCCATTTCCATGGGCTCGAAACGTGAGGACTCTGCAAGCCCCGCAGCCGATCGGTCTGATCTTGATGATCCCGATGGTGAGTTGGACCAGGGCAATAATCCATCAATCGCTCCCACAGCATCCGTCCCAACACCCTCTAACCCAACACGCGTCAATCCAACACAATCCAATTCCCCAACCTCCAATCAGCCCCAGGAGCCTTATCGGATCACGATTCGGCTCTCCGGAGCGGACCCGGCTGCTCCTGCGGAGGCCGTCACGCGGGTGCTGCGGAACGCGGATGTGAGTTTTGCTGTTGAACGCATCGAGCGGATCCAACCATGACTTTGGATCCACAGCCCCTCAGCCGTCAGCAAGCTTTGCGGTTAGTGGAAGGGGCTTATCTCGCTGCAACTACAGGCCTGATTTGGTTGGCCTTGTACTACCTCCCTGTCGGTGGAGCTCTGTTTCGTTTGGCTCTTCCACTCCCTCTCACCCTTCTTCAGTTGCGTCGTGGGGGTCGGTCTGGGGCTGAAGGGCTGCTCTTGGCCGTGCTTCTGCTCACGGCGCTCATGGGTCCAGTCCGTGGACCTCTGTTGCTGTTCCCCTATGGACTGTTGGCGTTATGGCTGGGTTGGAGTTGGTGTCGAGGATGGAGTTGGTGGTTGAGTTGGAGCGTGGGAGTCGTGCTCGGAACCGTTGGTTTTTTAGTGCGTGTTGTGGTGTTGTCCCTTCTCGTGGGAGAAAACCTTTGGGTTGTAATTACGCGTGCGGGGGCTGGAATCTTGGATCGTTTGATCGCCTTGCTGCATCTCCCGTTAACTCCCGATTTAACGCAGGTTCAATTCATGGCCTTCACTTTGGTGGTGGTTCAGGAGGTGATTTACGTGCTGTCCCTCCATGCGCTGGCCTTTTGGATTTTCCCGCGATTGCGCTCGCCGATTCCCGAGCCACCCCCCCTGTTGCATGCCCTTGTTGCCCTTGACCCCCTCTAACGGGCGTCCATGGCCTGAAGGGTGCCGGCGTGTGGGTCAGCTAGCTGATGCCGCTGATTCAATGGCCGCAATGCAGCCCTGGGTGGATCAGGACGTGGTTCCTGATTTGTTGCTGTTGTTGGCTGCGACGCGAACAGCTGAACAGGAGGGGATTTCCGCAGCAGGCGCGACCGCTGCCGCCCGCCGGACGACGGCTTTGGCCGATGCCGAATTGTTATTGAAGGGTCCATTGGTGGCTCCACGTTGGCCGTTGCCGACGCTCCCCGCAGGTGTTTCGCCGGCTTTGCTGAGTCACGCTGTGGCCGCTCGCTTGGGTTTGCAACCTCAGGTTGCTGCCATGGGTTTGATGCGCCAGCCAGATTTCGATCATGTGCGATTGGAATCTTCAGACCTCGGTCCGGCTGACTGCTTGTCGTCTGGTGCTGCGATGCCACTGGACCGAGTGAACCATCTTTGGCGGCAAGGCGAACAACTGGGTGCCGGCCTGCAGCGTCCGCTGGTGCTGGCGGAATGTGTCCCAGGGGGAACGACCACCGCCCAGGCCGTTCTCACCGCTTTGGGGTTTGAGGTTGGTGATTTGATCAGCGGTAGTGCCCGTCAACCGCCCCAACGCCTGAAATCCGCGTTGGTCGCGCAGGGACTGCAGAAGGCTGGCTTGATGGAAGGTTGCAGTGCAGAAGCCGTGTTGGCAGCGGTTGGGGATCCGTTTCAGGTGGTGGCGACGGGACTACTCGTGGGGGCTGTTCGATCGCAGCAACCGGTGCTCTTAGGGGGCGGTAGTCAAATGTTGGCCGTTTTGGCGTTGGCTCTGCATGCTCTTCCAACATTGGCTGGTGCATCGTTATTGCGTCAGGTTCTTGTTGGCACAACGGCCTGGCTTGCTGATGAAGGGGCTAGCGCCGGCGGGATTTCCCCACTGGATCGTCTTGTCGATGCCATCGGCACACGGTTTGGTGCATCGCTTGCTGTGCTCGCCTCCGGTGTTCATTTCGATCACAGTGCCCATCAGGCCCTGCGTGACTATGAGTTGGGATACGTGAAGGAAGGGGTTGGGGCTGGTGCGTTGTTGCTTCTGGCTCAGCTGAAGGGGATCAGTCGGCGTGTGTTGGTGCATGACTGCGACCAAGCGATGGACCAACTCTTGGGTCGCCCCGTAACGTCGAATTCATGACGCTGCCTGTCCATCCGTCTCGCGGAATTCGTCGCCGTCATCTCCTGCAGATGATCGGAGGAGCTGGGTTGATCAGCTTGGCCGGGTGTCGCGCTGGCGGTGTGAAGCCCCGGTTGTTGGCTCCAGCAGGCGTCTTACCCAAAACCTGGACGATGGAGTTGCCGGACCCTTGGCAGCTCACGTCTGCCAAGGACCTTGATCAGTGGACCCAGGCGGATTTGGCCCAGGCTGATTTACTGACCTGTACGGATGGTTGGCTCAGCACTCTTTTGACCGTCGCTTTGCAGCCGATTGAGGCTGCTCCGTTACGCAATCAGCTCGATCCGTTAGCGCTGCGATTTCTGGAAACTCTGGGTCCTTTGGCAGCAAAAGTGCTGCCGGTTGGCGTGAGTCCTTGGGTGCTTCTGGTGCGGCGGAACGCTCGAGTGGATGCGATCAAGTCGTTGGGATGGCAGCTGTTATTGGACCCTCAACTGCAGGGCCAAATTGTGTTTCCTGCCAGTCCCAGGGTGTTGATTGACCTGGCCGATCACCTTGATCAACCGGATGCGTTGCGGCGTTTGCGTCGCCAAGCGCTCACCTTTGATGATCGTCAAGCGGTGAATTGGTTGCTGAAGGGGTCAGCCAAGGTGGTGATTTTGCCGTTGCAACGCTGTTTGTCCTTACTGAGACGAGATCCCCGAATGGACGTGATTTTTCCCCATCAGGGTGCACCGTTGCATTGGACTGTTCTCGCTAGGCCGAAGGACACGCAAGAGCCTCTTCCTCAAGAATGGGTTCAACAGGCATGGCGTAAACCCATGCGCCGTCGACTTCTTCAGGATGGTTGGCGGGCTGCTCTGCCAACGTCAGTTCTCAATGCTGATCGTTTAAGGCTCCCAGAACGATGGCGTTCTTTGGTGCTTCCCCCGGAAGACCTTTGGAACCGTTGTTGGTCGCTTCCACCCTTGAGCCCTGAGCAGCGCATCAGCTTGGGTGAACGTTGGCGAGCATCAGCTCCATAACCGTCTACGCGGTGCCGCAATCAGTCGCGCATGGGTGTCCGCTAGAAGTTGAGGAATGTTCAGCCCATGGGGACAGCGCGGTAGACACTCGCCACAACTCCCACAAGCGGAGGCATCAATGGTGTCCCACCAGTGACCGGCTCGACCGATCAGGTTGTATCGCTCCTGGCTGTATTCGATTAGGTCATGACCCAGGGTCAGGTTGCGCAGCCTAAGGAGATTGGGGATCGGGACCTGATTGGGGCATGGCAAGCAAGCACGGCACTGGCCGCAGAGATCGTTGCCCAAGCGCTCCCGTTGGCGCTGTTCCAGGCGATGTAGTACATCCACCTCTTGTTGCTGGAGGGGCCCATCCGCCTGGGCCAATTGAGCAGCGGTGGTGAGATCTTCGCTGGAGGCTGCTCCCAGGGTGAGCGTCGATATGCCCTGGGCAAGGAGGAAGCGATAGGCAAGGGTTAGCGGGTCAATGGGTCGACAATCGTCTTTCAGAATTTGGCTGGGTGATTGCAGCCGCCCCCCTTTGTCGGCTGGCGAAATGGCCATGACGCCGATGCCTTGATTTAAAGCCCAGCGCGCCAGTGGTAAGCGTTGCGGGTCGAAGAGATGCAGATGGAGACTGCAAAAGTCGAATCGCTGGCTTTTGAGTGCCTGTTCGATCAAGTCAGTTGTTCCATGACTGCTGAAACCGAGCTGCATGACCCGGCCGCTGGACACGGCCCACTCCAGGAGTTGGGCGCCATCACCGCTTAGAGCCCATTCCAAATGCTCTTGTCGGTTGATGCCATGGACCGCGAGGTTGTCGAGTGTGTTGAGGCCCAGCCGTTGAAGGATTCCGTCGAGTTGGTGCTGGCCTTCGGTAAGGCTTGAACCTGGCAAGAGCTTGCTGGTCGTCACCCATCCACCTTCCGGAATCGTGGAACAGTGTTGGAGTGCTTGTCCGAGAAACTGCTCTGCTGGCCCGTAGGCAGGGGCTGTTTCTAGATGATTGATGCCGATCTTGGCCGCGGCTTCAAGAACCGATGCCATCTGGTCCTCAGAACCGAGGGCCCGCATGGTTCCAAGGGTGAACAGGCTGACGGGACGCCCAGTTCCGAAGCACCGTCGTTTCACGGGGTCGGTGGAGACGTGGTGTCTGTGGAGGGTTCATCCGTATCCCCGCGATTGTTCAAATGACGCACCAGAGCTGCAGGGCTGAGCTCATCGACAAATCGGCTAAACGCGCTTTGGTCTTCGGCATCGGCTTCGGCATCGACTGCGATTGATGCTTCAGCGACCACCTCTTCCAGCATCCAGATACTGCTACCGGTCCGTACGGCAAGAGCAATGGCATCGCTGGGTCTGGAATCGATTTCGATGAAATCGATGTCGTCGTCGTCCTCGAGTTCGTCGTCGTCCAAGTCGGGACGAAGTTTGAGCACGGCATGAAAGGTGCTGTCTTCAATGGCGTGCACGATGACCCGATCCAATTCCAGGCCTCCTGCCACCAATAGGGCTGCCATGAGGTCATGGCTCAGGGGGCGAGGAGGAGGCGTGTCTTGGAGCCCCGCCATGATGTTGTGGGCTTGGGCTTGATCGATCCAAATCGGGACCTGTCGCCGTCCACTTGGATCACGGAGCAGGACGATGGGGCTTCGGCTTGCGGCATCGAGAGCGATACCAGCGACGCTCATCTCCACCATGGCGACGCTTCGACGTTGACCGATTATGGCTAAAGCGAATCGCGCAGGCGATGTTTACAGGCCTTGTGCAGTCGGTCGGAACCATTCAGCGTCGTTCAGGGGCTGTGGTGGTGTCGGGTTGTGCACCATTTGCGCCCCTCCTGCTGGGCGACAGTGTTGCGGTGGATGGGGTATGCCTCACGGTTGCGGAGTTGGTCGCCGATGGCTTTCGTGCTGATGTGAGTGAAGAGACACTGCGCCGAACCACCCTTGGCCGAAAGTCAGAAGCAGGCGGATTGGTCAATTTGGAGCCTGCGCTCCGTCTCAGTGATCGTCTTGGCGGTCACTTGGTGAGTGGGCATGTTGACGCTCCAGGTGAGGTGATTCGCCTGGAGGCTTTGCCCCAGTCCTGGCACCTGGAAATACGTTGGCTGGAGCCGCGATTTGGTCGTTATGTCTGTGAGAAAGCGAGTATCGCCGTGGATGGAATCAGTCTCACCGTTGCGGACTGTTGCCCAGAAGGGGTGACTTTTTCATTGGCGGTCATTCCGCACACATGGCAAGAAACCACCCTGCGGGGATTGGCCGTAGGTGATCGTGTGAATCTTGAAGTGGATCAACTTGCGCGTTACGCCGAGCGATTGTTGATCGACTCTCCGAAGGAAGCTTATTCCAAACCCGCTGCTGACTTATCGGTGGATTGGTTGGCCTCGAACGGCTGGTCTTGATCGATTTGCACCAAAACGATGACTCCAGACTCTTTTTGGAGCTCAATTCGAAACTCTTGACCCGGAACCAGGCCGAGTTGACGCGTGTAGGCGTGGCCAATGAGCAAATTTCCATTGCCGTGGACCCGGGTTCGAAACTCCGCTTGGCGCCCCCGTGTGCCCGTTGAGGATGACGAGCTGCTCTTGGGCAATTGCCATCCTTGTGCTTTCGCTTTGGCTTCGACGAGAGCGCGATAAAAACTCTTTTTCAGCAGTCGTCCACTGGGGCCGACATATCCACATCCACGGGCAATATCGTCTTCCGGCCGATTGCTGAGCGATCTGGCTTTGTCAAGCAGCTCTTTGCCGACCAGCATTTTGGAACTCAATTCATATCAATTTTGGCTTGAACGTTCAATGCCGGCAAGGGATCAGAGCAAATAAAGAATCACAAAAAGAACAACCCAAATTCCATCTACAAAGTGCCAATACAATTCGGCTGCTTCAAGTGGGAAATGATTTTCAGCGGTGACACGTCCACCGGGTTCGCGGGCTTGCCACCACACGATCAAAGTCATGACGGCCCCAAGGGTGACGTGAAGTCCGTGAAAACCTGTCGCCGCAAAGAAAGTGCTGGCGTAAAGGTTGTCAGTGAGTCCAAAGGGGAGCGTGAAGTACTCCACCATCTGACTGATCAAAAAAGCGATTCCTAACGATGCTGTGATCAGCAGCCATCGCCGACACCTCGCATGGTCGCTGTTGCGAATCGCTTGCCCCGCCTTATGAAATGTGGCGCTGCTCACAAGCAACAACACGGTGTTGAGGATGGGGAGGGGGAGCTCGAGCTCATAAATGGCGCCATCCGGCAAGGGATTCACCGCTTTGAAGGTGAGATAAGCCGCAAAGAAACCGGCGAAGGTCATTGCGTCAGCCACAAGGAATGTGGCTAGTCCGAACATGCGGAAGTCCCCATGCTCTTCAACGGCGTGGCCATGGGTCTCAGGGCTTTCGGTTTCAGAGCTACCGGTACTGTCGGGCTGAACGGGAAGGGTGCTGGTCATTTGCCGCTACTCCAGAGATCACGTCCGCTCGTGGCGGACAGGTCGATTTCATTGATGGGGACGCCATAGCCATAGGGCTCTTTCACCAGAGGTGCTTCTCCCACCCAGTTCTCGACTGGGGGAGGGGAGCTGGTGAGCCATTCCGGTGTGAGTGCATTCCAAGGATTGTCTCCGGCGACTTTTCCATAGAAGGCACTGTGAATCACATTCCATAGGAAGGGCAGAGTGCTGATAGCCATCAGCAACGCCCCCACGGAACTGATCTGATTGATCAAAGTGAACTGGGGGTCGTATTCGGCTACACGTCTTGGCATCCCATTGAGCCCAAGCCAGTGCTGGGGGCCAAAGCAGAAGTTGAAGCCAATGAACGTGAGTGCACAGTGAAAGCGGCCCAAATCTTCATTCAGCATCCGTCCCGTGAACTTGGGATACCAGTGATAAATCGAGGCAAAAATGACAAATACAGAACCTCCAAAAACGATGTAATGGAAGTGGGCTACGACGAAGTAAGTGTCATGAACATGAATATCGAAAGGCACCTGCGCCAAGGCGACGCCAGTAATCCCTCCGAGCACGAAATTCACAATGAATCCGCAGGAGAAGAGAATAGCGCTGTTCAAACTTATTTTTCCTCCCCATAATGTGGCGAGCCAATTGAAAAATTTAATTCCGGTGGGAACAGCGATGAATGCGGTGGCAATTGTAAAAAATAAGCGCATCCAAGGTGGAGTTCCACTCGTGAACATATGGTGCGCCCAAACAATCAAACCAAGAACAACGATGGCCATAATTGAATAGACCATCGTCACATATCCAAAGAGTGGCTTACGGGCATGGATCGGAAGGATTTCGCTCACCAACCCAAAGGCTGGTAAAACCATGATGTAAACAGCTGGATGAGAATAGAACCAAAATAGATGCTGATAAACAACAACATTCCCGCCCAGTGTTGGATTAAAAAATCCCGTATGAGCAACAATATCGAAGCTCAAAAGAACAAGTGTTCCTGCCAGAACAGGGGTTGATGCGACAACCAGGATGCTGGTTCCAAGCATGGCCCAGCAGTACATCGGCAACTGCATCAGCTTCAGCCCTGGACGACGCAACTTCAGAATTGTGGCGATGAAGTTAATCCCACCGAAAATTGAACTCCCACCGAGTAAAAGAACACTGATGATCCAAATGATTTGACCAGTTGCTGGTGTTGTAATGCTGAGGGGTGGATAAGCGGTCCAGCCTGATTGGGCTGCTCCAGTGATGAAATAACTGGCTACCAACATCAAGCCAGCTGGAGGAATCAGCCAAAAAGCCACGGCATTGAGCCGTGGAAAAGCCATATCTCGTGCACCGACATAAAACGGGATCAAATAGTTTCCAAAGGCGCCGTTCACCACAGGAACGATCCAAAGAAAAATCATCACCGTGCCATGCAAAGTGAGGACTTGGTTGTAGACGTCCCGAGCCATGAAGTCGGCGACGGGACTGGCGAGTTCTGTGCGGATGGCTCCTGCGAGAGCACCACCGATGAGATAAAAAACAAACCCGCAGACAAGATATTGCAGGCCGATCACTTTGTGATCAACGCTGAAACTCAAGTACCGCAACCAGCCCGTGGGCTGAAGTTTTGGTGCAGGTGCTGTGCTGTTGGGAGGAAGTGTGACAGTCATCTCAAGTGTTGGCGACTGTTGTGTCGGTTGTAGGAGACGGTTTGGCGTTACTGCTGAACCAGGTTTGCCATTCATCGGCTTCGTCCACCACAACGGTGGAGCGCATGCCTCCGTGGTATGGACCGCAAAGTTCTGCGCAGACGATCGGATAACGCCCCGGTCGCGTTGCGGTGAAGCTCAATTGTGTGGGCTGGCCAGGAATGATGTCTTGCTTGAGGCGAAATTCAGGAACCCAGAAGGCATGAATGACATCCTTGGATTCCATGCGGAGAGTGACGGGACGATCCGCGGGAACATGTAGTTCGCCTGCGGTGATATCTCCATCTGGATAGTGGAATAAGAAGGCAAATTGCATGGCAGTCACTTCGATGGGTAAGACATCGGGGATCATTTCTGAACCGACTGACCCTGAGCTGATGCCGCCCCAAATCCTTTCCTCATGCATGCCTCCCATGTGGTCATGGGCTAGGGGAACCATGCCTCCCATGCGGTCGTAGATGTCGTAGCTGTAAAGGCCTACAAACAGCACAACGATGGCAGGGACTGCCGTCCAAAAGATTTCAAGTGGAAGGTTGCCTTCGATAGCAACTCCATCACCGATTTGATCTCTTCGTCTTCGAAAACGAATCAAGCTAAAAATCAGCAGACCAGTGATGCCAACGAACAGAATGATTCCAATCGTGAACAAAACCTTGAAAAGTTCGTCGTAAATCGGAGCGTTGACGCTGGCGTCGATTGGCAGAAGATTGATCGTTTGTCCGATCCACAGTCCTCCAAGGACTAAGGCCATCCCCAGCACAAGCGTGAGAATGGCGGACGGGATCTGCACGGATTAAATCCCTTACTTCCAACAGCGTATGGAGCAGACAAGCCATCTCCATGAAGTGATTGTTAAGTCGTCGCTCTTGTCAGCAAAAGTGCACCATTTGCGGCTGAAAGATGTCGTACTCGTCCATAGAAGGTGACGCCTGGGATGTCATCGCTACGGTCCAAACAGGTCCCTTGCGAGCTCACCGGCGGAAGCTGGTCGATGACAACTCTTTCTTTGCCAATTGTTCGGCACCGCTTGATTCAACTGTCGGCCCACCTGGTTGTGGCCGTGGTTGCACTCGTTGTTATCGGTGGGGCGACACGTGTCATGGAAGCCGGTTTGGCCTGTCCTGACTGGCCCCTTTGTTACGGAACGCTTTTGCCTGGCAAGCAGATGAATGCCCAGGTTTTTCTCGAGTGGTTCCACCGGCTTGACGCGTTCATCGTGGGTATGGCTCTGCTGGTTCAGGCCATCGCTTCCGTCGTCTGGAGACGGCTTCTTCCTCGCTGGATGCCTTGGTTGAGTTTGGCTTTGCTGGGCATGGTGGCTCTGCAGGGCGGCCTGGGTGCTCTCACCGTGCTCCAACTGCTTCCTTCCGGAATTGTCACGGCTCATTTGGTCTTAGCACTCACCTTGGTTGCTCTCCTGAGTGGCTTAACCCAGCGACTCCAGCAAGCTGCTGTCGTTTCGGCTCCGCTTTGGTGGCGTGGCCTGTCGCTGATGGCCTTGGCCGCGGTGATTGGCCAAAGCTTGCTCGGTGCTCGGATGGCCACCACTTGGTCGGCCCAGCGTTGTCTTAGCGGCGGTGGTGCATGCCAATGGGTCTCGCTGCACCGCACCACGGCCATGCCCGTTGCGGGAGTGGTGCTCGTGTTTGTGGTTGTGGCTTTGCTTGCTGGCGGCTGGGCCCGTCGTCAGTGGCCCCTTTTGGGCTTCGTTGCTGCTCTCGTGCTCGGCCAAGTCGCCCTTGGTGTCACCACATTCCGGCTGGGTTTATCCCAGCCCTACGTCACGATTTCCCACCAGCTTTTAGCGGCCCTGCTGGTGGCAGTCCTTGCGGCGCTCGCCGCTCGATGTCCCGATCAATCACCCGTTCATTCTCCCGTCGCTGTTGACGGAACCACCCTGGAGACCTGTCATGGCTGAAGTCACCGCGACTGTTGCTCTTACGCGGGCGGATGTTGTTCCGTCTCGCAAGCGAGTCAAATTGCCGGCTTGGCTTGAGGTTGCCAAACCGCGACTCATCCCACTGCTGTTGGCGACCACCCTGGGTGGGATGGCCCTCACGGAGGGTTGGCCCCTCTCGTCTCCACGATTGATCTGCACCCTCGGTGGAGGGGCTTTGGCCTCAGCGGCGGCGGGTGTGCTCAATTGTCTTTGGGAGCAGGACTTGGACGGCCGCATGAACCGCACTAGTGGCCGTGCTCTCCCCTCCGGACGGCTGTCCCCAACCACGGCATTTATTGGTGCCATTGCCTGCACATTGGCGGCGGCCATGCTGCTGGTGAGTGGTGTGAACTGTCTCGCTGCGGGCCTGTCTCTTTTGGGTTTGTGCAGTTACGTGCTGCTCTACACCGCTCTGCTTAAGCCACGCACCACCCAGAACATCGTGGTTGGTGGTGTTGCTGGCGCGATCCCTCCTTTGGTTGGAGCTGCTGCCGCGACGGGACACATCGGCTTGGGGGGGTGGTGGTTGTTCGCGTTGGTGATGGTGTGGACTCCGGCTCACTTTTGGGCTTTGGCCTTGTTGCTTCGCGAGGATTACCGCGCCGTCGGCATCCCGATGTTGCCTGTGGTGAAAGGTCCGGTTGTCACCGCACGGGCCATCAGCCGCTACGGGTGGGCCACGGTGTTGCTGAGTGGATTCGGGATTTTGGCGCTTCCAACGGGTGGCCTGTTTTATGGCCTGATGTTGCTGCCATACAACAACCGATTGCTACAACTTGTGCATCGTCTTGCTGCTGATCCCGACGACCTCACGAATGCAAAAAGCCTGTTCCGCTGGTCGATCCTTTACTTATTCGGCATTTGTCTTCTCTTGATCTTGAGTCGCTCAGCCTTGGCAGCTCACCTGGATCAACAGATGATCGCGATGTTGATGAAAATGGGTCTTGCCTGAATTCTTCCTAGATTTCCATTCGATTGAGGTCCATGACCCCGACGTTGCCCGATGGCGATGATTGAACTGAGGCAGCTATCCAAGGCCTATGGAGCGGTCACCGCCCTCAACAATTTGGATCTGAGCGTTCCTGAGGGTTGTCTCTACGGCCTGCTGGGTCCCAATGGGGCTGGAAAGACCACGACATTGAGGATTTTGGCCACCCTCTTGGCTCCTGATCATGGTTCTGTTGAGGTAGACGGTGTTGATGCGTTGCAGCATCCCCGGGAGGTTCGGCGCTTGTTGGGTTACGTCGCTCAGGAAGTGGCGATTGACAAAATCCTCAGCGGTCGTGAGCTTCTGCAGCTCCAGGGAGACCTGTACCACCTGAATCGGGTCGATCGTGATCATCGAATTGATGATTTGATTGATCGTCTCGGAATGGAACCTTGGATCGATCGACGCTGCGGCACCTATTCCGGTGGGATGCGTCGACGATTGGATTTGGCTGCTGGGCTTTTGCATCGTCCGCGCCTTCTCGTTCTGGATGAACCCACAGTGGGTTTGGATATCGAAAGCCGAAGTGCCATCTGGCAGTTGTTGAATCAACTGGTCGAAGCTGGCACCAGCGTATTGCTCAGCAGTCATTACCTCGAAGAGATCGAGGCGTTAGCTGATCGGATGGCAATCATCGACGCAGGGGCGGTGATTGCTGAGGGAACCCCTACAGACCTCAAGCAACGTTTGGGGGGAGATCGAGTGACGCTGCGTGTTCGCGAGTTCAGTGATGCCCAGGAGGCTGCTCGGGTTCGTTCTGTTTTGGAACCGCTTGAAGGGGTTCGACAAGTGGTGGTTAATCGCGCACAGGGCTTTTCGCTCAATTTGGTTATTGAGGGTGAGTCGGTGATTGGTCGTCTCCGTGACTCGCTCGAAGGGGCCGGTCTTCCCGTGTTTGCCCTCGCACAAAGTCGGCCAAGCCTCGATGACGTTTACCTTCAAGCCACGGGTCGCACCCTGATGGATGCCGAGCTGGCCATCGCTGGTCAGCGGGATATCAAGCAGGAAAAGCGTCAATCCATGCGATGAGGCTGAATCGATGACATCCCCACTCCCTCCGATCCCTTTGTCAGCCAAGACTCCTGGCGCACTGGCAGAACTCACCCAAGAAACTCTGGCCCTCACGCGTCGGCTGTTTCTTCAACTGATTCGTCGTCCATCCACGCTGGTGGCTGGTGTTTTGCAGCCACTGATTTGGTTGATTTTGTTTGGAGCCTTGTTTGCGAATGCTCCAGAGGGCCTGCTCCCGGGAGGGATGAGCTATGGGCGTTTTCTTGGTGCCGGAGTGATCGTCTTTACGGCATTTAGTGGCGCACTAAATGCCGGCCTCCCCGTGATGTTTGATCGGGAATTCGGCTTCTTGAATCGACTGCTGGTTGCGCCATTACGCAGTCGAAGTTCCATTGTTTTGTCGTCGGTGATTTACATCACGGCACTGAGCTTGGTGCAGAGTCTGGCGATCATGATTACGGCCTCACTCCTAGGCTATGGCTGGCCTGGTGCGGCTGGTTTGGTGTTGGTGATGGCCACATTGTTGCTGCTGGTATTTGCCGTAACAGCGTTGAGTCTTGGCTTGGCATTCGCTCTACCAGGGCACATTGAACTCATCGCGGTGATCTTTGTCGCGAATCTTCCTTTGTTGTTTGCCAGCACGGCTTTAGCTCCTTTGTCGTTTATGCCCGCCTGGTTGGGCTGGCTAGCAGCCCTAAATCCACTTACCTTCGCAATTGAGCCCATCCGTGCCGCTTACAGCGGCCCCCTCGATCTTTCGGCAGTTTTACTTGAGGCTCCCTACGGGAATCTCACAGGTCAGACCTGCCTTTTGGTTTTGTTGGTTCTCACTATTGGGTTGTTTCTTTTGATCCGACCCCTCCTAAACCGCAAGCTTTCCTGAATTCGTGCTTTCTTCCCCGTTTCAGCAGCCGTCACCCCGTCAGAACGTTCTTGCATCACAGATTCAGGATGCACAGCGTTGCGGTGATGACCGACGGCTGGTTCTGTTGTTGGGTCAGTGGGTGCATCGTTTTGGCATTGATTCGTTGCCAGTCACCAATGCAACAGTTCCCGAAGCATCCGGCGAGTCGCTTGATCAGCTCCAGTCCGATCCGGTTCTAAGCATGGCCGAGCCCGCTGAGGAACTTGTTGAAACCAAAGACCTCGACGTCTCCCTGGACTCGGTGAGCCAAGAGTTGGTGAGCCAAGAGTTGGTTCCTCCAATGGAGGTGAGCCTCGATGCTCCAGTGGTGGTGGGAATCAATCAAATCCCAGAGGAACTGGCTGATACTGACGCTGAACTAACAACGTTCTCTCAAGACTTGATTGTTCAAGAGGTGTTGTCGGAAGAGGAGATGACCGAGCCGACCTTTGGGCAGGGGGCTACCACGACACCAGTGGAGCCCGCACGGGACCGGAACGTTGTGGTGGCCATGGTGCCTCCGCCGATCAGCACACCTCGTTCCTTGCGTCGCTGGTTGCCCCGTGCTGATCAGAGCTTCCCGCAGGCGTCTTGATTCAGCATGATTCCGACTGCTGATGTTTTAAATAAAGGGCTCATCGTTTCTGTTCAGGCTCCGTTGGGCTCTCCCATGCGGGATCCGGATGTGATTGCGTCGATGGCGGAAGCGTCCCTCCGCAATGGCGCTGTTGGTGTTCGTTTGGAAAGTCCGGAACACATTGGGGCCGTTCGTCGTCGCTGCCCAGAGGCCCTCATTATTGGGTTGTGGAAATGCACGTTTCCCGATAGCAGCGTGTACATCACACCGGGTTGGAGTGAGATCCAGGAGGTGTGGTCGGCAGGTGCTGATGTGATCGCTTTGGATGCAACCGAGCGCGTTCGTCCGGGGGGGCAAGTCCTTGGAGATCTAATTCAGCGAGCCCGCGAGGAGTTAAGGGCCACATTGATGGCCGATGTGGACAGCGTTCAAAATGGCTTGTCCGCCGCCGCGTTGGGCTGTGATTGGATCGGAACCACGCTTTACGGGTATACCGAGACCACATCAGATTTCACACCACCGGGTTTGGAATTGTTGCCGGATCTCCGTCGAGCACTCGAACCATCGGTGCGTTTGATTTGCGAGGGGGGGATCGCATCTCCTGGAGCAGCTCGATCAGCCCTCGATGCTGGTGCAGATAATGTTGTTGTAGGGACTGCAATTACAGGGGTTGACCTACAAGTAGCCGCCTATTGTCGCGAATTAAATCCTTAATAGTTATGGGTTGATTCTTTTGGCTTCAGTAGTGCAAGAAATTATTTTTGGGAAAATCTTCTTGGGCTGACTGATCGATATTGAGTTTTTTGATGTTGTTGTTTGTTGTTGAGACAGACTAGATAACTCTTTAAGGGATGGGAACAGAAGCATTGGCCGGCTCAGGCAATGCTTCCGTTGGATCATCACGTTCTGGTTGGAAATCTCAGATCGAGATCACATCATTCCAGGCATACCCATGCCGCCCATTCCAGGCATACCCATACCGCCCATTCCGCCCATGCCTCCCATGGGATCTTCGCCTCCAGCTCCAGCGGGGGGTTCCGGCTCTGGTTTGTCTGCAATCACAACCTCAGTTGTGACCAACAAAGAGGCGATTGACACCGCATCTTGTACAGCCAGTCGAACAACTTTGGTGGCATCCACAATGCCAGCAGCCATCAGGTCTTCGTACACCCCATTGAGGGCGTTAAACCCCTTGCCGCTTTCGCGCATCGTTTCGATCACCACATCACCGTTATGGCCTGCATTGGTGGCGATCTGGTGAATGGGTGCGGTGAGTGATCGCTGCACAATTTCCACGCCGGTGCGTTGATCGCCGCTGAGTTGTGCCGCCAAGGTGTTGAGGTCTTCAGCGAGCTGAAGCAAGGTGCTTCCGCCTCCAGCCACGATGCCTTCTTCCACAGCGGCACGGGTGGCATTAAGGGCGTCTTCAATTCTCAGTTTGCGGTTCTTTAGTTCGGTTTCTGTTGCAGCCCCCACCTTGATAACGGCAACGCCACCAGCGAGTTTGGCGATCCGCTCATTCAGTTTTTCGCGGTCGTACTCCGAGTCAGTTGCGTCGAGCTCTCGCCTGATTGCAGCAACGCGGTCACTCACCGCTTCTCGGTGATTGTCGTTCGCAACAATGGTGGTGCTCTCTTTGCTGATCGTCACCCGGCGGGCGTGACCGAGATCCTCGAGAGTCACCTTGTCGAGTGTCATTGCTTGGTCTTCGCTGATCAAGGTGCCGCCGGTGAGGATGGCGATATCAGCTAGGGCCGCTTTGCGACGTTCTCCGAAGGACGGCGCGCGTACTGCTGCCACTTGGAGGACACCACGGCTCTTGTTCATCACCAAGGTGGCCAGGGCTTCCCCTTCCACTTCTTCAGAAAGAACTAAAAGAGGAGAGCCACTTTTTTGAACCGCTTCAAGAACGGGGACTAAATCGGTGACGGTGCTGATTTTTCGATCAGTGAGCAGGATTAATGGATTGTCGAATTCACAAACCTGGCGGTCCGCATCGGTGACGAAATAGGGCGAGCTGTATCCGCGATCAAACGCCATTCCCTCGGTCACCTCCATTTCGGTGGCGAGCGATTTGGATTCTTCAACGGTGATCACCCCGTCGACGCTCACCCGATCCATCGCCTCAGAGATCATCCGACCAACTTCTTCATCGCCACTGGAACTCACCGTGGCCACTTGTTGGATGGAATCTCCTTCGACGGCCTTACTCCGGCTCGCTAAGCCTGCCACCACCTGTGCTGCCGCTTTTTCCATTCCGCGGCGAAGCTCAACAGGGCTGGCCCCTGCCGCGGTGTTGCGCAGTCCTTCGCGAACCATGGCCTGTGCCAAAACCGTTGCCGTGGTGGTTCCGTCTCCAGCTTTGTCTTTGGTTCTGGATGACACCTGTTGGATCAGTTTGGCGCCGATGTTTTCAAAAGGATCCTCAAGCTCGATTTCGCGGGCAATGGTGTCGCCGTCATTGACGATGTCTGGCGCGCCAAATTTCTGTTCGAGAACGACGTTCCGACCCTTGGGTCCGATGGTGACCCGGACAGCATTGGCAAGGGCGTTCACACCACGCTCAAGGGAACTGCGTGATTCGTCGGAGAAAGAAAGAAGTTTGGCCATGATGGCAACTCAGCCGTTCGTCACTGTCCCATAGAGCACCAGCCATTTCAGACCTTCAACCTGGTGGGGATAGCCGAATCCCTTGCCTATTTGAACTGCCTTGTCGCGCCAGTTTCATTAGGGTTCTTCCATGGGCGATTCAGGAGCACTGTTGTTTGTCCTTCTGGCGGGTTTGGCCGCCACGATGGCTCTTGTGTATGTGCCATTGCGCATTTTCTTGACAGCAACAGCCCGGTTGCGTCGTCTCCGCTTGCTTCAGCAGATCCGTCGACTGCGCGAAGAGCTGGCTCAGCCCCTCGACTCTTGATGGCTTAAGCCATCACCATGCCCCCGTCCACTTGGAGGACTTGCCCGGTGATGTACGCCGCGGCTGGGTCTCCTGCAAGAAACCGCACCGCACCGGCTACTTGCTCCTGCGTCCCAAATGTGCCCAAGGGGATGTCTTTCAAAATGGCTGTGGCATCAAGGTCTTTTGTCATGTCAGTAGCAATAAATCCTGGGGCAACGGCATTCACCGTGATGCCACGGCTCGCTAATTCTTTGGCGGTGCTGCGGGTGAGACCGATCACGCCAGCTTTTGCTGCGGCGTAATTGGCTTGGCCGGCATTTCCCATCAAACCCACCACAGAGGTGATGTTGATGATGCGGCCGCTTTTTTGCTTCAGCATTGGCCGAGCGATGGCTCTGCAGCACAGAAAGACTCCAGTGAGATTGAGGTCGATCACCGATTGCCAGTCGTCTGTTTTCATTCGCATTAACAGGCCGTCCCGCGTGATCCCTGCGTTGTTCACCAGCACATCGATGCGGCCACTGCGATCCAAGACGGCTTTGATCAATCCGTCCACTTCGCTTTCAACCGACACGTTCGCCTGGAGGGCGTAAGCCTTTCCACCAAGAGCTTCGATGGCGGTTACCACTTCGTCGGCTGCAGCGGCTGAACTGGAGTAGTTCACAACCACTTCGGCGCCAGCTTCGCCCAGGGCAAGGGCAATCGCTTTCCCGATGCCACGCCCCCCCCCTGTTACTAGAGCGGTCTGACCAGCAAGGGAGGTGGTGGTGGACATCGCAGAGCTGAAGCTCGAAGGATCGTAGGGATTCGAGGCCGTTTCTCTCAACCCGGCATGGTTTCAATGCTGTCGACGGCCTCTCCAAGCAGTTGCTGAAATCGTGAGAGTTGGAGCTTGCTGCCAAGCACAATCAGCAGCTGACCAGGAGCCAATTCCATGTCTCCACCTGGATTTGCGATCAGTCGTCCCTGATTGCGGATGGCGAGTACCAAGGCTCCACTACGGCGTCCAAGTTCCAATTCGGCAAGGCTGCGGCCTTGGATTGCAGAGAGATATTGAGGGTTGTTGCTGAGCTGAAATTCTTCAATTTCAAAATCCGAACCCGCTAGAAGCTCCATGAAATCAAGCGCGAGGGGGCGTAGTGCTGATGCCGCCATCACACGCCCTCCCGCGACGTAGGGACTCACAACCACTGAAGCGCCAGCGAGTCGGAGTTTGGCAGTGGCCTCATCACTGCTCGCCCGAGCGATGAGTCGGCAGTCCGGTCGAAGATCCCTAGCGCTGAGAATGACGTACAGGTTGGATGCATCCCCTGGCAGGGCTGCTACAAGGCTTTGGCAGCGGTCTAAGCCGGCATCGAGCAGTGTTTCGTCGAGCGTTGCATCGGCTTGGAGCACCTTTAGGCCCTTCGATTCGGCGACGTCACGTCGATAGGAATCCGTTTCAATCACCACCAGGGGAATGTTGTCTCGCAACAGTTGGGCTGCGATCTCTTGGCCGATGCGTCCGTAGCCGCAGAGGATGACGTGATCATGCATGCCCTCCAGCATGCGATGGAAGCGAAATTCTTTCACCCGTTGGAAGTAGCCAGATTCCTTGAGGCCCAGGACGCGTTGAATGGCCAGCTGAACCACAACAAGTCCGCCCACCACGATCAAGACGGTGACCAAGCGTCCTTGCGGAGACAGGGTTTCGACTTCTCCATATCCAATGGTGCTGACGGTGATCAACACCATCCAGAGGCAATCCCCCCAATCCCATCCCTCCGTGAGTCGATAGCCGCTCGCTCCAGCAAGAATCAGCGTGGCAAGAGCACCGAACGGTCCTCTCCAGGGAGCCGTTAATAACTTGAGTTGTGCTCTGGCTCGGCTTCTGCGGCTCATGCCGGTGCTTGGTTAAAAACCGAGGGCATCGAGAACCTCTTGTTCCGTGAGTGAAACCAAATCGGATCGCTCACCTAAACAGCGAATGTCGCTGCGTGCCGGGACGTCTTTGGGGGTTGCGCCCAATGCCACGAGGGGGATCCCGAAGTAAACAGCTAACCGCTGTGTGACGGCACAGCTGCTGAGAACCACATCAGCGCAGGCCACGGCAGCAGCCCGTCGGCGCAACGAAAGACCCCGTTCAAAGGTGCTGGATCGCAGCGTTGCAAGACGCGTGGAGATGCTCTTGGGAAGTGCCAACCACCGTTCTTGGGGCCAGTCCTGATCCTCTGAGGAGGGAGCAAGAATCAACATGGGCCCATCTCCTGGGGGCTGGCTTGAGCGAGCCTCCTCGAGTTCTTGGCTTGGCAGGGCTAGGCGAAACGCATCGGCGTCGAGGCTGCAGCCAAGTGGGGTGAGGTAGGTCGACAGTCGTTGGGCCGCAAAGCCATCCCCGGGTTGAACTTGCTCAGTGCATGCAAATCCTGATGTCCCGATTCGACTAGGGATATGGCTCATCGACAGCATTAGGTTGACCTGCTGTCCCTCGGCGAAATTGACGCAAATTTGAAAATCAGGCTCTCGGACATTGCCGAGCAAATTGGCCCAGTCAGCGAGGCTGGGGCCTGCTTCGAAGCTGAAGGGGAACACTTTTTCGACGCAGGGAAGCATCTGCCAAGCAGCGCCGACGTTCGGATCACATGCCACAAACAAGGACGCGCCGAGTTGCTGGCAGAGGCTCTCGAGGGCGGGTAAACGATCCAGTTGGTCTTGGGACGAGCCAGGGCTGAGAGCAAGAACTCGCATCGATGCGCCGCGATCCAGGGTTCGAGCTGATTGTATGGAGAACGTTTCCGCCTGCTCGTGGCAGGAGTCGCTTGTGCATCTGTTAATTGCTGCGGCGGGGAGTGGTCGCCGCATGGGTGCGGATCGAAACAAGCTGTTGTTGCCTCTTTTGGGGCGCCCTTTGATCGCTTGGACGGTGGATGCAGCCTTGACTGCTTCGGAAATCACTTGGATTGGAATCGTTGGTCAAGACATCGATCGAGCTGAGATTCTTGATGCTGTTGGCCCCGTGAAGAAACCTTTGGTTTGGATTCAAGGGGGGGCGACGCGTCAGGAATCCGTGCTGCTGGGCCTTGCCGGACTGCCGGAGGGGGCAAGCCATGTGCTGATTCATGACGGTGCCAGATGTTTGGTCCAACCAGACCTCTTTGACCGCTGTGCCATGGCTGTGGAGGCTGGGGCGGCATTAATTGCGGCAACCCCAGTGACCGACACCATTAAGCGGGTGGATGAACATGGCACGATCCGTGAGACTCCTAATCGTTCCGAGCTTTGGGCTGCACAAACGCCACAAGGATTTGAGGTGGAGCAGCTTCGTCAGGGCCATGCCAGAGCTCAAGCGGAGGGCTGGAGCGTCACGGATGATGCATCGCTCTATGAGCGTTTGGGTTGGTCGGTGCAGGTGCTTGATGCCGGACCTTCCAACATCAAGGTGACCACCCCTTTTGATCTCACCGTGGCTGAAGCGGTCCTGAGCTCAAGGACGACACCCTGAGTCGCCCTGCATCGCCATCCAGATGAGCTACAGCACCTAAGGGAAGAGCGGCATTGCCGCATCGGTGGCCCACGGGGAGATCAAAAACCCTTGGGATGCCGAGGTCGGCTGTGCGCTCGTCCAGCACCTGATTCAGGCTGAAACGTCGCAGCGATGTTGGCTGCTTTACTCCGTCACTGTCTTCGTAATCGCACCCTTCGTAATCGCACCCTTCAAAGTGTCCAAAGCCCAGCCCTGCAAGTTCATCGAAGGCTCCGCATAACCGCCATTGGGTCAACATGCGGTCGATGCGATAGGGCGCTTCGCCAACGTCTTCAAAAATAAGAATGGCGTTCCGGAGGCTTGGGATATGCGTGCTCCCCAAAAGGTGCGTCGCCACCGTGAGGTTGGCCACGATTAAAGGTCCAGAAGCTTGTGCTCCCCCTGTGCCCCGTCCGTGAAGATCAGGGATTGATTCACCGAATAGAAGTCTCCGTAAGCGCTCTTGACTCCATTCCGGTTCCGCCGCAAGCGTGGTGAGCAGCGGTCCATGGACACCTCCTGCGTAGCCAGCGGCCAATCTTGCCCAGAGCAAGGCCGTGACGTCCGAGAAACCCAGCAGCCATCCCGGTTGCCATGCAATCTTGTGTTCGAGTAAGCGTGCCGCTCCCCATCCGCCGCGGGCACAGGCCAACAAAGCCGTCTCCGTCTTCGGTTCTAAATCTGCCCGTCGCTCTTGATCCCTCCCTGCGAGGTAGCCCCAGTGGCGCTCGCTTAACGCTTGTGGATTCACCGTTAAGCCCCAGCGTTCGAGGAGTTGGATCCCCTCGTTTAACCGCCCATCGCTGTCGAGGGCAGAACTGGCTGCCACGCACGACACGGCATCTCCAGGTTTCAACGGTGATGCGGGCTGAAGGTTGGCCATCAGGTCAAGGCCCTTGCCAAGAGAAGTCCGATGAGTAACAAACTTCCCACTTGGACCTGTCGGCTGAAATGACGGGCAAACAGCGTCATCGAGGCTTGTTCTCGCGTCAGGGGGGAACAACTGGTTTGCATTAAGACCGTTGCCATAAGCCAAAACGGCCAAAACGGAGCGGCGACTTGCGTTGTTGCGGCTGCGATGGCCATGGACAGACAGGTGAGCGCATAACAAATCCGAACCACTGACGTGGCGGACTCACCAAGGCTGAGGGCGCTGCTGCGCAAGCCGATTTGGGCATCATCTCGCCGATCCGCCATGGCATAAACCGTGTCGAATCCAAAGGTCCACAGCATGGTGGCGATCCAACAACTCACCAGAGCAGGATTCCAGCTCAGTTGCGCTTCTGCAGCTGCCCATGGAATCAGAACTGCGAATCCCCAGCACAGGGCAAGAATGGCTTGAGGGAAGGCAAACCAGCGTTTGGCAGAGGGATACAGAAGGATGGGTGGTAGTGCGGCAAGCGCCAAGCTCAAGCACAGACCCCGACTCTCCTCGGAGAGGCTTAGGACTACCCCCAGGCTGATCAGAAGCAGCACGATGAGGAGTGATAAGGCCTGGGGACGCTGAAGCGCTCCACGCGCTAAGGGGCGAGCTTGGGTGCGTTCCACCTGGCGATCGAACCGCTGGTCCCAAAGGTCGTTGGCGATGCAGCCAGCTCCACTCACCGCCAGTCCCCCCACCAAAATCAGTCCGACCAATGAGGCGCTGGGAGGAGCAGAGGGGGTGAGCCAGAGAGACCACCCAGCAGGGATCAACAAGATGAGCCGCCCAGACGGTTTGTTCCAGCGGAGTAATTCGATCCAGGGGCGGAGGCCGGGGGTGCTGGGATTCACAGTGAAGGAGATTTAAAAACGCGAGTCACGGACTGTTGGCCTAAGGAACCAGTGCCAGAGTGGAGCCTTGTCAGGCCAACGTCGCTCATGTCGGCAGCTGAGACCGATGATCTGACATCTGATGACGTGCAGGTATCGCCCCTGTCCCGTGGGCTCAAGTCTGGAGGATTGAGGCGGGTTGCTGCGATTGATATCGGCACCAATTCGACGCATTTGTTGGTGGCTTCCGTGGATCCAGTCCTGGGCACCTTCAGCATCATTCAGGCAGAAAAGTCCACGACTCGTCTGGGAGAGCGCGATCCAGAGACAGGTGAACTATCCGCTGCTGCGATGGAACGTGGCTTTGAAACGCTGCGCCGCTTCCTTGATTTAGCGAATAGTCATCAGGTTGAACAGGTGGTCACGGCCGCCACCAGTGCTGTGCGGGAAGCCCCCAATGGGCGCGACTTCCTGCAAAGCATCAAGGATGAGTTGGGGATTGAAGTGGATCTGGTCAGTGGGCCAGAGGAAGCCCGGTTGATCTATCTCGGTGTGCTCTCGGGGATGTCCTTTGGAGAGAGGCCTCACATACTCCTTGACATCGGCGGTGGATCCACAGAATTGATCCTGGCGGATAGCCGAGATGCCCGTGCGTTGACCAGTACCCGTGTGGGTGCTGTGCGCCTCCAACGGGATTTCATCAAGGAGGAGCCGTTGTCTCCGCAGCGACGCTCCTTTCTTCAAGCGTTCATTCAGGGTTCCTTAGAACCTGCCGTCGACAAGGTGCTTCGACGCGTCAAATCCGGTGAAAAACCTGTTTTGGTGGCGACCAGTGGGACAGCGATGGCGATTGGTGCTCTCGCGGCCGGTGAGGACGACCGTCCGCCCCTCAAATTCCACGGTTACAAGGTGTCTCGCTCTCGTCTTGACCGGGTCGTTGAACGATTGGTGGTGATGACTCCGGCGCAGCGGCGGGAGATCTCAGCCATCAATGATCGCCGCGCCGAAATCATTGTTCCGGGTGCGTTGATTTTGCAAACCACGATGAAGATGTTGGCTGTCGACGGGCTAATGCTCAGCGAGCGGGCCCTGCGTGAAGGTCTGATTGTGGATTGGATGTTGCGTCAGGGTCTGCTGGAAGACCGGTTCAGTTTCCAGAGCAGCATCCGCCAACGGACGGTGATTCATCAGGTGCAGCGGTTTGCTGTCAACCAAGAGCGGGCTGAGAAGGTTGCTTCCCATGCCCTCGCGCTTTACGACCGGACCAAGGGTGTGATTCATCAAGACGATGGCCAAGGTCGAGAGTTGTTGTGGGCGGCGGCAATGCTGCATACCTGCGGCCAGCACATCAACCTCAGCGCCTATCACAAACATTCTTGGTATCTCATTCGCCATGGTGAGTTATTGGGTTATTCCGAGGCAGAACATTTGATGGTGGCGGCCATGGCGCGCTACCACCGACGCAGCTTGCCTAAGAAACGCCATGAGTCATGGCAGGCCTTAAGAACCCGGGAGAATCGAAAATGTGTCGGTGAGATGTCGTTGTTGCTGAGACTTGCAGCGGCAATTGATCGTCGTCCAGATCCAGTCGTGGTGTCACTGGGTGTCGAGGTCTCTCAACATCAGCTTCGGATCGAGCTCATTCCTGATCGTTCCAATCGAGATTTGAGTTTGGAACAGTGGAGTTTGGAAAGTTGCGCTGAGACAGTGCAAGAAGCCTCAGGTGTGGAACTCAACGTGAGGGTTCAGGGTTAAGAGGCATCCACTGAATGTCGCTGATGGTTCCCAGCACCTTTGGTTCACCATCGCCAACCGACACCATTACCAGGTCGGGACGCCCTGCATAGATCTCAATGGCATCGGGGTCTTCAATGATTCGTTCTCCTTTCAAGATGCCTTCAAATTCGATCGTGCCCTCGCGGCGTAAAGCGATCCAGCTGGGCTCTTTGCTGCTGACCGTGATGGGAGCTGTGTTGGCGAGTTCGCTTTCTCTAATGCTTGCTGGCGCAAGTGCCACGTCGGATGCAGTGGTGATCTCAGGAGTAGGGGTGACGTTGGGTTCGGCAGTGGTTGTTGTCTTCGCGGGAGCAATGGTTGAATTCGATTGGACTCGCTCGATTAGCTCAAGTAGTGCCGGCCGTTGGATCCAGGCCAAGGCACCGAGCGCTGCTGCTGCGATCAGAACAAGCCAAATCCAAATCGTTCCTTGTTCAGGTCGTGATGGTGGCTTAAGGGGTAGAGCAGTGGGGCTTTTCGCCGGCGTTATTGGCTCCTTTCCCCTTGCACTTTCGGACAGAGATCCGAGCGAGGCGACGATGGCATCAGCATCAAGCTCTAGGTGATTGCTGAGCCTCCGCACCATGGCTTTAATAAAAACAGGCTCTGGGAGTTTGTCCCGATCACCAGATTCCAGTGCTGCTAGTTGTTCAATACCCAAGTGCATCCGAGCGGCCAGTTGCTCTTGACTCAGGCCTTTGGCAAGACGACGTTCAGAAAGCTGTTCTCCAACAAAGAGTAAACCTGAGTTTGACTCTTGATTGTTAGTGGGCGTCGAAACGTCCATGCAGTAATTGCATCAATCTATAAAATAATCCTACTAATTTTTTCTCAAATGACATCTATTTCCTAGTTAGACACAGAAGGAAGCGTCCATGAAATATGGGCGATACTGGATTCGAACCAGTGACCCCTTCCGTGTGAAGGAAGTGCGCTACCACTGTGCTAATCGCCCGCACGACCCAAGCTTAAACCACTGGGTTGTTAGAAACTCGGTCGAAACAGATGATCGTGATCGGGTGAATAGAGCCGTGAACGTTGGGGACCACGAGCCAGTGCCGGGCTGACGAGGTACAGCGTTGTACGGATCAAGCTGTGTTGTTGAGTGAAGGCTGCCATGTCCTTGAGGGAGATGACCGACAGCAATTCATCAGGCCAGCTCACGCGATGCCCCACCGCCACGGGAGTGTCCGCTGGATAGTGCTCCATCAGGGTGGCTTGTACCTCCTCCACGTGGCGAGCGCTGAGATATAGGCAAAGGCTGGCCTTCAGGGCAGCAAGTTGACCCAACTCTTCGCTATCCGGAACACCGGTGCGCCCACCGGCTCTCCCCAGAACGATGGTTTGTACTACTCCGGGAATTGTGAGTTCGCTCGCTAGGCCTGCAGCCGCCGCTTGATAAGCGCTGATTCCAGGCACAACCTCCACTGGAATGTTGTGGTCTGTCAAGGCACAAATCTGTTCATTGATCGCGCTGTAAAGGGCTGTATCGCCGTCGTGAAGGCGGACGACCCGTCGACCGATCTTGTGTCTGTCAACGAGAAGCGGGACCACTTCTTCCAGGGTCATCGTGCTGGTACGGATCTTTTCGCATCCGTCAGGGGCAAGCTTGAGGATCCCAGGGCAAACCAGCGAATCCGTCCAGATCAAAACATCAGCAGATCGGAGGCGATCTGCTGCCCGCAGGGTCAGAAGATCCGAGGCTCCAGGGCCGGCCCCAACGAAACTGACGGGATGCATGGGGAAGAGGGATGCAAGCTATGAGCTTGGCTTCAGATCGGCCGAATGCCTGGATCTGGTAAGGGTTTCTTCCGGCCATAGAGCCACCAAAGGCCGAGGCCTCCGCTGAGGGCCAGCACTCCACTCATGAGTTGGGCGATGCGGATACCGCCTTCACACGCTGGAGGAAGAGCTCCAATGCAAAGCGAGTCGATGCGTAGGCCTTCAATCCAAACCCGTCCCAGGCTGTAGCCCACCAAGTAAATACAGCTCATTGCACCGGCAGGAAGCTTGTGGAGATGTTTAGAACCCCATCGAAATAGAATGACTAAAATAATAAATATGGCTAAATTCCAGAGCGACTCGTATAAAAAAGTTGGGTGAAAAAAGTCCTTATTTGCATAAATAATTGGTCGATTTTGCACTGGAATGAAGAGTTTCCAGGGTAGATCTGTTGGTACTCCAAAGGCTTCTGAGTTGAAAAAGTTTCCCCAGCGACCCATGGCTTGCCCGAGGGCCACGGAGGGAACAAGAACATCAAGTACATCCCAGAAGGATTGTTGACGCCATCGGCAGAACAAAATCAGCGTGAGAGTTCCGGCGATTAAGGCTCCGTGAATTGCGATGCCACCTTCCCAAATTGCGAGCGCTTTTAAGGGCTTGGCTGCATAGTTATGCCACTCGAAGGCAACGTAATAGATCCGTGCTCCAATCACGGAGAAGAGCACAAGTAAGGGAAGTAAGTCGCTGATTAGGCCACTTTCAAGCTTGCGCTCTTGTGCGAGTCGACTGGAGAGGTTCAGTCCGATCAAGACAGCTGATGCAATCAGCAATCCATACCAACGCAAAACAAAAGGCCCGAACTGAAACAGCTCGGGCCCAGGAGAAGCAAACATTTGGCTTAGAAGTTGCCTTCAGCGGCTTGCACTTTTTCAATCTGCCGCTTCTTCAGCACCAGCATGATTTGTGCAATGGCAACTGCGGCGAAGAAGGCGAGTAAGCCATAGATGCGGACAGGGTTCTGGAGAACGATTTCAGCGTCGATCTGACCGAAGCCACCCACGTTTGGATCATTGGTGATTGCATCACCAGCGGCGACGGTATCGCCCACTTTCACCAAAAGCTCTGGACCCACCGGGATGGTCTCGCTTGCGCTGGTGCCATCAGCGGCCTGGATGGTGACGACACTGGCACCGTTATCACCGGGATCGATTGAAGCCACTTTGCCTTCAGCTGGAGCGGTGAAGACGGTGTTGTTGCTCTTTTCACCGGTTGGGTACACCTGGCCGCGGCCACGGTTACCACCCACATGGATTTGGTACTTACCAAAATGGATGTTGCTGTCGGTGGCAGGGTCAGGTGAGAGAACAGGGAACACAATCTCTTGGTTTTGATCGCCAGGGATGGGACCCACCAGGAGGATGTTGGGCTGATCGTCGCTGTATTGGGTGAAATAAACGCCTTCAGTCTCTTCCTTGATTTCGTCTGTCCATCGGTCTTGAGGAGCCAAGGTGAAGCCATCGGGAAGCATCACGACGGCACCAACCTGAAGTTGAACCTCGCTGCCATCGGCGCCAATTTCTTTGATTCCCTCTTCGTAGGGAACTTTTACGCTCGCAGTGAACACGCTGTCGGGGAGCACCGACTGAGGCACTTCAGCTTGGGTGAGCTTTTTGGCGAGGTGGCAGTTCGCGCAAACGATTTTGCCGGTTGCTTCTCTAGGACTGTCGTAGTTCTGCTGAGCCCAGAACGGATACGCCCAGCTCGCGCCGGGGGCGATCAAGAGGGCTAAGGCGAGAACCAGCGAACCGAGAACAAGGGAGAGATGGCGACGCATGGAACGGTGAGGGGAGAGTGCAGGCGGGGGAGTTGAGGAGATCAGGCCCACCAGGGCTTGTCGCCGGTGCGGAAGTCGGTCTCAGACCATTCACTGACGAAGACGTTGTCGTCTTCAACGCTCACATTGGCAAGTGCCAGGGAGAGCGGGGCAGGGCCGCGAACAACCTTGCCGGTGGCGTCGTACTGACTGCCATGGCAAGGACACATGAATTTGTTGGCGCCACTGTTCCAAGGCACCACACAGCCCAGGTGGGTGCAGATGGCATTGATGCCGTAGCTGCCGATGGCATCGGCACCTTCAACAATCAAATAAGTGGGATCACCTTTGAGGCCCTGAACCAGGCTGCGGTCGCCTTCTGGATGGCTAGAGAGCCATCCACTAGCGGTAATGGCATTACCCAGTTCGTCTTTGGCACTGGTACCGCCACCGCTACCTGCGGCTTTGGGTGGAATGAAGTAATTCGCCACTGGGTAAAGAGCCCCCAGGGCGACACCAGTCACGGAACCGAACGTCAGCAGATTCATGAACTGCCGACGACCCATTCCGGGCACATCGCTCGAGGGAATTTGGGTCATGGCGGACGGTCATCCAGCACGTAATGGCGATCATTATGGACGCATAATGGCTTGTCACGCTTTGCAACGACTGGCCTTTCCTACTGTTCGCCAGCAAGGTTTCTGTGCTTGATCCGCTCGCTTCATCCGCTGCAGATCCCCTCGGAGTGGAGGAGGTGATTGGCTGTCTACGCCAGCGCTGGCGGGCGACTTACGACCTTCAGCTAGTGGTTCGACGCCGCCGTCTATACCTGCACGTGATGTGGGCGTATTTAGAGCAACAGTCATTCCCAATGGACGAAAACAGCTATCGCAGCCACTTGGCAGAAGTGTTGGATGTTGTGAATCGTCTTGGTTTGGCGGGTGAAGTCCGCAATTGGCTGCAGACAACGCGCGATAAACCACGGCTTGGGAAGGCGTTAAGCCTTCAGTTGCAAATGGAGGGCCCCGAAGCGGAGAGCTTGCTCAACGAATTTCTGGTTTGAGTTTTTCGGTTAGGGCGACAAGCCCAACGCCCAGGATGAAGAGCCCCGTGATGGCGCTGGCCAACAGCAACATGGTGATTGGGTCGGTGGAGGGGGTGAGCACCGCTCCCGCCAGTGCTGACCCCAGCACCACCCAGCGCCAAGCCCCGAGCATCGAACGCCAGCGAACGAGCCCGAGGACGCCAAGAAGCAGTTGAAGCACAGGCAGTTGAAAGGCCAGCCCGGTGGCCAACATCAGCAGTAAGACGAAATCCAGATAACGCTCAATCGACCAAAGCGGTTCCACCACATCTGCCCCGTAGCTCACCAAGAAGTTCAGCGCCGCTGGAACCAAGGCCCACCATGCAAAGGTGAGGCCCACTAAAAACAACACGGCTGATCCAGCAACGGCCGGGGCAATTAAGCGGCGTTCCCGCACGGTGAGACCCGGTAGGACGAATGCCAATAACTGGAACAGCACATAGGGCAACGCCAGGGTGAGGCCGGCATAGCCCGCCACTTTCAACGAGACGAATAGAAACTCCCCAGGTGCGAGTTGGAGGAAGTGAATTCCCTTGGCTGGTGCTTCCAGCAGGCGTACTAGGGGTTTGACGCCCACCAGGCAAAGCGCTGCACCGATGACCACCGCCAGCAAACTCTTGAGAACTCGTCCGCGCAGTTCTTCCAAGTGCTCCATGAGGGGCATTTCCACCTCATGGGGTAACTCGCCATCATCCGGTCCTCGACCAATACGGATCGGAGGAGGGGGTTGTAGGGCTGGGGGACCGTCGAGGCGTTCAGGCACGGACGCGGGAGGGGCGAAGGTTCAAGTCAGCCCGTCTTTGAAACCAAGCTAGGGGGAAAGAGGCGTTGCTTTATGCGTTGCGGGTGTCCCCAGCGAATTTCACCGGATCCATGGCGAACTGTGCCGGGTCCGGCTCCAGCAATTCGCTGCAGCTGATCGGTTGGAACCATCACCACTGACGCGACGGAATTCCCCCGTGCTCGACTGAAATAGGCGGCTAGATCCGTCGCGAGTTGAAGGTCGTCTTCATCCGCCAGACCGTTGGAGCTTTTGAGGACGACATGACTGCCCGGACATTCCTGGGCATGAAACCAAAGGTCACCGCTGCGAGCCTGACGCAAGCTGATCCAGTCGTTCTGACGATGATTGCGACCCACTTGAACCAAGATGCCACTGGGGCTCGTGAGCTCCAGTGGTTGCGGCTGGTTCTGCTTTTGCCGACGGTTTGATTGGGGTTGGTCCCCTGGTGATAGGAGATCGTCGAGTTCCCGTTGAATTTCTTTTAAGCCGATTTTTCGATCCAGGTCGTCTTGCCACATCGCATCGAGTTGCTCTTCGATGAAACCTTCGCTCCCGTCAATGAGAGCGAGGCGTTGTTGGTGATGATCGATCCGTTCGTTCAAGATTGCGACGGAACGGCGTAATTTCCGAGCTCGTTTGTAGAGCTTTTGTGCCTCGTTGATTTGATCTCGGTTGGGGTTCTGCAGACAGAGAAGAGCATCAGCTTGTTGCTGAATCTCGGCATGGTTTTCTGTGGCCTTGAGTCGCTGCTGTTGATCTTTTAACTCTGATTCTTCTTTGGAACGCCAGCGCTCGATTTTTTGCCGCAGTTCCTCTTGGGCTTTGGCTAGGACTCGTTGCCCGAGGCGTTCTTGATACAACTTGCCCAAACCGAGGGCCAGAGAATCTTTGATTGGTATCCGTGAATCCTCTCCCCAAACGCGGTAGCTCCCATTGGGATTTGTTTGGAGAGCAAAGGTTTCTTGGTCCATCTGCTCCAGCCATCGACACCAGCGGTGATGCAGGGTTTGCCATTGTTCAGGCTCCAGCTGATCAACAGAAGTTGAGAGCCAATTCCCCGCCAGTTGAGTGGCCAGTGCCGGGCTAATCCCTTGATAGGTCTGTTGAAGAGCCTGCTTGAGCGGGATCGGAATCAAGCTCAGCCGCTCTTGCCAGCGTTCGAATCGCTCCTTGCTGTCCGGTCGATCTCCCTGAAGCGGAGGAGGTGGGCAGTAATCGTCGCCAGTGCTGATCGGACGAATCCTGGATTGATGGTCGCGGACCTGGCGTCCGAGAGCGATGATCCGTCTCTGCTCATCAAGCAACAGCAAATTGCTGTGGCGACCCATGAGTTCCAAGACCAGGACCCGTTGAATGGGCTCTCCAGGTCGGGTCGCGAACTGAAATTCAACCACTCGCTCGAATCCCTCTTGGTGGAGCTTCACGAGGGCTAGTTGACGCAAGCTGTGTTGGAGTTGCTGCGCCAAGGTGCTACCCGCCCCTTCTCTGGGAGGGGCTTCGACCTCCGTGAGGCGAGGTGAGTCTGCTTGCCAGCTCAGTTCGAGCCACACCATGCCTTGAAGGCTTCGAAACCCCAATTGGATGGTGCCTGGGCTGGGTTGTTGTGCTTTCTCGAAACGACTGGGAAGAACACGGCCGCGCAGATCCCACAGCACCGCCCGCAGGGTTGTGAGATCCATCGGTTGAAGACTGGCCGTCGCGATCACCAAATGGCATTGGGAAGCTTCCTACTCTGCTTGCTCACGTAGTTCTCCGGATGGCACATAACGGCAGGCTCACCGTGCTTACAGGACCGAGTGGCGTTGGCAAGGGAACGTTGGTGAAGCGATTGCTGGATCAACATCCTGAAATTTGGCTCTCTGTTTCCGCAACAACGCGGAAGCCTCGCGCTGGGGAAGAAGAGGGAGTGAGTTATTTCTTCCACCCCCGCGACACCTTTGATGCGCTTGTCGCGGCGGGAGGATTGCTCGAGTGGGCGGAGTTCGCCACCAATTGCTACGGCACCCCCCGTGCTCCGGTGGAGGAGCATCTTGCGGCCGGTCGGCCTGTGCTTTTAGAAATTGAGTTGGAGGGAGCCCGACAGGTGCGCACCAGCTTTCCCGACGCATTCCAGGTGTTTCTCGCTCCCCCCAGCTTTGCGGAGTTAGAGCGGCGGATTCGAGGTCGGGGTACCGACACGGAAGATGCGATTCAACGTCGACTCTCCCGAGCCCGAGAGGAGCTCAATGCCCAGCACGAATTTGATGCGGTGGTGATCAACGACGACCTTGACCAGGCGTTGAAGCAACTCGAAACTCACATGCAATTGCACGCTGCTTAAGCGACGCTTCGAGGCAGCAGCCATAAAAAAAGCCCCCTCTGGAAGGGGGCTTTTTTTATGGCTGTGGTGCGTTGGGGACGCATTACATGGGGTGGAACAGAAGATCGGGGAAAAAGCGATTCCATTCGATCATGATTCCAGCTGTGGCTGTGAACCAAATCGCTGCAACAACAGGTGCGGTGGTGAGGAATTTTTTCATGGGTACCGACGGTGGTGGGTGGGCAGTAGATCAGCGCGGGGAGACGGTCACCTTGGCGTCGTCTTCCGTCAGTTTTCCGCTGGTGAATTCGCCGAAGGCCGCCAGCGGCCAGCTAGCAGATGCCAAGAGGCTTTTAAACGCAATGCTGAGATCGATTTGGATCTCATTCATGGCTGCGTTCTTGCCGCGGGTTGCTTTGAGATATTCGCGACCAGCCCAGCCAATGCACCCATTGATGTAGAGGAACATGATCCCGGGAAGGACGAAGTCACCGGCGTGGCTCCAACGGCCATCAACGATGAGATGGGGTAAACCATCTTCTCCGCAAACCGCTTGGCTGTACATCTCAAACCGGGCTTTGGCTTGGGGTGTTGAAGCAGCAGAAGCGCGTTGCTGGAAGCGTGCGCTCTCAGCACAGGGGGTTAAGCCGGCCACATCCGCCTTTGCGACGGGGGCGAAGCCGAACACCAGGAGGGTCGAGAGCACAACGGCGAAAAGACGACGCATCGGACGATTCCTGTTTTTAAGCTGCCCGGTGAAAGGCAGGATGTCTCTTTCGGACAGTAGGGGAGGGTCTTCACCACGATGCATACAGTGCTTGCCCTCGAAACAAGTTGTGACGAGTCAGCCGCTGCGGTGGTGCGCCACAAAGTCGATGGCAGCGTTGAGGTGCTGGCGTCTCGAATTGCGTCACAAGTTGAGGAGCATGCCCTCTGGGGTGGGGTTGTTCCAGAGATCGCCTCGCGTCGTCATGTGGAAGCCTTGCCCGCTTTAGTGCGGGCGGTTTTGCGGGAATCGGAGCTGTCGATTTCCGACTTGAATGCGGTCGCAGCGACCGTGGCGCCGGGCCTCGCAGGCGCCTTAATGGTGGCTTCGGTGACGGGTCGCACCCTTGCGGCACTGCATCAGGTGCCTTTTCTGGGAGTCCATCACCTTGAAGGGCACTTGGCATCAGCTGCTCTGGGTGAGAACCCTCCTGCTGCTCCTTATTTGGTTCTTTTGGTAAGTGGTGGCCACACCGAGCTGATTCGTGTGGGTCTTCGTGGGGAGATGGAACGACTCGGACGGAGCCATGACGATGCCGCTGGTGAAGCGTTTGACAAGGTGGCTCGGTTATTGGGACTTGGATATCCGGGTGGTCCCGCGATTCAGGCCATCGCTGCTTCGGGGAATGCCAAACGTTTTTCACTACCGAAAGGACGGATCTCACTGCGAGGCGGTGGATTTCATCCGTACGACTTCTCTTTCAGTGGATTGAAAACGGCCATGCTGCGGACCGTTGAGTCGTGTCAAGCCTTTGGGGGTGATCTGCCTCTGGCTGATCTCGCGGCCAGTTTTGAGCAAGTGGTGGCAGATGTTTTGGTGGAACGCGCCATCCGTTGTGCCTTTGATCACAACCTCACGCAGCTTGTGATGGTGGGTGGTGTTGCTGCGAACCAGCGTCTACGACTGCTGATGGCGAAACAGGGCAAGCAGCAAGGTGTTGCCGTGTCGATTGCTCCTCTGGCCTATTGCACCGATAACGCTGCCATGATTGGAGCGGCAGCGCTCAACCGGTTGAAGCGCGGGATGCTGTCGTCAAGCGATCAAACAGGAGTCGCAGCTCGCTGGCCGTTGGAACGGGCTGATGCGCTTTACGACGCTTCACCTGCCTTTTGAAAAAAGCCCGTAAGGTGGCACACAAAAAAGGGGAGGCATGGCAGACCAGTCCGGGCAAAAAACAGCAATTCAGACCCCTGAACCCGTGGGATCTTCCGAACTGAATGAATGGAAGCGTGGCTTCACTCCCCAAGCGGAGATTTGGAATGGTCGGCTCGCCATGATCGGTTTATCGGCAGGTCTTGCCGTGATGCTGGTTTCGAGGGTGTTCAACGCCGGTTGATCAATGTCGTCCACGTAAGGCTTGGGCTAGTTCATTGGGTTTCAAGCTCAACGCAATTGCTCGTTCTGATTCGACGCGTCCTGTTTCGACAAGGGCTTGAAGCGATTGATTCGATGTGACCATGCCATCGAAGCTGCTACGCGACATGATTTCTTCGACTTCATCAAGAGAGCCTTGCTGGATGTAATCCCGGCAAGCATCTGTATTAACAAGAATGTCGTGATAAGCAGCCCGCTTGTCATCGTTGGTGCGAATCAGCCCCTGAGCGATCACACCCACTAAGGATTCGGAGAGTGAACGGCGAATGCTGGGTTGTTCCTCAGGTGCATACATTCCGAGGACCCGCTCCACGGTTTTGACCGCTGAGTTGGTGTGCAACGTCCCGAAAACCAGGTGACCGGTTTGAGCGGCTTCAAGTGCTGTTGAGAGGGTCTCCTGGTCTCGGATTTCCCCCACCAGGATCACATCGGGATCTTCACGCAGGGCGGCCCGTAAGGCGTGATGGAACTTCAGGGTGTTCAAGCCCACTTCACGGTGACGAATGAGGGACTTTCGGCTTGTGTGTACAAATTCCACCGGATCTTCAATGGTGAGGATATGGCAGGTTTTGTTGCGGTTGATCCAATCGATCATGGCGGCCAAAGTTGTGCTCTTTCCAGAGCCAGTCGGCCCTGTCACCAACACGAGTCCTTTGGGGCGGGCTGCCAGATCCTTAAGCACCTCCGGAAGG
>CAXDNN010000003.1:0-42633 GCA_963990675.1 uncultured Synechococcus sp.
CGTGGGCTCGGAGATGTGTATAAGAGACAGACAACAACGAGTGAGTTGGGAAGACTCTCCTCAGAATTCGCGTTCGAATAACGCGTCTCCTTGTTGGTCGACATGGCATCTTGCCCCCGAATCCAAGCTTGTCGCATCGCTCTTCTGCGGCGATCTTCATCCAAAACCAGTCGATCAGCTGCCGCTTGAGGTGTTTCCTGAGGACGAACGGGTGTTCGGAGGGTGATGCCAAACCCTTGGGCTTCAATTTGAACGTGGCCTTCCATCAGGACCACTTGAAAGGTCCAACCTTCTAACCAACGCAACCGAAAGGGATTTGTCATGAATACCCTTTGGGTTTGAATTCACCCTATGGCGGCCAGCCTTGTGGGCACAGGGCATGTCAGCGAATCCGTTCAGGTGTGGTTCGAGATAGGTTTCCGCGCAGACCAAATCCTCGTCATGAAGTGGGATTCAGCCGTAACTCCTTCAAATCCAGCGGTGAGTAGTCGAGCCTCAATGTCATCACCGATGTAGTCGCGGTAGTAGGGCTCGTGGAAGAACTTGCGGAAGTTCTCCATCACCACGCTGAATTCGGGTGTGTCTGCCAGTTGAATCGAATCTGCCAACACAAGCACTCCGCCAGGTTCAAGCACCCTCCAGGCTTCGTTAATGACGTTCTGACGCGCCTCGCCAGGAAGTTCATGCAGCAAGAACACACAAGTCACACCTTGCAGGCATCCATTCGCCAGAGGGAGTGATTCTCCGTTGGCGCGTATGAGTTGGACGAGGGAGGATTGGGCGTTGTTCAGCCAACGATTGGCTTGCCTCAGATAAGCATCGGATAAATCTGTGCCGATGAGCTCCGCGTGGGGAAGGGCGGCCCTTATTTGGTGCAGGGTTCGGCCCGTTCCTGTTGCTACATCAAGGATGCGTAAAGAGGCAGGACTGCGGTCTGAGAAGTGCTTCAGACCACGTTTCAACGGTGCGATCACGCGGCGACGCATTGCATCAGCGGTGCCGTTGAACAGGATTTCCACCTGTAAGTCGTACAAACCAGCCGAATGATCACTGAGGTAACCGTCGGTTTGGTGATGAAAATTTTGTAGGTAGTACTCAGGAAAAAGGGCGGGGTCAGTGTCTTTGGGGAGATCACGCACATTGCGTTCTTTCCTTCGGTTCCAGATCGATGGCAGGTCCAGCCAAACCTGGGGGTATCGGCTGGCCCAATCGAGCCAGGGAGCGTCGAACAGGAGTGATGTTGGATAGACGCCCTGTTCTGCTTCATGCCAGTCACGCTCCTCGAGCTGTGCCATGGCATTGCGCAACGTTTGCAGAACGTCTGAGGACACCGACTCCGTGGTCGGCATGGCTTCTGGAGCTACCAGCTCCATCAGTTTTGTGCTCAACTCTTTATGGGCCAGTCCAGCGATGCTTTTGCCCTGTTGAAGGGTCTGATAAGCAAATTTGCTGAAGGGCGTGGTCGCCATTGAGACATCTCACAAGAGCACCATTCCAACGAATGCGATAGAAAAATGCGGCTTTTAGTAGGCACTAAAAAGCCCGCCTCCATTGAGACGGGCGATGCTGACTCCAACAACCTGATCAGGCGTCGTAGTACATGGTGAATTCGTGGGGGTGTGGGCGCTGGCGCAATTGCTGAACTTCCTCGTATTTGAGGTCGATCCAATTGTCGATGAAGTCGTCGGTGAAGACGCCACCTTCGGTTAAGAAGGCCCGATCAGCATTGAGAGCTTCCAACGCACCATTCAAGGAAGGAGGCACCGTTGAAATCTTCTGCAATTCCTCAGCACTTAGTTCAAACAGATCGCGATCTTCGCCATCACCGGGATCAATTTGATTTTTGATGCCGTCTAAACCAGCCATCATCATGGCGCTGAAGGCCAAGTAAGGATTGGCGAGGGCATCACCTGAGCGGAACTCCAAGCGCTTGGCCTTTGGACTTGGACCGGTCAGGGGAATGCGAACAGCGGCGGAGCGGTTGCCTTCTGAGTAAACCAGGTTCACCGGGGCTTCAAAACCTGGTACCAGGCGCTTGTAGCTATTGGTGGTTGGGTTGGTGAAGGCAAGGAAGGCCGGTGCATGCTTCAAGATGCCACCGATGTACCAACGCGCTGTCTGGGACAGGTTGGCGTAGGTTCCCTCGCCGAAGAACAACGGTTCACCACCTTTCCAAAGGCTTTGGTGAACATGCATGCCTGTGCCGTTGTCGTTAAACACCGGCTTCGGCATAAATGTGGCTGTTTTGCCGTATTTCTTGGCAACGTTTCGAACGACGTACTTGTACGTCATGACGTTGTCGGCAGCTTCAATGAGCTGCGCGAACTTCATGCCCAGTTCGTGTTGACCTGCACCGGCGACTTCGTGGTGGTGCTTCTCAATAGGAATCCCGAGTTGGGCCATGAGCAGCAGCATCTCGGAGCGTATGTCCTGAGCTGTGTCGTTCGGAGCTACAGGGAAGTAGCCCTCTTTGGTTTGAATTTTGTAGGCCAGGTTGCCGCCTTCTTCGATGCGACCTGTGTTCCAGCCAGCTTCGATCGTATCGACGCTGTAGAAGGCACCACCCTCTGCTGAGTTGTAACGAACGTCGTCAAAGATGAAGAACTCAGGCTCAGGGCCAAAAAAGGCCGTGTCGGCAAGGCCTGTGTTGTTGAGGTGATTGAGAGCCCGTTGCGCCAGTGCCCGAGGACAACGGTCGTAGTCCTGGCCAGTGCGAGGGTCCTGAATCGAGCAAATCATGCTCAATGTTTTATGGCGATAAAACGGATCGATCCAGGCGGAACTTGGATCTGGCACCATCGCCATGTCGGAAGCATTAATGGCCTTCCATCCGCGGATCGAAGATCCATCAAATGCAAGTCCTTCGGTGAAAGACTCTTCCTCCAGCAAGTCAGTGCACACCGTTAGGTGTTGCCACTTGCCATGAAGGTCAGTGAATTTCAGGTCAATCAGCTCTATGCCTTCGTCCTTGATTTGACGCAGAACATCCTGAGGGGTTTTGGCCATGTAATTGCGGGCGCCAAAGTCAGAGTTGCAGAGACCGTAAAGATCTCCATGGCTCCATTTTGTATCAAGAAGGACATTCCGTCTTCTCGATGTTGATCGCGTAACCGTTTCTGTCAAAAAGACAGGATCACAGACCTACCAGGGTTTCTCAGCTGTAAAGCGGTGTTAGCGTCCAAAACGGGGTAGTCCTGAGTTCCAAGACATGCGCGATGCCATTGGTGGTCTGATCGGTCGCTACGACCAACTGGGCCGCTATTTCGACAGGTCGGCGATCGACAGTATTGAGTCTTACCTCGATGAATCGGAGCTGCGAATCCGGGCTGTTGAGTTAATCAACGCCGACGCCGCTGAAATTGTGCGCGAAGCCAGCCAGCGCCTTTTTCAAGACGAACCAGACCTTCTCCTACCCGGGGGGAATGCCTACACCACCCGGCGTCTTGCGGCCTGTCTGCGGGATATGGATTATTTCTTGCGCTACGCGAGCTATGCGCTTGTGGCCGGTGACAGCACGATCCTCAACGAACGTGTTCTGAATGGATTGGACGACACCTACAAAAGTCTTGGTGTTCCAACCGGTCCGACGGTGCGCAGCATTGTTTTGCTGGGCGAAGTGGTAGCTGAGAGCCTTTTAAAACAGGGTGTTTCTGCCGAGAAGCTCGGCTCTGTGATGCAGCCCTTTGATCATTTGGCCCGTGGTTTGGGGGAAACCAACGTTCGCCAGCGCTGAATCAAGGTTTCAGCAGGTTTGCAATCGCCCCGGGGGGGTGCCGAGTTGGATCGATGACTGCGTAGGCTCTGTGCTCATAAACAACGTTCAGGGCCTTGGCGACGTCGGAATCTCTTCTCCCTGTTGACGATCGTCATCGCAAGTCATTTGCACCGATCGCAACGCCCGACCGATTGTTATTGGGACCTGGTCCATCCAATGCCCACCCGACCGTTCTTCAGGCGTTAGCGCGTACGCCCATCGGTCACCTCGATCCGCTGTATGTGGAGTTGATGGGTGAAGTTCAAGAACTTCTTCGCTACGCCTGGCAAACCGATAACCGCCTCACCTTGCCGATGAGCGGCACGGGAAGTGCGGCCATGGAAGCCACGATTGCCAACACTGTCGAACCTGGCGATACGGTCCTGGTGGCAGTCAAGGGTTATTTCGGTCTTCGTCTTGTCGATATGGCCGGTCGTTACCGGGCCAATGTCAAAACCATCGAAAAGCCCTGGGGCGAATGGTTCTCCCTGGATGAACTTGAAGCTGCTCTGATTGAGCACAAGCCAGCAATTCTGGCGATCGTCCACGCTGAAACCTCAACAGGTGTCTGCCAGCCCATGGATGGGGTTGGTGATCTTTGCCGGAAGCACGACTGCCTTCTGCTGCTGGATACGGTGACGTCGCTGGGTGGCGTGCCTCTTTACATCGATGAATGGAAAGTTGACCTGGCTTACAGCTGCAGTCAAAAGGGTCTGAGTTGCCCTCCTGGCCTGGGTCCGTTCACCATGGGGCCCAGGGCTGAAGCCAAGATGGAAGCCCGTGCGGGCAAAGTTCCGAACTGGTATCTCGACGTTTCGCTCCTAAATAAATATTGGGGAAGCGACCGTGTCTATCACCACACGGCCCCCGTCAACATGAACTTCGGAATGCGGGAGGCACTACGTCTTTTAGCTGAAGAGGGTGTCAATCAATCGTGGGCCCGCCACCGTCAAAACGCTGAAGCGTTATGGAACGGTTTGGAAAGCCTTGGTCTATCCATGCATGTTCCAGCTGATCGTCGGCTCCCCACGCTCACGACGGTTCGAATTCCCGAGGGTGTGGACGGTAAGGCCTTCAGTCAGCACCTACTGAATCAGCACGGCATTGAAATTGGTGGAGGTTTGGGATCCTTGGCCGGCAAGATTTGGCGTATCGGCTTGATGGGCTACAACTCCAACCCGGAGAATGTGAACCACCTGCTCAACTTGTTTGAGACCGAGCTGCCGAAATTCAGCGGTTCTGTTGCCTCCGCTGCTTGAACCATTGCTCCAGTTGCCTGGAGGCTTCGGCCTCCATCACTCCGCCGATCACCGTCATTTTGTGATGGGCGCTGGTGTGGGTGGAGAGGTTCAACGTTCCTCCAAGCCCTCCCCTTTTTCGATCATGGGCTCCAAAAACAACGGTTCCCATACGAGCTTGAACCAAAGCTCCGGCGCACATTGGACATGGCTCCAGCGTCACGATTAAGCAACATTGGTTAAAGCGCCAATCGCCAAGCACTAATGCGGCCTGTTGAAGGGCGACCAATTCCGCATGACCCAACGGATCTTGTTTGGTCTCACGTCGATTTCGGCCATGACCAATGGCTCGACCATTCGGATCCAAGACCACCGCAGCAACAGGTACCTCACCGCTGAGGCCATTGACCTGGGCACGCTGCAATAGCACCTTCATCCAATCGTGGAATCGATCGGTTTGATCCACTCCGAATTGCAATCACGGCTGTGAGCACCATCCCACGAGGGGCGAGGATTGGGGCAGTTCAGCCCTCGCTCTTGCACGCCGGTTCCGATCCAAACCCTTCAACGGCACGATTGGCACCGTTTGCGGCTCCCTATGCAGCCGATCCTGTGTTGAGAGATTTTCTGCACAGGACAGCGGATCTGCTTTGTGCCTGGATCGGATCCGCTGAGCAGCACAGCCCTGTGCCTCTGATGCGACCGCAGCCGTCGATCGCACCGGATGCGGAGGCAGCCGATCTTGACGCTCTGCTCCATGATCTGCAGGTGGTGATGGATGGGGCATTTCAGCCATCCCACCCCGGGTCTCTCGCCCATCTCGATCCTCCACCCCTCACGGCATCCATTGCTGCGGAATTGGTCTGTGCAGGGCTGAATAACAACCTGTTGGCGGATGAGCTGTCACCAGGTCTCTCCAGCTTGGAACAGGAATTGTGCCGCTGGTTTTGTCAGCGTCTTGGGCTTCCCAAAGGGGCTGGTGGTGTCCTAGCGAGCGGTGGCACCCTCAGCAATTTGATGGCGTTGGTCACGGCGCGGGCCTGTGGGCAAGGTCTTCGGAATGGGGTGGTGCTGTGCAGTCGCGACTCCCATGTGTCGTTGGTCAAGGCAGCTCGTGTGATGGGCTTGTCGGATGACGCCCTCGTGCTGTTACCGACAGATGACGAAGGACGACTTTGTCTTGCTGCGGTTGAGCAACAGCTGGATCAGTTGAGCCGAGTGCAGCGTCCATGCCTGGCGGTCGTGGCCACAGCGGGAACCACGGTTCGCGGTGCGATTGATCCCTTGCCTCAGCTGGCAGATCTGTGTCGACAACACACGGTTTGGCTGCATGTCGATGCAGCCATCGGCGGTGTCTTCGCCCTGAGTACCGAGCATGCGTCCTTCATGCAAGGTCTGGATCAGGCCGATTCGATCACGCTGAACCCCCAAAAGCTGCTTGGCATCACCAAGGCCTCATCGCTGCTTCTGCTTCGCGATGGGCACTTACTCAATACGACGTTCGCAACAGGACTTCCTTATATGGAACGCCCAACGGGTGAGCACCATGGCGGAGAGGTCGGCTTGCAGGGGACGCGTCCAGCTGAAGTTCTCAAGCTATGGCTTGGTCTTCGCCAGCTCGGTGAAGTGGGCATCGAAACAGTCTTGACCAATGCCTTGGAGCGACGGGCGGCATTTGCCAGCCAATTGGACATCAATCGCTTCACCTTGTTGCCAGGTGAATTGCATATTCAGGCGTTTCATCCCAACCATGGCGGTTTAGCCAGCTGTGATGCCTGGAGCGATCATCTGCGTCAGCAACTGTTGTCGGCCGGATACATGCTTTCAAGACCCTTCTATCGGGATCGCTTCTGTTTAAAGGGGGTCTTTGGTAACCCCCACACCACACCAGAGCATTTGACTGAATTGGCAGAACTGATCAATCGCTCGGTGCTTTGATCGAATCGACCACAATCGACCCATTCTTCAGACAGGCCATGCCGGAACAGTCGCAGCGACCCCGCTGGATCGCCATCGTGACCGGCGCGATTTCTGTGGCGATTGGGCTGCTTTATCTCTTGATGATCACAGCTCTTGATGCCCGCGGTCCGTTGCTCCCCCCTCCTCCCGAGGCCCTGGCCGGGGCGGAAGTTGTCGCTTCGCCGATCGCTGAAGTGGCTCCACCACTTGGCGCATCGCGGTCTCTAAAAAGCGTTGCAAGGACGTTTCCCGACGATTGAGCTGAAACGCTTCTGAAACGGCATCTTGCATGCCGCCATCCCCCCAGTCTTGGTCTTGTTCAAAAAACCGAATGAAGCTGCTGCCAGCGACTCGGGTTAGCCATGCCGCTGTCACACCCTGGATTGCACGACCCACCAAGAGAGTTGGCAAATTCAGGGTGAGCGCTGTGCCTAGCAGGCTCATGGCGCCTTTCACCATGCCAAGGGTTGCCAGGGTGCGTCCTACCGAAACGGCGAGTTCCTTGGCTCGTTCTTTCGACATTTCAATGCCGTAGATACCCGCCATTTCCACCACCATTTGGGCATTTACAGCAGCTGTACTGAGCAGGTCGACACCCGGTAGGGGATTGGCTGCTACGACCCCGGCTCCGATCCAGCAATAGCGATCGACGCAACGCTTGGCACCGCGGATGCGTTGCTGGTTTAACAAGTCTCGACCGCGGGAATCCAGGTTGCGGCACTGGAGAAGAATGTTGTCTGCAATGAGTTCTTCCCCCTCGGCATGCAAAACAGCCGCTAAGCGCTGCAGCAGGTCCATCACATCGGGCTTGGGTTGTAGCGGACGGCGACCCGGTTGTGGAATCGATTGTGGGGCGGCACTACACGCCAGAACATCCGCCTTCGATAGCAGCCCTGTGCAACGGGATCGCAACACCTGCAGCAGTCGCTTCTCTTCCTCCACTCCGCGTAAATCACGTTTGTTGAGAACAAGGAGAAGCCGTTTTCCTAGATCAGCAATCGAGCGCACCACAGCTAATTCCGACGCTCGGAGATCGCCATCCACAACCACTAAGAGCAAGTCGGCTCGAATGGCACGGCGACGCGCTTGATCTTCTCGGCTCAGACCGTCGTCGCCTGCTTCAAGAATTCCAGGGGTATCGACGAGTTGCAGTCCCCGATCCAATCCTTTCAGTCGAAGCCTGTAACTGCGTGTTTCTTTGGTAAGCCCCATCGGAGCACCCACGTCTCCCACCATTTTTTGGAGGAGAGCTCTGATTAACGATGTTTTGCCGCTGGAGCCGGTGCCAAAGACGACAACCACCAAGTCCCCACGTTGCAGTTCTTCGTTGACCCGATCCCGTTCCGCCTGAAGGCTTTCGCGGGCGATATCACTTTCAAGCCTCTCAATTAAACGGTCGATATTGCTGAGGCTTTGGTCAGCGGCATCACGCCGATTCGTCGGCGCTTGTTTGGGCTGTGTGGGGCCTCGTCGTGCTGTTGATTGTCGTTGCTTCCACCAAGGCAGTCCCACCTGGACAACGGCAGTCGCAATCAGAACGAGCCCTAGTAGAAGGATTGGCGTGAGAAGCCATGGGGGCAGGAAATAACTGAGATCCCACAGCAGGCTCCGGACGGCCTGCAGGACAACTCCCACGACCACCAATGCCAGAAGGGCGCAGGCAAGTCCCAGCAGTAGCCGTGTACGCCCCCTCATTGTTTGGATTGGCTCCCACCGCCTTGAGCGGCGCGGATGATGTCGCCCCATAAACCTGCCGCAATGGCACTTGATCCGGTGGTTGGAGTGTTGTCGTCATTGCCCAACCAAATTCCTAGAACCCAGTGATTGGTGGGTTCATAGCCGATGAACAACAAATCTCGGCCTTCATTGGTTGTTCCTGTTTTTCCGCCCTCGTTGCCGCCAAGGGCAGCGGCTTGACCGGTGCCCTTCTGGACGACAGCACGGAGCATTTTCTGCATTTTCAATGCCGTATCAGCACGAATGGCTTGCCTTGACGTTGTGACTGGTGTGCTCCGGCTGCGGCAACGATTCGTTGTTTCGGACGCACAGGTTTCGGCATCAACAAGGCGTCGAATCGTTGTTGCCGGAGACCAAAGACCACCATTTTCGACGGCGGCATAGGCGCTCGTGAGTTCAATCAAGCGCACCTCGCTTTGCCCCAACGTGAGACCGGGAACCGGGGAGAGAGGAGTGGTGATGCCGAGGGCACGCGCTTGGCGAACCACCTGATCGATGCCAATGCGTTGCGCCAGCCTCAGGGCAACGGTGTTGTCGCTCAAAGCAAAGGCCTGAATCAGGTTGCGTTGTCCGGCGCAGTCGCTATCAAACTGCTGCCCTCCCCAATGCAACGGTCCGCAATTAAACGGTTGATCCGGAGAAATATTCTGTTCGAGGGCGGCGAGGTAAGAAAACAGCTTGAAGGTGCTTCCCGGCTGTCGGAGTGCCATTGAGGCACGATTGAATTGACTGGATCGGAAGTCGCGTCCACCACTGATCGCCAGGACGCCACCGCTACGGCTATCGATTAAGACGGCCGCACCTTGTTCAATTCCACGTCCGCTGTGCACTCGCAGAGCCCGACGCAGCTGATGCTGAATGACGGCTTGGAGTCGAGGTTCGTAATAGGTCTCGATTAAAAAGTTTCCCTCCGCGGCAACATCAGTACCGACCAATGCGGCGAGATCGCGCTGAACTTGATCGCTGTAAAACGGGGCTGCGTCCGTATGGCGACGGTCACAGGCGTCTGGTGTGAGTTGAATTGGGCGACGTCGTGTCAAACGAGCCGTGTCGAGGGAAATCGTCCCTTGGTCGGCCATTTTGTTGAGAACGAGATTGCGTGCTTGCAAGGCACGTGCGGGGTGCCGGCATGGATCATGGCCATTGGGAGATGGCAATAAGCCCACCAGGAGTGCCGCTTGGTCGAGGCGGAGTGAACCAGCCGAGGTGTCGAAATAGGCCTGGGCAGCATCCTCAAAGCCGTAGCCCACGCCGAGATAAACACGATTGAGATAGCTCAACAACAAGTCGGATTTACTGAACCGGCTTTCCAGTTGAAGCGCTACGAGTAACTCCCTCCATTTCCGTTCCAGGGTGTCTCCTTGTCCCACTTGATCGGGGTAGAGGCTTCGAGCGAGTTGCTGGGTAAGACTGCTGCCTCCTTCCAGCACCTCTTGCCCCTGCACATTGGTGACCAGGGCACGCAGTGTTCCGATTGCATCAATGCCAGGGTGCCACCAGAAACGACTGTCCTCACTGGCAATGACCGCATTGATCAACAGGGGCGAGAAGGAATCCAAGCCTTTCAACTCGTTGTGCCGTTCGGAATCCACGGAACTGATCGGCCGATCGTTTCGGTCGTAGAGAGCGATTGGCCCTTGCACCCGTGCCAAACGTCCCCGCACAGGCACGCTGAGGTTGGCAACCACTAGAAGCCCTGAGCCTGCGGTCAGCGTTATGGCGATCACCAGACCAATCAGATTCACCGGGGAGCGCCTGTTCTGATCAGACGGATTGCGGAAGATCAGCTGAGGTGCATCGGGCTCTGAAGCTGGCGCTAGAGCGATCTGATCTCCATCGCGGAGTTCAATCTCTTGAATCCGTCTGCCCTGCCACCACAAGCCATTGGTTGACTGTTCGTCGATCAGTCGCCAGTGCCGACCACAACGAACCAACCGAGCATGAAGCCTGCTGATCGCTGGGTGAATGAGGGGAATGTCAGCGTTGTTGTCGCGACCCAGCTGGTAACTGTCTCCGTGGAGTTCGATGCTGCGTTCACTCTGATTGAGCTGTTGAACCAGCAAGGTGGGATTAACCATGCTCCCCGTCATGGCGATTGAGCCAGAGATCCAAGACGAAGCACAGCACTGCAAGATTGATGGCGATATCAGCAGCGTTGAAGATGGGGAAGTTGACCGGCACGAGCGCTAGGAAGTCCACCACGTAGCCGAGGCGCCAACGGTCCAATCCATTGCCAAGCGTTCCGCCCAATAGGAATGCCGTTGCTAGGCCTTGCCAGACAGGAATCGCGCGCTGTCGCCCAATCCATACCAAGATCCCTAGGCTCACCAGCAAGCTCAGTAAGCCAAGGAGTTCGGTCGATCCGCTGAATAGGCTGAAGGCTGCACCACTGTTGTGAACCAGTTGCAGGGAGAGGATCCCTGGGACGGCGGGGATCGATTTGCCGTCAACCAAGATCGCCGAAAGGCCGGCTTTACTCAGCTGATCGATCAGCACAATGGCCGCAGCTATCGACAAGGTTGTGGATCTTTGCAGCACCCTGCTCATGATTCGACGATCAGTAAGCGACGCAAAATCACAGCAAGTAAGCCTGATGCAATGCAGAGGAAAACCTGAGCCGGTAGGGGGTTAATCGAGTACTGCATGATCAGGCTCAGCACCGGTGAACTCCACCGTCCGAGTAAGGCGCCCAAGCCGAGGTTGAGAAGGCCACATAACTGCAAAACCAAAAGGCCAGCTCCCGCGGCAAGGCATTGCTTCAGCAGGTCTTGCATTCCCGTTTGATGCGCCAGGCGGCCGGTCAACCAGGCTGCCGGAACAAAACCTGCGAGGTATCCAAAACCGGGCTCAAGCAGGTAATTCAACCCACCACCTCCATGGAACACAGGGAGGTTGATGAAGCCCATGCTCAAGTAAGCCACCGCCGCGATCACGCCAGCGCGTGGGCCACTAACCATGGCGCAAACCAACAATGCAGAGACCTGCCAGGTTGCGGGGAGATCAACAATGGCAATCTGCGGAGTCGGTAGGAGTAAGGCCGCAGGCACAAGGCTGCCAATCAAAATGGCCATCAGCCCAGCCAGGGCACCGCTCCAGATGGCCAGAGCCCTCACGTCACACGAGCAACTGGGCCCATCCTGCTCGAGAATGAACGTCCTGCCTAGAGATCATGACGGCCTCAATTGGTGACAGGTTGCGACTGAAGCAACAACTTCCTTACTTAAAGACCGCCGATCCCATGCCGATGTTGCGTCCATCGGATCTGGTCAGCCTGGATGAGGTGGGTGAAGTCGTCGGGCTACATCCCCTCGATACCGTTGCTGTTCGGTTTCGTCGCGGCACCTATTTGATTTCCCTCGATCAACTCGAGGCTGCCAACCAAGACAAACCTGTCGACCAAGACGAACCCTCTGACTTGGAGGAGTGATCGCGTTAAGACCGCCGTTCAGCCCAAACCCGTTCCAGTGCAGTCAATGATTCGGGTGGACCACAGAGACTGAGTTGTGGTCGCTGGAACCAGCGTTGGCAAGTCTCTTGGATGTGATCAACCGTGATCGCGTGAATGGCTTCCATACAGGTCTGGTCGTGGTCATCGCTCAATCCCATGGCCCGAAGTTGAACCCTCCGTTCAGCCCGTTGGGAACAGGTTTGACGGGCCTGAGCCATCTGACCGATGAACTTGGCGCGGGCAAGGGTTAGATCGGCTTGGCTCAGAGTGGTTTGGCAGAGCTCGTCCCAGCTTTGAAGAAGAAGTCGCAGGCTGAGTTCCGCTCGCTCTATCCCGGTCGCGGCCAAAAGCACAAATGGGGCTGGTCCGATGAGTTGGGGATAGTGCACCGCAACTTCGTAGGCAACACCGTGTTCCTCCCGCAGGCGTCGAAACAGAAGGCTCGACATCCCAACCCCGAGATGACATTGGAGCAAGCGCATCACCAGATCATCGGGATGGCCGTGGGACACCGTTGCTTGTCCCAGCATCAGGACCACTTGTTCTGTGTCCATCGATTCAAGGCGAATCGTTTCGCCTGCTGGCGATCCGTAATTGGGACGACAAGCATTCCATTCAGCCGATGCTTGTGGCCAACCACGGAAACCATCCATGGCAAAAATGCGGTTCTCAATGTCTTTGGGTAGGCAGCCCGCCAGGCTTAAAACGCTCCGCCCATTCGGGAGTCGCTGTGCCAAGGGCAGGATCTGTTGACGCTCAATTCGTTGGAGATCCCTTTCAACTCCCATCGGGTCATGGCCATAGCCACCATCGCTAAAGGCGAGTTCACGCCAAGCGACGGCGGCTACGTGGAAAGGGTCCTCTCGCTGCCGCTGCAGCGTTTGCAGGGTGAGACGTTTTTCGAGGGCAACCTGGTCCGCTGCGAGATGCGGTTCCAGCACCATCCATCCCAAGACAGGAAGAAGCTGTTCCGCATCTTCAATGGTGCAGCGAAGACTCAGCAGCAACCCATCCTCTTGCGCATCGCAGCGCAGCCCTGCGCCACATCCCTCGACCACATCGGCAAGTTCCCTGGGGTTGTAAGGGCCGCAGCCCCGGCTCAGAAGCGATGCCAATAAGTCGTGGGCACCGCGCTGATCGCAGGCATCGCAAGCACTGCCAAATGGCAGCCAAAGCTTGGCGGCCATCACGCCCGGTGAGGCAAGAGCTTCTACCAGAACATCTAGTGCTGAACTCACTGGCTGTCACCAGGGAGAGCAATCAACACACAGGCCTTTTCAGGGAGAAGCGCAGGGAAGAGATCGGTTTGCAGTCGGTCGGCGCTCCAGTGGTTCAGATGGTTGAGGGGAGCCAATAGGTCTTGGTGGCGATGCCAAAGCACGTGGCTGGCACAAAGCCCGGTTACATGTCCGACAGATTCCAAGGAGTAGCGAAGGCTATTGCTAACAAGCTGACAACCACGCCTTAGCTCTTGTTCAGAAACAGCTTCATCGGCCACTTGATGCAGCACGGCACTGATCTCTTGTTCGACAGCGGGCAGTGCGTCCTCCGGACAGATCACTTCGAGGGTGATAAGGCTCCCATCTTCCAGGGCTGTGAGGTCCATCGAGATGCTTTCAACCAATTGAAGCTCCTCGCGTAAACGCTCCACGAGACGGCTTCTTCGCCCTTCCCCGAGGAGTGTGGTGGCGAGATCTGCTCCCATGACAGCGTCCTGATTGTGGGCTGGAGCTGTCGTCCAAAGCATCAAAATTCGCGCCGATTCCAACCGGTCGACCTGTTGCGTGTGGCGGCCGGCGTGAAGCATCAATGGCCGTGGTTGAAGTGTGCTGGTCTTGTTTCGATCTCCTGGTAAGTCAGCCAAAGCCGATGCTGCGATGGCTGGTTTGAGGGTGTCTGGGGCAGGGCCAGCCAGGGCAAGTGTGCAATTCGGTCCGAGATAACGCCGTTGGTGAAACCCCCGCATCAGGCTGGGTTCCATGGCGTTGAGGGCTGCAACCTTGCCGAGAATCGGTCTGCCATAAGCATGGTCTCCGCAACCCAAGCTCAAGATGCTTTGCAGCACCTGTTCGGTGGGTTGGTCGGCATATTGGGCAATCTCTTCGAGCACCACATCCCGTTCTGTGGCGAATCCCTGCGGTTCGAGGGCCGGTTGCAGCACAAGTTCGAGGAGTAAATCCAGTGCCTCCGCTGCGCGGTCTGGTGGGATCAAAACGTGAAAGTGCACGTCGTCGAATCCAGTTGCTGCATTGCTGCTGCCACCAAGGGCTTCGATCGCTTCATCAAATGCTCCAGCAGCAAAACGATCACTGCCTTTGAACACCATGTGTTCAAGAAAATGTGCGATGCCTTCCTCACCGGGGCGCTCACTGCTGCTGCCGGCTTGGCACCAAAAATCAAGGCACGTGAGTGGTGCATCGGGCATCGCTGCAGCCACGCAACGGGCGCCGTTGGGCAAAGTCCAGTTGTCCAACTTGGGACCGAAGAACGAACGGTTCAGAACTGCGTGGCAAAGTTCTATTCTGTGCCTGCCGGCCTTGATGCAGCCTCAGTCGAAGGATCCCTGTCAGGAACTGCATCCTCTGGTGTCGACGCTCGCTGCGTCCATTCGTTCGTCTTGGCAAAAACTTCCAGAATTTGCACCGCTAAGCACCGCTGAGGACCTCAAGGCGATCCATGGAGAACTGGATGGTGAAACTCTTTTTATTGGCAATGAGGTGTACCAATGCCGAGGTTTCCGCAAAATCCACCTGGAAATAGCGAGACTCGGCAACGGCTTGCAGATTCTTCACTGCGTTTGGTTCCCTGATCCCCGATACGACTTACCGATTTTTGGTGCCGATATCGTTGCGGGTCCTGCGGGAATATCAGCAGCGATTGTTGATCTATCCCCTACATCGGGACAGTTGCCCGATCCAGTTGTTGAAGGCCTAGAGGCGCTTGAAAGGCCAGCGTTTCGTCAGGTGCGAGACCTTCCTGGTTGGGGGACAATTTTTTCAAGCAAGGTGTGTTTTATTCGGCCTGATGGGGCCGACGAGGAGGCTCTTTTTGATCAGGTTGTCACCGGCTATCTCGGGGTTCTTTCCGAATGTGCATCTCGGGCGATTCCCGAATCACGAACAGCTGTTTCTACGATTGAACGGTATGAAGGGCAATTGAACTATTGCCTTCAACAGAAGCGCAACGACAAAACCCGCCGGGTGCTCGAAAAAGCGTTCGATCCAGAGTGGGCCGATCGATACATCGAGCTTCTGCTGTTTGATAACCCGCCAACTCTTTAATGCCCCCGATCCCTCGTCCTCTGATCGCAGCCACTGCAGTTGTTGTTGCGGCAGGCGCTTGGTTGTTGCTGCGTCCAAAGCCATCAGAGTTACAAAGCTCTCCAGTTGTGCCGGAACAGGTGGTTCCAGCGAAAGCGGAAGCAGTCGCAGCCCTCGGTCAATTGGAACCTGCTGGTGATGTACGCAGTCTTGCGGCACCGACCGCAGGGATTGCGGGAACACCTCGGATCGCAGCCCTGCATGTGAAAGAAGGTGCGGTGATTCAACGCGGTGAAGTGTTGGCCACCTTTGATCACCGCCCGGGACTCTTGGCAGATCTCGAGGAAATCAACGCAAAATTACAAAGTCTTCAGCAGCAAATTGCTCTGCAAACGGTTGAGGTGAGTCGCTTTCAAAAAGCAGCTGAGTGGGGGGCTGCTGAACGCGTGTTGGTGGATAACAAACGGGAAGAGCTCATTCGGATGCAGGGCCAACGCTCAGAGGCATTGGCCAGTCGAAAGGGTTTGCAAACAGACCTTGACTTGAGCCAACTCACTTCCCCGATCGACGGCTTGGTTCTTGAAATTCATGCCCGTGAGGGAGAACGCCCTGGCAGTGATGGCGTGATGGATGTTGGAGCAAGTCAAACGATGGAAGCCAAAATTGAGGTTTATGAGTCGGATGTTGCGAGAATCCGAATGGGTCAGACCGTGCGTTTGACCAGTGAAAATGGTGGTTTCAAAGGGGATCTGAATGGAAGCGTGATTCGGATTAGTCCCCAGGTTGAGCAGCGTGCTGTGCTCTCGACGGACCCAACCGGTGATGCGGATGCGCGGGTGGTGCAAGTTGACGTTGCCTTGGATCCTGCTGATGCCAAAAAAGTGATGCGCTTGGCCGGATTGAAAGTGATCGCCCGTTTCCAGCCGAACTCATGACTTCGCCCTGGCAGGGACGTCGAATTCCGCTCTCGTGGATGTTGCTCACCCGACAACCAGTGCGGTTGTTAGTGGCTCTCGCCGGCATCAGTTTCGCCGGGATCCTGATGTTTATGCAGCTCGGTTTTCGAGATGGCTTATTCGATGCGAGCGTCACGGTTCACCGGCTCTTTGATGCCGATTTAGTGCTGATCAGTCCCCGTTCAGCGAGTTCGGTACGGATGGCGGGATTTCCCCGCCGGCGACTTATTCAAACTTTGGCTGATCCCTCGGTCGAAGGCGTAACACCCGTTCATTGGGGTCTGATGTTGTGGCGCAATCCTGAAACCCGTCGCAATCGGGCCATCCTTGCGTTGGGCTTCAATCCCGATGATCCGTTCTTTTTGGACCCAGGACTAGCGGAACAAACCGGGGTGTTGAAGCAGAAAGGCCGAATTTTGTTTGACCGATTGTCACGACCTGAATTTGGTCCGATTGCCGATTGGTACAACAACGGGAAGGTGGTGGAAACAGAAATATCTGGCAATCGGGTCCGGGTCGAAGGGTTGGTGAGCTTGGGCACCAGTTTTGGAGCCGATGGAAATTTGCTCACCAGCACCGAAACGTTTTTGGACTTGATGCCTCAGAAATCCCCCGGTGGCATTGAGGTGGGCTTGATTCGTTTGCAGCCTGGAACTGATCCCGATCTCGCTGTCGAGCGTCTTCAACAACGCCTACCCGGCGACGTGACGGTTCTGACGAAACAAGGGTTTATCGATTTTGAGCAGAACTATTGGAAAAGCAGCACCTCGATTGGCTTCATTTTCACGCTTGGAGCTGCCATGGGCTTCGTGGTGGGTTGCGTGATTGTTTATCAGGTGTTGTACACGGATGTCAGTGATCATCTGCCCGAATACGCCACCTTGATGGCGATGGGATATCGCATCAGTCACTTGCTTGGCGTTGTGATGCGAGAAGGTTTTTATCTTGCAGCGCTTGGTTATGTGCCCGCCTATCTCGCGGGGCAAGGGCTGTATTGGTTTGTACGCGACGCGACAAAACTTCCGGTCGGCATGGATCCAAGCCGTGCAATCACAGTTTTGGTGATGATTCTTGTGATGTGCATGTTGTCGTCGCTGTTGGCCATGCGCCGTTTGATCGATGCAGATCCTGCGGAGATCTTCTGACATGTCTGACGTGCACGACTTTGACTCGTTGGCTCCAGCGGTGTCGATTGAAACCTTGAGTCATTCCTTCGGTCAGGGTTCGATGCGCCGTCAGGTTCTCGAGAACATTTCCCTGCGCATCAATCCCGGAGAGGTTGTCTTGTTAACCGGACCCTCGGGATGTGGCAAAACAACATTGCTCACTTTGATTGGTGCCTTACGCACGGTGCAACAGGGGTCGGTGAATGTTCTCGGTCAACGTTTAGACGGTGCCGGACGTCGCAGCCGCCAACAGGTGCGCCGTCGTATTGGAATGATTTTTCAGGGCCACAACCTGTTGCGGTGCCTAACGGCAGAACAGAATGTGCAAATGGGTGCGGACCTCTTGCCGGAACTCACCTATCGGGCGCGAAGGAACGAAGCCCGTACTTGGCTCAGGGCGGTTGGTTTGGATGATCATCAAATGGGTCAGCTACCCCACGATTTGTCCGGTGGTCAAAAACAGCGTGTGGCGATTGCCCGTGCCCTCGCCGCCCATCCACGTTTGCTTTTGGCTGATGAACCCACCGCAGCATTGGACAGCAGAACCGGACGGGAAGTGGTGGATCTCCTCAAGAAACTGGCTCGGGAGCAAGCGTGTGCGGTCCTGATGGTGACCCATGATCCGCGCATTCTGGATGTGGCCGACCGACTTCTCCAAATGGAGGATGGCTGTTTATTGCCTGCTGTTCAGTAAGATGAATGAAATTGAAAGTGACATCAACGGATGGCCAAGCGCAGAAACCTGAAGAAAGAGAAACAGGAGCGCAACCGCGCTTATGCGCGCAAGTTCAAAAAGCGCAAGATGCGTAATGACGGCCGTGGTGAAGGTGCCGGTAATGGCGTAACTGGTACTGCCAACAACGGTGGTGCCGCCGATTGATCGGTCCCACTGGCCGTTAATAATCAAATTCAAAAGAAGGGGTTTTCGGACCCCTTTTTTTGTGTCCGTAGGCTGGTGGTCCTCTTGCTTCGGCTGTTGCGATGTTCGTAAGCGTCGTTATTCCGACCTACAACCGCAGGCCGATTCTCGAGAAGTGTCTCGATGCATTGGAACGGCAGCGCATAGCGGGCCCCCTTGATCAATACGAGGTGGTCGTCGTCGATGACGGATCCACCGATGGCACCCCCGCATGGCTGCGTGGGGACGTGGATCGTTTCCCCCATGTTCGATTGGTGGAGCAGCAGCACGGTGGTCCTGCCGAGGGGCGTAATCGTGGAGTGGATCACGCCAAGGGTGATGTGATCGTGTTTATCGATAGTGATCTGGTGGTGACAGAGTCGTTTTTGGCCTGTCATGCCAAAGCCCTGCAACGCAGTTGGGAGCAGCGTGGCAATCGGCTTTGTTTCACCTACGGGGCTGTGGTGAATACCGCGAATTTTGAAGACCCCACATCGGAACGCCACAAGCTTCGAGATCTTTCATGGGCCTACTTCGCCACGGGCAATGTGGCAATCGACCGTGGAGTTTTAGAGCGCTCAGGTTTGTTTGATTGTTCGTTTCGTTTGTATGGATGGGAAGACTTGGAATTGGGGGAACGATTACGGCGGATGGGGGTTGGCTTGATCAAATGTCCAGAGGCCGTTGGGTATCACTGGCATCCAGCCCTCACCCTTGATCAGATTCCCAATTTGATTCGTGTCGAAGGTGAACGGGCTCGGATGGGTCTGGTGTTCTTTCGAAAGCACCCCACCCGTCGTGTGCGCTTCATCATTCAGTTCACTTGGTTGCATCGCCTGCTCTGGGAGGTCTTAACGCTTGGGGGTTTGGTGAATCAGCACAGTCTTCGGCCATTGCTGCGTTGGTTGATTCACAACGGTTATCAGGGCACAGCGATGGAGCTGCTGCGTCTTCCTTTGAACCGGATTGGCGTGCGTACTCTTTTTCAAGTGGCAGAGGCGGAAGGACTGCGCTGAAAGCAATCGATTTGGTACCGTCTTTGAGTCCCCTATTCCGCACACTTGCCCGTTTCGGGTGTACTTGAACGGTTTTCGGCCTTGGTCGTGATTGTTCAGTCCCTGGCAGGTGGAGGCGAACCCGAAACCCTCAAACCATGGCTGTTGTCACTCTCTCCGAAATGATGGAGGCGGGTGCCCACTTTGGGCACCAAACCCGTCGTTGGAATCCCAAGATGTCGCGCTACATCTATTGCGCGCGCAATGGTGTTCACATCATTGACTTGGTTAAAACCGCTGTATGCATGAACAACGCATACAAGTGGACGCGTTCCGCAGCCCGTAGCGGCAAGCGTTTTCTGTTTGTTGGCACCAAAAAGCAGGCCTCCGAAGTGGTGGCCCTGGAAGCCGCCCGTTGTGGAGCGGCTTATGTCAACCAGCGTTGGTTGGGCGGCATGCTCACCAACTGGACCACGATGAAGGCGCGTATCGATCGTCTGAAGGACCTCGAACGCATGGAATCCAGTGGTGCTATTGCGATGCGCCCCAAAAAAGAAGGTGCTGTTCTCCGCCGGGAACTCGAGCGTCTTCAGAAGTACCTCGGTGGTCTGAAGACCATGCGTCGTCTTCCTGATGTGGTTGTGTTGGTCGACCAACGTCGTGAATCCAACGCAGTGCTCGAAGCCCGCAAACTCGACATCCCTTTAGTGTCGATGTTGGACACCAATTGCGATCCGGATCTCTGTGAGGTGCCGATCCCCTGCAACGACGATGCAGTGCGATCTGTCCAACTCGTCCTTGGTCGCTTGGCTGACGCGATCAATGAAGGCCGCCATGGCTCGAACGAGCAAAGAGGCGGAGACGATTACGAGGGTTAAGCCCTTCTTCCGCTAAGTTCTCGCCGCCGATCTGCTTTGCAGATTGGCGGCGATTCATGTTTCCTTTTTATCTCCTTAAATCCGATGGCTGCCGTAACCGCAAAGCTTGTCAAAGAACTGCGCGACAAGACAGGCGCGGGAATGATGGACTGCAAGAAAGCACTTGCAGCGACAGATGGTGATACCGAAAAGGCTGTTGAGTGGTTGCGCCAAAAGGGCATTGCCAGCGCCGAGAAAAAATCTGGCAGGACCGCCGCAGAGGGATCCATCGGGAGCTACATCCACACCGGTGCTCGGGTGGGAGTGTTGATCGAAATCAACTGTGAAACAGACTTCGTCGCCCGTGGCGATATGTTCCAAGAGCTGCTTCGGGATGTATCGATGCAGGTGGCAGCTTGTCCGAATGTGGAATACGTCACCACCGATGAGATTCCACCGGAGATCAGCGAGCGTGAGAAAGCGATTGAAATGGGTCGGGACGACCTGGAAGGGAAGCCCGAGAAGATGAAAGAAAAGATCGTTGAGGGTCGCATCGCCAAGCGTTTGAAAGAGCTGGCTCTGATGGAGCAGCCCTTCATCAAGGACAGCTCCATCACCGTCGCTGAATTGGTGAAGCAGACTGCAGGCAAGATTGGTGAGAACGTCAAAGTGCGTCGATTCACCCGTTACACCCTCGGCGAAGGCATTGAAGTCGAAGACAACGACTTTGCCGCCGAAGTCGCGTCCATGCAGAACGCCGGCTGATCCCGGTGTCTGTTCCGGACATCAAGTCCGCTTACGACCCATCTGAACAGCTGGCACGCCTCCAACGGCAGTGCCGGCTGATGTCCATTGCAATTTATCGGGATCAAGCGCTGTATCTGCAGGTCTTGCGCGACGAAGTGCAAGCTGCTACTCGCCAAGCGCTGTTCAGTTTGTTGAGTGAGGTGGATCCAGCTCGATTTAGTCGACTGAGTGCCATCGAGCGGAATCGTTTTCATGCGGCGGTGGAGGATCTCACCCAGCGGTGCTCTGTTTTATTAACGGTGGAGCAACTCATGCATCTCGTCAGACAGATGCACGATGAGCAGCGTCGCCAACAGGCGCATGCGAGCCGAGAGATGTTGCAAGGCCTCTCCAAAAATCTTCAAGAGACCAAAACAGCCACACAACCCGACCAACCAGATCCGCCGCCGTTGAATCGAACTGATCCCGCGGGATCAGTTCATTTGAGTTTGGCGTCTCCGCTGGGTTCGTCTCCTGTGGCACCACAGAAGGCTGCCGATGCAAGCCAAAACAAAGTCGGCGAAGGGTCGGAGACCGTGATTCCAGGCGAGGAGGACGACCAGCCACAGAGTTCTGACCTCGACGTGTTGCAGTCGTTATTTCAACTGGCAGGTGATGTCATGCAACCGTCAGGTCCTGTTGAGGATTGGATGCTGGATGCACCAGCGAGCTCATCCCATGAAGGGGACGATCATCTGCTTCCGACGCGTCCCGATGCCTTGCTCTATTGGATGCAATCCATGGATTTGGCCCTCTCTCGGCGTCTGCGCAATTTGTCCCACGCCGTCAATGTTCAGATGTTGCGAGCGGGGCTTGCGCAAGCTCTTCTTCCCATCACCCTTTTGGAGGCCGTGCAGCGGGGACAAATGGAAACCCAGCCGACAGCAAGCAATGTTTTACGCATTCGATTGCCCTTGGCCATGGGTGAGCTTGAACCCGGTATGGATGTTTTTTCGATTTTGATTCGCACGAGTGAGTTGGAATTCGATAGCCATCGGTTGCGCCGTTGTCGCAGCCGTTTGCGCGAACACCATCACGCTTTGACCAAAATGGTCGGACAGCAACGTCACTGGGAGCGTCGCTCCCTGGATCGCGAGGCCCGGACCCATTGGCAGACTCCATCCGATTCGACTCCGCCCGATTCGACTGCAACGCCGACCGGGGACTAACGAGCGCGCAACTTGCTCTGTTCCTTGGATGGTTGCGGCCTCTGCAGCAGTCGTTGGGTCTGGAGGCGGATCGTGGTTTTCAAAATCTTCAGGGACGTCAACAGCGTTTTCACCAATTCCTCTCGCAACAGTTGTCGGCGCCTCCGTCGATACCGATGCCCCGTGGCGCTGTGGAACGGATGGAGCGGTTGCGCAGCTCCTTTGAGGAGTATCCGCAGCTCACGGATGCCGCCCGGCGTCGGCTTGTCAGTGACGCCCGTCAGTGGTTGTACGAGTTACGCCATCGCTTGGAACCATCGGCTCCGATGGCACCACCGCGCTTAAAACTGCAAACCGCTTCTGGTCCACAAACAACTGAACGTCCCAGCCTTGATCTTGAGAGTCCGATCACCCGCATCAAAGGGGTGGGACCGAAGTTGGCCAGTCGCTTGGCCTCACTCAATTTGTTGCTGGTGAAGGATCTGTTGCGTCATTACCCCCGCGACCATGTCGATTACTCGGCGATGCGCCGTATTGAGGCATTGGTGGCAGGGGAAACAGCCACCATCGTTGCCACGATTCGTCGTTGCAATGGCTTCGTAAGCCCCCGCAATCCCAACCTCGCCATTCTTGAACTGCAGCTGCAGGACCCGACAGGACGGCTCAAGGTGACGCGTTTTCTCGCGGGGAAACGCTTCAGCTCGCAGGCTTACCTCAAAGGCCAGCAACGTTTGTATCCAGCTGGAGCCAGCGTTGCTGTGAGCGGTCTTGTGAAAGACGGTGCCTATGGCCTGTCGTTTCAGGATCCACTGATTGAGGTTCTCGAGAACCCTTCCTCACCGGTCAAGTCGGCCAGCATTGGACGCCTTCTCCCGGTGTACGCCCTCACGGAGGGCGTGGGGGCTGATCGCTTTAGAGGCCTGATTGAGCAGGTGTTACCCCTTACAGACCAATGGATCGAACCTCTGCCTGAGGCTTTACGTCAAACGTTTGGTCTGTTGTCGGTTTCAGAGGCGTTGAGGGCGCTTCACGCTCCAGAGGATCGGGCCATGCTGGACCGTGGCCGTCATCGTTTGGTCTTTGACGAGTTTCTGCTGTTGCAACTGGGCTTGTTGCGGCGTCGCCAGGCATTGCGCTCCCGTCCTGGCCCTGAGCTCAGCTTTCTCCCCTCCAGCGAGGGACTCGTGCAGGATTTCAGGCATTTGCTGTCCTTCCAGTTCACCGAGGCCCAACAGCGGGTGTTGCGTGAAATCGAAGCTGATTTGGCCCAGTCGAAACCCATGGCTCGTTTGGTCCAAGGTGATGTGGGCTCAGGAAAAACCGTTGTTGCGATCGCGGCGTTGCTCAGCACCATCTCATCGGGGTGGCAGGGCGCTTTGATGGCGCCCACCGAAGTGTTGGCCGAGCAGCACCATCGCAATCTGTGTCACTGGCTTCCCCAACTCCACATCACGGTTGAGCTGCTCACGGGATCAACGCCACGTCCCCGTCGGCGTCAGCTCCTCGACGACTTGGCCAGTGGCTCGCTGAAATTATTAGTGGGCACCCATGCCCTCTTGGAAGATCCCGTGGTGTTTGACCGGCTTGGACTTGTGGTGGTTGATGAGCAACATCGTTTTGGCGTTCATCAACGGGACCGTCTGTTGAACAAAGGTCTTCAGCCGCACCTCCTCACGATGACGGCAACTCCAATTCCCAGAACCTTGGCCCTGTCAGTCCACGGCGATTTGGATGTGAGCCAAATTGATGAGTTGCCCCCAGGACGAACGCCGATCAAGACGGCGATGCTGACCGCCGGACAACGGGAGAAGGCTTATGCCTTAATCCGCGACGAAGTGTCCAAAGGTCAGCGCGCCTATGTGGTGCTGCCACTCGTGGAGGAATCCGAGAAATTGGAATTGCGCTCAGCGGTTGAAGTGCATGCCGAGTTGGTTTCGGAGGTCTTCCCAGATCTACAGGTTGGCTTGTTGCACGGTCGCTTGAGCAGTGTGGAGAAACAAGAGGTGCTCGCCTCGTTCGCGTCGGGTGATTGTCAGGTGTTGGTGTCGACAACTGTGGTGGAAGTGGGGGTGGATGTGCCGGAGGCGAGCGTGATGATGATTGACCATGCGGAGCGGTTTGGCCTGGCGCAACTTCATCAGTTGCGTGGACGCGTGGGGCGTGGGGCGGCTGCATCCCACTGCCTACTGATTAATGGCAGTTCCAATCCCTTGGCCCGTCAGCGGCTCGATGTTTTGGTGCGATCCACCGATGGATTTGAAATTGCTGAAATGGATCTGAGGTTGCGTGGTCCTGGACAGGTGCTGGGAACGCGCCAGTCTGGGTTGCCAGATTTGGCCTTGGCGAGCCTCGCCGACGATGCAGCAGTTTTGGAAGATGCCCGGACCGCAGCCCAGGATCTCCTCCGTGATGATCCAAACCTCGACCATTATCCCCGGCTGCGAGCGTTGCTTGATGATCAACAACGTCGCCTGAGTGGTGGCACACCATTGAATTAATCATCCTTCAATCGTTCCACCCAAACGTCGATAACCCAATCTCTGACTCTCTAGCCAATGCGTCCTTGGAGTGATCGTCCGATCCAAGATTGCCAGGAATTATTGGAGCATCTGCCGCCGCAATTGTTTCGGATTGAGCCGCATCCCTATGCGTTAGTTGGTGCCCCCTATGGCCCAGGAAAGGATCCCTTTCGTTTGCGATCCGGTGTCGTCAGGCGGTTGCTGCAGGCACAGGATCAATTGCGTCACCGTGCTCCTGCACTCCAATTCGCAATCTTCGATGCTTGGAGGCCAATCAGCGTTCAGGCCTTCATGGTGAATTACACCATTGATCAGCTGTGTCGGGAACGGGGTGTTGATCGTCACGATCCTGCCCAAACAGCTGACTTGCATGAAGTGGAATCGGAGGTGGGGCGCTTTTGGGCTCCACCCAGTCAAAATCCTCAGACGCCTCCCCCCCATAGCACTGGCGCTGCTGTGGATCTCACCCTTGCAACCGATGCTGGCTCGCTGCTGCAGATGGGTGGAGCGATTGATGCCATTGGAGCCGTTTCAGAACCTGATTACTTCGCCAATGCCACCGACCCTTCCGAACAGGGATTCCATCAACGACGAGAACTGCTGCGAACGGTGATGGCTTCTGCTGGGTTTGCCCAACACCCGAATGAGTGGTGGCACTATTCCTATGGCGATCAGTTGTGGGCTTGGCGGAGTGGCGCTGAAGCAGCGATTTACGCGGAAGCAGGCAACATCTCGACGACTGCTTGATCGCCAAGTTTGTTGATGTGATCTCCGAAGCTTCGTCGCCCGCCAGCAGCTTTCCAGCTCAGTAATAGTGGTTCGATGGTTTGTTCTAAGTCCTTGAGTGGAAGCTTCTCCACGTAAGGGCGCGCCAGATTTTGCAGGTTTGGGGTGCCACCCAACCAGAGCTGGTATTGATTGACCCCATTCCCCACCAAGGCAAGCTCTGCCATGTACGGCCGGGCACAACCATTGGGGCAGCCGGTCATACGGACCAACAGGGATTTTTCAATTTCCAGACGCCTGAGCTGGGCATCGAGTCGATCCAGTACATCGGGAAGGATTCGCTCAGATTCCGTAATGGCTAAACCGCAAGTCGGCAGGGCCGGACAGGCAATCGCATGCCGGGCCAAGGGTGCCGGCGACTCCGGTACGTCGAAGCCAAGTTCACTTAGAGCTGATCGAATTCCAGCCCGTTGCGCCGTTCCAATGTTGCAAAGCAGGACATCCTGGTTCGCCGTGAGCCTGATTTCCAGTTGGTAGGTCTCAACGATTTGGCGCAGCCCTTGCTTGATCTTCCCTTCTAACCGCCCGCAAAGCAGGGGTAATCCCACAAACCAGAGACCGGCCCGCTGACGGTGCCAACCGAGATAGTCGAGGAGTTTTGGTTTGGGTTCGTTGCGCAGACCTGTTAGGTCAGCCTTGAAGTAATCCTGCTTCAAGGTCTGGCGGAACCATTGGATGCCCTTGTCATGCAGCAAATATTTCATCCGAGCATGGGGGCGAATCACCCGATCGCCATGGTCTCGCTGGAGAGCAAGGATCGACTGAACCACGTCTAAGACGTGCTCTGCTGCAACGTATCCAAGTGGATCTGCGATGCGAGCGAAGGTTTCTTCTTTGTTGTGGGTGCGTCCCATGCCACCGCCCACATAAACGTTGCAACCTTTCAACTCTCCAGATGGATGAGTGAAAACCACCAAGCCAATGTCTTGTGTGAGGAGATCAATGGAATTGTCGCCAGGCACAGTGACACCAACTTTGAATTTTCTAGGCAAATAGGTATCGCCATAGAGAGGTTCAGCCTCACTTCCTGAGTAGACACCACCCTCGGACTGGCGCTTGCGCGCTTGTTTCACCGCCTTAGAGGGTTTGAAGCGATAGCTGAGATCGCCATCCACCCAAAGGTCGAGATAGGAACCTTCAGCTGCTTCTGGGCTGAGCAGGTCAGCAATCTCGTCAGCCAGCTGTCGGGCTGCTGGGTACCCCCCTTTTTCAAAGGGTGCAGGCGGTGCCATCACATTTCTGTTGATGTCGCCACAAGCAGCAAGGGTGGATCCCAAGTTGCGCACGATGGTTCCGATGACCTCTTTCAGATCAGCCTTTGGGATGCCGTGCATCTGGAAGGCTTGACGGGTTGTGGCCCGTAGGGTTCCGTCTCCAATTCGGTTGGAGAGCTCATCGAGGGCTAAAAACAACTGGGCAGGGATTCGACCACCCGGACTGCGAAGCCGCAGCATCATCTGCCAGCTTCGGATTTTGTCTGTTTTCCTGAGCTCTCGGTGGTGCTGTTGGTAGCTGCCATGAAACTTCAGAAGCTGAACAGCGTCCTCACTGAAGCGAACCTCATCGTTGGCGAGTTCCGTTAACAACGGCTCCCGTAGATGGCCACTGTCGAGCTTGCGCTGCTCTGCTTTTGAAAGGCTGTTGGTTTGAGGTTCCGCCACGGCCACAGAGCCTTCTCTTGCTCAGATCAGGAGTTATCAACTGACCGTAGCGAAACGGCTTCCAATACAGTCGGATTGGCTCTTGTCCGTGTCGTGACAACAACGTTTCTTCTTGAAATCGGCACTGAAGAATTGCCGGCGGATTTTGCGCGTCAAGCGCTAGATCAACTCCGAGAACGGGTCCTGCACGACCTTGCTGAAGCACGGTTGAGTCATGGATCGATCTCGATCTTTGGAACACCACGTCGTCTGGTGGTGTCGGTCCCCAACCTGGACGACCGTCAACCTGATCTCCGTGAAGAGCGGAAAGGTCCTCCGGTCGCTCAAGCGTTCAAAGATGGCGTTCCAGGCCCCGCTGCGATTGGCTTCGCCAAGCGATGCGGCATCGATGCATCGCAGCTCGAACAACGCGACACACCAAAAGGTCCGTGTGTCTTCGCCACTGTGTTGACGGCTGGTCGCGACGGTGTGTCTCTTCTTCGCGATCTAATCCCAACCTGGATTGATGCACTGCAAGGTCGTCGCTTTATGCGATGGGGAACGGGGACCCAGCGCTTCAGTCGACCGATTCGTTGGTTGGTCGCTCTCTATGGCGACGACGTCATCGATGTGGAGATGCTTGGCGCAGATCCCGTGGTTCGAAGCGATCGGTTGAGCCGTGGCCATCGTCTCCATGGCGACCAACTGCTGTGCATTTCGACGGCGAATCAATACGTCAAAACCCTCCAAGAGGCTGGGGTTCTGGTTGATCGAGACGAACGATCTCGCTTGATCCGAGAGGCCATCGATCACAGGGCTGAAGCGGCAAAGGGGGTGGCCAACTGCCCAGACCGTCTATTCGAAGAACTCGTTGACCTCGTCGAGGATCCCCGGGTTTTGCAGGGGCAGATTGCGGAGCGATTTCTGCAATTACCGCCTGAGGTGATTTCCACCGTGATGCAAGCCCATCAGCGCTACGTGCCTCTGCAGATTCCTGGACTCAACCCAGATCCGTTGCGGCTGACCGCAGAGGCGGTCCTCCGCCCTGAGTTTTTGTTGGTGGCGAATGGTCTCGAGCAGGCATCAGCGTTAATTACCCGCGGTAATGAGCGGGTCTTAAGCGCTCGCCTTGCGGATGCAGAGTTTTTTCTCGACGTTGATCGGCGTCAAGCCAGTTCGATGCGTCGTGATGCCCTAAGCCGCGTCACGTTTGCCGAGGGGCTTGGCAGTCTTCGTGATCGATGTGATCGGATTGAACGCCTCACAGACCAGCTCTTGGCTGACCTTGAGCTGTCCGATTCGGTTGCTACGGCGTCTCGTCGTGCGGCGCATCTGTGCAAGCACGATCTTGTCAGTCAGATGGTGGGTGAATTCCCTGAACTTCAGGGGTTGATGGGAGGCAAATACCTCCTGGAGGAAGGCGAATCGCGTGATGTGGCGCTAGCTGTTGTGGAGCACTACTTACCCCGGGGTGCCGGAGATGATTTGCCCAGCACCGATGCTGGTGCCGTGGTGGCCCTGGCTGAGCGATTTGAGCTGCTACTAAGCATCTATGCCAAGGGGGAACGTCCCAGTGGCTCATCCGATCCCTATGCCCTGCGTCGGGCGGGCAATGGTGTGCTTCTGATTCTTTGGAATCGAGGCTGGAAACTCGATCTCAATGGGTTTCTTGCGAAAGCCGTTGAGGCCTGGAAAGAGCTTTTTCCAGCTTTCGCGGTCGACACGGTTCAACTGGCCAGCGATCTCTCCGCCTTGTTGCGACAGCGCATCACGTCGCAACTCGAAGACGATGGCTACGCAGCCGATTTGGTTCAAGCCGTCGCTGGCGAAACCGTTTCGACGACCCGTCTGTTGCAGGATCCAATGGATGTCCGAGTTCGGATTGAATTGCTGCGGGGCTTGAGGGATCAAGGGCGATTAACGGCAGTGCAGGCCGTGGTTCAGCGGGCTTCTCGGTTGGCTGAGAAGGGTGATCTTCCATTGGGTGTGTTGTCCAGCACGGATGTGGTGGATCCTTCGCGCTTTGAGTCAGCCAGTGAGCAGGGACTGTTTGACGCCACAACACGATTGAACCCCCTCGCGGCCAGTGGCTCTTATCAGGAACTCTGCGACGTCCTTGTGGACTCCACGCCGGCACTGGAGGCGTTCTTTGATGGTGATCAGAGTGTGATGGTGATGGCCGATGATCTGGCCCTTCGGACGAACCGACTCAATTTGCTAGCGGTGTTGCGCAATCAGGCTGCTGTTTTAGCTCAATTCGAGTTGATTCAAAACTGACGGTTTCGTGAGCAGCAGCATCTCGAGAGGCTTTCGAGGAGCTGCTGCATTTTTTTCAACATGACCGATCAAGAGAGATCATCAGGAACGGGTTCTCAGCAACAAGCTCCGGTCGTGTTTCGCCAGGGTGGGAATGGATTAGGAACCATTTTGGCGGCATTGATTATTGCTGGTGCGGCCATCTACAGCATCAATATGTGGTCAACCTCCAAAAAAGAAACTGCCCCAGGCAAGAACCTGGAGCAGGGCATCGAGCGGCTGAAAGAAGCAGCAGGTCAAGCGATGGAATCGCGCCAGTGAAGCTGGCGGAACGCTGGAGTTAATTCACTCCGGCTTTTTCTTTTCTCTCCTGTTCTTTGGCTTGAGCTTTGATCTGTTGAGAGGCTTCCTCCGCGAGGAAATCACCATCCGACCGACCCACTGCTGAAGGAACTGGCTTGTAAACCGGCGGAGCCAGTGCTTCTCCACGAAGCAAGCTTCCCAGGGTGCGAAGCGTGAGCTTCACCTGCTGCCATGGATTCATCAGCACCACCCGCTTGTAGAGGTAGCTGTCAAAGGTGAGGCGTTGGACATCTTTGTCGTCGCACATTTCGACGAAGGCCTCCCGCGCTGCGTCATTCCGATAAAAAATGCGTTGCAAGATATCGAGAACGGCATAGGTGGCGCCGTATTTGCGATCCCAACGCTTGAGATATGTGGATTTGATCTGCTTCTCGGTCGGAATGTTGGCACCGTTGTTGGAGATTTCAACAATCGCTTCGGCACACATCCGGCCACTTTTGGCGGCGAAGTAGATCCCTTCTCCAGAACTTTTGGTGACGTAGCCCGCGGCATCACCCACAAGCGCCATGCGTCCCACGACTCGGCGAGGACGTGGATGCTCTGGGATGGGGTGAGCTTCAACCTTGATCACTTCACCTTTGAAAAGGCGTTTGGTGGCACGTTCACGAATGCCCTTCTGCAAACCCTTAATCAGGCTTTGGTTTTGTTGCATCGTGCCGGTACCAACCGCCACATGGTCATATTTCGGGAAGACCCAGGCGTAGAAGTCGGGCGACACATCTGTGCCGACGTACATCTCGGCGAGATCCTCGTAATAGGTCATCTCCTCCGGAGGAAGTTTGATTCGTTCCTGGAAGGCAATCGCCACGTTGTAATCACCGGCGTCCATCGCTTTCGCAACACGGGAGTTGGCTCCATCAGCCCCGATGATCAGATCCACATCGAGGGTTTTGGACTCTCCTGTTGGACCGCCACTGCTGTAGTCGGCGTAATGGATGCAGTACGGCCCTTGACGGTTGTTGCCGGTGTCGATTTTTTGCACCAGACCATTGATCAACGTGGTGCCGAGGTCTGCAGCGCGATTCCGTAGGAAGGCATCAAACACTTCCCTTCGACACATGCCGATATACGCATTTTCGTCGTAGCCGAGGGGATCGAGCTGAATATCCACCTCACGATTGGAGGGGGAAATCATCTTCATGTTCCGCACCTTTCGATCAATGATCGAATCAGGGAGGTTGAATTCTTCAACCATGCAGAGCGGAATTGCACCACCACAGGGTTTGGCGTTGTCCAGTTTCCGCTCGAACAACCAAGTTTCGATTCCAGCCTTCGCGAGGATTTCTGCTGCGCAAGAACCACTTGGTCCTCCGCCAATCACTGCGACTTTCAACATCTCAGCAAATCTCCGCTGGTCTGTTTTTTAAAGCTACTACCGAGAAATCAACTTGTCTTGGTAGCACGGGCATACACCCTTACGATCGAAACAACATGCATCAGCGCTGTGGTTCGGCCATCATCTGCGCGACGCACTGAGCGCGATGACATTCCCGTTGCGCAACGCTCTCGACCGCCACGTCAACGCAAACAAAACAGTGGGATTGGTCTCCTGATGGGCTGTCTTTTCGTTGGCGGTGGAAGTGTTCTGGCCGTGATGGTGGCTCCTCAGTTGTTGATGGGCATGGCTCCAACGGAACCGTTTGAAATTCATGGCTTTCGTGAACGGCCCGATGCAGATGGTCGTTTGCTCGGTCACTTCCCCTATCGCGAGGCATTAATCGAAGAGCTGATTGTTTTTCAACCTGGCGTTGAATTGCACGTCGATACGGCTGCGGCTTTGAATTCGATGATGAATGCCGCCATCGCCGATGGCGTTGATCTTCGATTGCTCAGTGGGTATCGCTCTCAATCACTTCAGGAATCGATCTTTTTCGATGTGGCATCGGAACGGAATCAAACGCCTGAAGAGCGTGCGCAGGTTTCGGCTCCACCTGGATACTCCGAACACAGCACTGGTTATGCCATCGATCTCGGCGATGGGGACGCTCTAGAAACCAACTTGTCCACCCAGTTTCAAAACACCACAGCCTTCCGATGGCTTCAAGATCACGCTGCTCGCTATCACTTCGTGCTCTCGTTCCCCGATGGGAACGAACAGGGTGTGATGTACGAACCGTGGCATTGGCGATATGAAGGCTCAGCAGACGCCCTGCGTCAATTTGAAGCTGCTCGTCGCTTTTCCCGTCGTCGCCCGTGAATTCTCCTGAGCTGTTGTCTCCAGCTGGTGACTGGGCTGCTCTGAAGGCGGCTGTTGCATCCGGTGCCGACGCGGTCTATTTCGGCGTTGATGCTTTTAATGCAAGACAGCGCGCCGAAAATTTTCGTTTAGAGGAGCTCCCGCAAGTGATGCATTGGCTGCATCAGCGCGGTGTGCGGGGCTTTCTCACCTTCAACGTGCTGGTGTTTACCGATGAGTTGAAGGCAGCGGCCCAGTTGCTGCTCGCTGCAGACCAAGCCGGTGTTGATGCGGTGATTGTTCAAGACATTGGCCTTTGCCGTTTAGCCCAACGGTTGGTGCCGCGACTCACCCTGCATGGCTCGACACAAATGTCGATTACCAGTGCCGCCGGAGTAGCTCAAGCCGCTGCCTTGGGCTGTGAACGGGTTGTCTTGGCTCGTGAACTGTCGTTGCAGGATCTTGAACGGCTTCAAAACCAGCTCAGCCAGAGGCATTTGCAGATTCCTCTGGAAGTGTTCGTGCATGGCGCACTGTGTGTTGCGTATTCGGGCCAGTGCCTGACGAGTGAATCACTGGGGCAACGCAGTGCCAACCGTGGCGAATGCGCTCAAGCCTGTCGCCTTCCCTATGAACTGGTCGTGGATGGCACGTCTCATTCCCTTGAAGATCAGCGCTATTTGCTCTCCCCACAGGATCTTGCGGCCTGGGAACTGCTGCCTGATTTGCAGCGGATTGGGATTGCCAGTCTCAAAATTGAAGGTCGTTTAAAAGACGCCACCTATGTGGCTGCGGTGACGGAGGCGTACCGCAACCGGCTGGATCAGCAAGATGAAGAGCCTTCAGCAGTGCGACGCCAGCTGGAGCTTGCTTTTTCCCGAGGTCTGTCCACCGGTTGGTTGAAGGGAGTGAACCACCGTCAATTAGTGCATGGGCGTTGGAGTAAGAAGCGCGGACCGTTGGTGGGGCAACTCCTGGGAGTTGAGCGGGGTGGTTGGCTTCAAATCCGCAGTCGTGAGCTCATTCGGGCCGGTCAAGGTGTTGTTTTGGAGGTGTTGTCGTCTGATCCCCTGACTCCGCCTCGCGAGATCGGTGGACGGGTGATGGCGTGTGAGCAGATGGGTCGTGAGCGCTTCAAACTTCGCCTAGGACCCAACCGGATTGAGACCGGAGCGCTGAGGCCTGGTGCTTCGGTATGGCTGACAAGCGATCCGGCTTGGCAAGCCCAGTGGCAACGGGCCTCCCGCCGTGTCGTCGAGCCCGTCTCCACCCCTTTGGTGCTGTCGGTGGTTGGTGCGGAAGATCAGCCCTTAACGATCGAGGTCCTCCAACCGAGCAGTGCAGGGCTCAGCGTGCAAAGTGCGATACCTCTTCAAGCAGCGAGCCAACGGCCACTGGATCACCAGCGTTTAACTGAGCAACTAGGACGGCTTGGCGGCACGGCTTGGCGGTTAGAGCGCCTTGAAATGCATTTAGACGGGGATCTCTTCCTACCAGTGGCGGAACTCAATCGGATGCGTCGTCAACTGCTGGATGCCCTTGAAACGCTTGTAGACCCTGATCCTTCTTCGACAGCAGACAGTGCTGGGGCTCTGGACAGTGCCGTGAATGTGGAAGATGTCCTCGTCCCGATGCTCAGCTCCCTGGCGAGCTCATCCACCCTTCCCAATCCTGCTAATCCCCAGGCTCCAGGTTTGGTGGTGCTTGTGCGCAGCCTCCAGCAACTCAAGGCTTTAAAAGCTTTACCAGCTGCACTGGCTCCCATTCGTTCGGTCGTGGCAGACCTCGAGCATCCCCGTGATCTGCGTGAGGCCGTTTCCATCGGCCGTGGGCACTGGCCGGAGGGGATCTGGTTGTCGGGTGCCCGTGTCACTCGACCGAATGAACGGTGGACCTTGGATCCCTTAATTCGAGCGCGACCCGATGGATTTCTGGTTCGTAATGCCGATCAATTGGAAATCTTGTCTCCGTTAGCTCCTTGCATTGGTGATTTCTCACTGAATATCGCCAATCCCCTTGCAGTGTCTTGGTATCGCGAACATTGGGGCTTGAAACGTGTGACAGCCAGTTACGACCTGAATGTGCAGCAATTGCTTGATTTGGCCTCCCATGTCGATGGATCAGTGCTGGAAGTCACGCTCCATCAACACATGCCCTTGTTCCATATGGAGCACTGCTTGTTTTGTGCCTTCCTTTCGGATGGTCACGATCACACAGATTGCGGTCGTCCCTGCGAGCAACACACGGTCACCCTGAAGGACCGCAGCGGCGTTGAACATCCGCTTCGCGCTGATCTGGGATGCCGCAACACCTTGTTTAATGGCACCGCTCAGACGGGGGTTGAAGCTCTCCCTGCCTTAAGCAAGGCAGGGGTCACCTCCTTTCGTCTCGAGTTATTGGATGAGGATGCTGAATCAACGCTGCGGCGTGTTCGTCTTTATGCCGATGCGTTAGCGGGTCGACTGGCATCGAAGGATGTTTGGCGTCAGGAGCGGATCCACGATCAACTTGGCGTTACGCGAGGGAGCCTGTTGGTGAAGGGGCCGGAAAAGACCAGTCGCGTCTCACGTTGAGATAACCTTTCGCAGCGCCGTCGTGGCGTTCTTCACAATTCCTGACGAATATCCCGTATGAGCGCCCAGCAAAAGGCGATTCGCAATATCGCGATCATCGCCCACGTTGATCATGGCAAAACGACCTTGGTCGACTCCTTGCTGGCGCAATCCGGAATCTTCCGAGACAACGAAGCGGTGCCCACGTGTGTTTTGGACTCCAATGATTTGGAGCGTGAGCGCGGCATCACCATCCTGTCGAAGAACGCAGCTGTTACCTATAACGACACGCGGATCAACATTGTTGATACCCCTGGTCACGCGGATTTTGGTGGCGAGGTGGAGCGCGTGCTCGGCATGGTTGATGGTTGTTTGCTCATCGTTGATGCCAACGAGGGCCCGATGCCCCAAACCCGCTTTGTTCTGAAAAAAGCATTGGAACAGGGGTTAAGACCGATCATTTTTGTGAACAAGATTGATCGGGCTCGGGTTGACCCCGAAACCGCAGTCGATAAAGTGCTCGATTTGTTTATCGAGCTGGGTGCAGATGATGATCAGTGTGATTTCCCTTATCTGTTTGGTAGCGGTCTTGGTGGTTTTGCTAAACCAGACATGAAAACAGAGAGCGATAATATGCGCCCTCTATTTGATGCGATTCTCCGCCACGTACCGCCCCCAGTTGGTGATGTAACCAAGCCACTTCAGCTTCAAATTACAACTCTCGATTATTCAGACTTTTTGGGTCGAATTATCATCGGTCGCGTGCACAATGGTGTGATTCGTCAAGGACAAAATGCGTCTTTGATTAAGGATGATGGAAGCCTTAAAAAGGGTCGGATTAGTAAGCTGCTTGGCTTTGAAGGCCTGCAACGGGTTGATATCGCTGAAGCTTCAGCCGGTGATCTTGTTGCAGTGGCTGGTTTTGATGATGTCAACATCGGCGAAACGATTGCCTGTCCTGATGAACCGAAGGCTTTACCCCTAATCAAGGTGGACGAGCCAACCCTTCAGATGACGTTCGTTGTTAACGATTCTCCCTTCGCTGGTAAAGAAGGAAAATTCGTCACTAGCCGTCAAGTTCGAGATCGTCTGCAACGTGAATTGCTAACGAACGTGGCCCTCAGAGTCGAAGATACGGATTCTCCAGACAGCTTCGCTGTTAGCGGACGTGGAGAACTCCACCTGGGAATCTTGATTGAAACGATGCGCCGGGAGGGCTTCGAGTTTCAAGTGTCCCAACCTCAGGTGATCTTTCGCACGATTGATGGAACGCCTTGCGAGCCCGTTGAAACGCTCGTCATGGATGTGCCTGAAGCTGCGGTCGGCTCCTGTATCGAAAAGCTTGGCACTCGAAAGGCAGAAATGCAAAATATGGAAACAGGAACTGATGGCCGAACCCAACTCGAGTTTGTTGTTCCTTCACGGGGATTGATTGGTTTCCGTGGTGAATTTATTCGTGCCACAAGAGGTGAAGGAATCATGAGCCATTCCTTCTTTGAGTATCGCCCAATGTGTGGCGAGTTTGATACTCGTAGAAATGGTGTTTTGATCGCTTTTGAAGAAGGAACAGCAACATTTTATGCCTTAAAGAATGCAGAAGATCGAGGCCAATTCTTCATCACGCCTGGAACAAAGGTCTATAAAGGAATGATTATTGGTGAGAATACCCGTCAACAAGATATGGAAATTAATATTTGCAAAGCGAAGCAGGTTACGAACATTCGCTCTGCGGGTGCTGATGTTCTCGATACTCTCCAATCGCCAATTCAGATGACTTTGGAGCGTGCACTGGAATACATCGGTCCAGATGAAATGCTTGAAGTCACACCCGAGTCGATCCGTTTACGCAAACTGCCGGCTAAAAAGATGGCTAAACGCTGATGGCTGAGGAGCCTCAAGCAGATCCCCGCTTCCAGAAAGCTGTTCAACTCTTCAACGACGGTGAGTGGTACGACGCTCACGATGTCTTTGAAGAGCTATGGCATGAAACGGCTAATCCCCATCGACGCTGTTTGCAAGGTGTTCTTCAAGTTGCGGTGGCTCAACTCCATTTGCAACGTGACAATCGACGGGGTGCAACGATCCTTTTTGGAGAAGCTCTCGGCCGTTTAAAGCGTCCAGGAACTCCCGAATTGGGGCTTGATATCGAAGGACTTTGTACTTGTGTTGAGCAGCGGCTTCGATCTCTTCAGCTCAACGAGGATCCCGAGTTATGCACTGTCCCCTTTCTGCGGATTGTCGACTGAAAGAAGGTTAAAATTCTGATAACTTGCTCCGCACGCGTGAACGCTTTAAAGCGGCTCCAATTAAAAAATATTTGCTCACTTAACCTCCTGGCTTCGTTGTTGCTTTGTCCCGTAATTGTTTGTGCCCAGCAATCAACTGGGACGGGGTTAATTACGATTGAATCTGATCAGCAAACAGCTGATAACTCGATTGGCGTTGTAACCGCTCAAGGCAATGTTCGTCTCATTCATATTGACCGTGGCATTGTTGCCACCGGTCGTCAGGCTCAATATTTTAGGAATGAAGAGCGTATTGTATTGAGTGGAGATGTTGATATCGTTCAAAAGAATGGCGATCTACTACAAGCCGATAGAATTGTTTATTCCTTAGTTGACGAGCGTGCCACGGCGACGCCTTCTGAAAATGAACAGGTGTTTAGCCAATGGAGTTTCGGTCGTGATGCTGATGATTCCACCCCGGAAATTCCATGAGTCTGGAGCTTAAAAATGTCTCCATTTCCTTAGGTGGACGGCAGCTCGTCAAGTCCGTTGCAGTCGATCTCTCTCCTGGAGAGGTCGTCGGTTTGCTTGGTCCGAATGGGGCTGGCAAAACAACCACATTCAATCTGGTGATTGGATTGCTACGTCCAGACGTCGGTCAAGTTCTACTGGATGGACAAGATGTCACCGATTTATCGATGCCTCAACGCGCAAGATGCGGCATTGGTTATCTGCCTCAGGAGGCCAGTATTTTCCGACAACTCACTGTGCGGCAAAATCTTGATCTTGCCCTCGATCAAACAGACTTAACATCAAAAGATCGTCGTGATCGTCGCAATCAACTTATCGATGAATTTCACCTTAATGATTTTGTCGACCGGCGCGGTTTTCAACTATCCGGTGGTGAGCGCCGGCGGTGTGAAGTCGCTAGGGCATTAGCCGTTGGACGAGATGGTCCTCAATATCTACTCCTAGACGAACCTTTTGCCGGTGTTGATCCTCTGGCGGTGTCTGATTTACAGAGTTTGATCCAATCGTTGCGCGATCGGGGGATGGGTATTTTGATAACAGATCACAACGTGAGGGAAACACTTGCGATCACTGATCGTGCCACAATCCTCAACGATGGTGCGATTTTGGCTTCAGGTCGTGCCGAACATGTGTCCAACGATTCTTTGGTGCGTCGCTATTACTTGGGCGAGGACTTTCAGCTGTGAACAGAACTTTCTCCCGTTGGATTCACAAAATATCTCTGCTCGATCGATGGTTGCTAGCTGAGATCTCTGCCCCACTTCTCTTTGCCGTTGCTGCTTTTACGGTATTGGGACTCTCCATTGGAGTGATGTTTGAACTTGCAAGACGCCTTGTTGATGGGTTGCCGATTTTGGTGGCGTTGCAATTACTTCTCCTGAATATTCCTAGTTTTTTAGTCCTTTCACTTCCGATGGCAACCTTGTTCGCAACGCTGCTTGCTTACAGCAAGTTGTCATCGAATAGTGAGCTCACTGCTCTTCGTAGCCTTGGTGTCTCAACGACGCGTCTAGTTGTTCCCGCCCTTGCTCTGTCGATATTTTTAACTAGTCTTACTTTTGTTGTAAATGACGTCATCGTACCGAGGGCTAATACTCAGGCTGAAATTACGCTGCAACGCGGTCTTGGTCGTGCCCTGGCCACTGAAAAAGGAAAAGATATCACCTTTAATAGTTTTGGTAAAATTTACGATCCAAAAACCGATACAAGTTCGACAGGCTTGCGCCAACTGTTTTACGCAAGGCGTTTTGAACGAGGCGAAATGTTGGACGTAACACTTCTAGATTTTTCTCGCGCAGATTATCGCCAAATGTGGATCGCAGAGCGAGCCATTTTCAATGAATCCAAATCAATGTGGGAATTTTTTAATGGACAAGTTCTAACGCTGAATCCGAATGGAAGTACTACTCGGTTGGCATTTGATGAGAACTTTTATCCACTAAGTTCCGGACCACTTCAAGTTGCAAAACTACCTGATGATGCGAATGATATGACATTAACTCAGGCGATTGCGGCAGAGAAAATCGAATCTGATGCAGGAAATATCAAGGCAGCCCGCAAATTACGAGTCCGCATTCAAGAGAAATTTTCCTTCCCGATGGCGTGCATCGTGTTTGGGTTAATTGGAAGCAGTCTTGGCTCCCGCCCTGGATCTCGCACCAGCCGAAGTCAGGGGTTTGGTGTCAGTATCCTTCTGATCCTTGGGTATTACGCCCTGAGCGTTAGTTTTAGTTCTTTAGGTTTGAGTGGAATTCTTCCACCATTTTTGGCCGCTTGGCTCCCGGTTCTGATCTCCCTCGGAGCTGGTGGTTTGCTTCTGCGTCAGTCCAGTCGTTAGGCCTCCCCGCCAGACTCACCATTACCCCTTGATTTGCTTTGTTGAACGCTCCGTTTGAACTGGTTACCAGCCTTGGGTTTGGGGCTTTTGTTCTTCTGTTGCTAGCTCTGCCGATAGCGTTCTGGTCTGTATCCAGCGACTCGAGGCCAGGTGTTGTCCGCTTGCTGGTGGCAATCGCGAACCTGTTGCTCACGGCCCAGCTCGTTCTCCGCTGGTGGCAATCGGGTCATTTTCCCATCAGCAACCTGTACGAATCGTTGTGTTTCCTCGCCTGGGCTTGCACTCTCACACAGTTGCTTGTTGAACGTGCATGGCCCTCACCCATCGTTGCTGCTGCCGCGACACCCATGGGCTTGGGGTGTATCGCGTTTGCGAGTTTTGCATTACCTGATCAATTGCAGTCGGCAGCTCCTTTGGTGCCCGCTTTGCGATCAAGTTGGTTGGTGATGCATGTCAGCGTAATCATGGTGAGCTATGCCGCATTACTGGTGGGTTCGTTGCTCTCCTTCGCGGTTTTGGTGATGGATCGTGGCGAAGCGTTGGAACTACGAAGCAGTTCGATTGGCAGTGGTGGATTTCGCCAAGCAGTTACCACTCCTGATTCGGGTCTTTTGCAGCTTCAATCGGTTGAGCTCAGTACCAACGAGCAATTGGATAGCTTGAGTTATAGAACCATCACGGTTGGATTCTTGATGCTGACTGTTGGCATCATTAGCGGTGCTGTATGGGCGAATGAAGCTTGGGGTAGTTATTGGAGTTGGGATCCGAAAGAAACATGGGCTTTAATCTGTTGGTTAGTTTATGCTGCCTACCTTCATACGCGTTTAAGCCGTGGTTGGCAGGGGCGTCGTCCTGCAATCGTTGCTGTTGTCGGTCTATTTGTTATTGCTGTCTGCTACATCGGTGTTAATCTTTTAGGTATTGGACTGCATAGTTATGGTTGGTTCTTTTGAGGATTAGTCGATAGATAGTTCCGCTATTATTCTCAGCTTGTTGCCAGGTTTGAGCTGTAATGAGGTTGGGGCAGTAAGTATCTTGATGGCATGATCCATCGCCGATTTCAAGCTCACCAAGGCATATAACTAAGAAATTCTACCATTACCATCCTTTTTAAATCTTCTTGTATTTATATCAATCGTATCGCAGTTTGCAAGAAAGAAAAGAACTCGCAAATATGCTTTTAAGGGGCTATTGCAGTGATGCTGGTCTAAAAAATAGGAGCACTTACTGTCCTAGAGAACAGTCTTTATTGTTAGAGTGGTTCTCTTCTTGCTCCTATGCAACTCTCCTGTCAAATATAAACAATGGATGACTCACTGAGGTCCGGAGAGCCGCTTAACGTTGCAATCAATCCAACCGACTCATAGTCTTTCGTAGGGACCCGTTGATAATTCAGGAACAATTGCCCTGTTGGCTGGAGATATAATATCGACACATGGTCAGAATTCCAGTAACGACGTAATTCATTCATGCTCTGTGCGACATGAAGATGGGGAACATAATCGATCTTCAATAGCGATGAATCCACAATCAATTGGTCTTTAGTACTCAACGAAATGTCATTTCCCTGAGACGTATCAGAAGCTATATGAGAAGCGTGGTCGTGGCCATCGCTATCACCAGTAGGAACACCGTTGAAATCTGTGATCACATCTGCATTAGAACTTGCGATCTTCCTACTGTTTAAAAGCTGAAATTGATCGGCACCATCACCCCCAGTCAAGCGATCACGTCCACGACCACCAAATAACACATCATCACCCTTTCCACCGATCAACGTATCGCGCCCAGCTCCTCCTGAGAGCAAGTCATTGTCGTCACCTCCGTTAAGACTATCCCTCTTGGATCCCCCAAACAGCTGATCATGACCGACACCGCCTGTGGCATTGAATGCTTTGTTTGATCGAGTCGGTTGGAGGCGATCATTCTGAGCACCACCGATGCGACGATCTACAGAACGTGTGCCATGAATTCTGATCAGATCTTTCCTAGAAAGGTCTTCAGCATGCGAATGAGAGTGACCACCATGGTTACCATGAGCTTCTCCAATTCGAGCAAATTTTGTCGTCTCGTTAGCACTAAATGCTGAGTTAAGAGTGTTAAATTCAGAATCTTTAAACGAAGCAGACTCAACATTGAGTCCATTCTGCAATGGGGATGATCCTGCATTCTTCTCGTCTCCAGGGTAAATATAGTCGCCTTTTAATACACTATTTAGATCCTCTTTGGCTATCTTTAATGTACTATTTCCACTGCCTAGTTCTCTGTACGAACTAGACAGCAAGCTCTTAAGTTTTGATGATTGACCTAGGAACATTTGTATATCACCATCAATATTGATGCTATTGCCAAGCTGAGCAATAGCATACAGACCGAATTCGGAAATCCGATTTAAGTCGTTCTCGGAATAAGTAGCGGGATCTTTTTTCCCTCGATCATCGGCAAGATTGGAATATGTTCTTCGATCACTAAAATCAACGATGCCAGCTTGTGCATACGTCACTTCATCGAGGGCATGATCGTAGAAGAGTCCAAGAATTGCATCAGATGCGACCGGATCCTTCGCATCAAATTCACCGTTATATCGAAGAACTTTTCTCAGATAAGACGTATTCTCTGCGGGGCGAGAGGATTGCGATCCATAGGCACCACCAAGCAGGCGGGTGCTGAATCGAGCGAGTTCTTCAGGCGTTGGCAAACGATCAATCTCGTCGACAAATATTTCAATCACCTGCTTCTGAGCTTTGGTCAGCTGGTTGTCGTTGCTGAGCTCAGGGAGACGAAACGTGTTGTTTTGATCGAGATAGGCGTAGGTGTCAGTCGCATTACCGACACTGGCAACAGTCACCGGGTTGGCAAGATATCCGGAATAAGTTTGCTTCAGCTGTAGATCAGCGCCTCCTCCTCGTTTTTTGAGATCAGACAAACTGAGCTCATCATTCACCAGCCAATCAAAGCCATAACCTGAGTCAATAGGGGTTAAACGATCTACAGGTGAAGTTGATTTAACCTGGAAATCATCATCTGAGTAGCTGGAGTATTTAGCCTCATCAAAAAATGGATTGAAATCTCCCGTGGAATGAGCTACATAACTTGCTGCCCGCATCGTTGCAGTCTTAACTTGCGCACTTTTTGCTTCTTTTTGATAGATAACAAGAGTTTCAAGGCCAAGATTATGCCAAGACGAAAATCCACTAGACAAGGATAATTTGCCCTTCATCTCAGGATAGAAAGTGGATAAAGTGACATTATTTTTAGACGAAATAACCTGAATCGGACTTCCTTCCTTTTCCGAACCAACAATTGCGATATCCCCAAAGTTATCGGTATCAAAATCGCCGACCACAAAACGCGTATCTTTGGAATCACGCAAGCTTGGATCCCATGCAAACGAAGTTATATCACCAGCATGGAAAAATCCATCTTCAGCCTTACTGTTACTCCAAACACTAATGCGGCCATCTCCGCCTTCCCCCTGTCTCTTATACACATCTCCGAGCCCACGAGACTAAGGCGAATCTCGTATGCCGTCTTCTGCTTGAAAAA
>CAXDNN010000004.1:0-41284 GCA_963990675.1 uncultured Synechococcus sp.
CCCACGAACTTGGCTTTGCGCGCGAGGTGGCCGACCGGGTGATGTTGATGGATCAGGGCCAAGTTGTGGAAACATCAGACCCGCAAACCTTTTTTACTAATGCCCGGGAAGAGCGCAGTCGCCGTTTTCTTAGCCAGATGATGTGATCGTGTAATCGATTTTCTCGTCGTCTGAGCAACAAAAATCTCTGTAATACCGTTCCAATTCGTCGTAAGCGGCGTCGTAGCTCTCGAATGTGAGGGCGGTGACCGTGTCGGACCGCCCATCGCTGCGGACCAACACGTAGGAGTAATTGGGCTTCGGGTCCTTAGACATCACATAGGGGAAGACGCTGTAGTGCCTGTTCGACCGCTGTGATTTCGCGTTCTGTTTCCAGCCAGCTTTCGTTGTCGACCGGGAGCGATTCCACCTGCTCGGCGAGCACCGTCATTAGGTGTTCGAACCTTTTTTGGAGAGTCTTACGAAGCATGCGTCTCTTGTGGACGATTGCCACCCTGGCACATCGTGGGGCGCCTCCTAGGTTTTTGAGGTCTTCCTGCGGCGTACGTTCTGCGGTTCTTGCTTGAGCTGCTTCCGTGCTTGCTGATCGGTTTTTGGATCGGTGGGCAGCATCCGAATTTGGCTGGTCGTTTCGCGGTCCCGCTGGTGCGCTACGGCGTGCCGATCAGCGTGATGGGGCTGCTGTTGAAAAGTGGCCTCCACGGTGATGTGTTGCAAGCAGCGGGTATTGCCGTTTTGGCGGTGTCCACGGTGCTGCTCCTGGGTGGCTGGCGCTCCCAGGCGGTGGGGCTCGTGACCCCTTCGCTTTTGCTGGGGAGCTGCATTGGTAATACGGCTTACTTCGGTGTGCCCTTGGCGTTGGCCTTTTTGCCGCCCGAAGCGCTCACGATCACCATTGGCTACGACCTTGGCGCCACGTTGCTCACCTGGAGTGTTGGCCCCCAATTGCTCGGTGCTTCTGCCGCCAGTGGATGGCTGGCCCTGCGCCAGCTGCTGATCAGCATGGGACGTAGTCCGGCGACGCGCGGCCTCCTCGGTGCCTTGGTGATTCAAGCGACACCCTGGCGAGCTGCCATCACAGAAGGCCTTTGGTGGCCGTCCCGGATCGTGATTGTGCTGGCATTAATGGTGGTTGGGATGCGTCTCGGCAGCCTGACGCGGCAAGGAGATCCCCCTCGCTTACTGGGGGCGGGCCTTGGTCCAGCTTTGCTAATCAAGCTTTTGCTTTATCCCTTGCTGCTACTGCTGCTGGGTTGGTTGTTTGGCTTGGATCCCTTAATGGTCCAGGCACTCGCGCTGCAAGGAGCGGCACCGACTGCTATTTCAATTTTGTTGATTGCGGAGTCCGTCGGACGCGATCAGGAGCGGGCCGCTGCGCTGGTGTTTTGGAGCACCGTGCTCGCAGTTCTGTCTGCGCCTCTTTGGGGTTTGGTCTTGCAGGTTTTGGTTTGAACTTTTGTGATCGCAATCACACCCGTAAGAAATGACGAAACGTGAGATTGATTCGCATTGTTTTCACTTTGCGGCGTTGGGGCACGCTGTGCATCCACAGCCCTTGGCAGCCCGGATGCATGATCAGCAAATCGCCGTCAGCGAGTGGGATTGCGGTTCGCTTGGTTTGATCGCTGCGATGTCTGAACAGAAAGTCTCGAGTTGATCCCAGCGAGAGCGATGCAATCGGCTTGGTCTGGTCGATTTCCGCTTCGTCGTCGGCATGCCAGCCCATGCGGTCGTCGCCATCGCGGTAAAGATTCAGAAGACACCCGTTGAACTGAGCCTGAGCGACTTCGTTCACCTGTTTGAGGAGTGGAAGGAACCATTCCGGCCATCCTTCCCCCACATGGATGGCACCGCTGTAGCGGTACTGCAGACCCTGCTCAGCTACAAAAACGGTCTTACGGGGAACGCGGTGGTATTTCCCATACACCTGAACGAGCGGCTGTTCCCAAGAGATGTTGTGCTCAAGCAGCTGCAACCACCGTTGGGCATCGCCGGTCAAGAGCCAACCGGGGAGAAGCGACCAATCGGTCGGTTCATCAGCGCTGATGCCTGGGTCCATTCGTGACGTCGGATGACAAGCCCGTCTTTTGACGGGAACCTTCCCATACATTCATATTCATGGGAGCACGCATCAGCCAGGACGAATTTCTCAAACGAGCGGAGCAGCGTTTTGGCGATCAGTACAACTATGAAGGGATGATTTGGCGGAGTTATAAGAGCCCCGTCAAAATCCGCTGCACGCGCCACCCTGTGCAGGACATCAGCATCACCCCTGAAAAGCATCTCCAAACCTTGGGGGGCTGCCGTCACTGTCTGAGAGAACGACGTGTGGCGTCGTTGGAACGGGAGTTGAATCGCAAACCGGCCGAACGCCCCACTGCGAATCCGGTGGTCAAGCCGGTGTCCAAGATCTCGTCAAAAACCGTGTCCAAATCCGTATCCAAATCCGTTGCCAAGAACGCTTTGGTTGATCCCTCTCCTGCTAGGTCGAGTTCCCCGAAGCACTAGCCGCGTCTAAGACGCCATCGACACACGCTGATAGCAGAACCACAGCCACTGTTGAAAGAGGAGATTGCGATGCGAACGCCAGAGTGTTTGTCTGTGGTCTGGATCGAAATTTTCCGGAGGAGGAACGTCGCCGCGCGCTTTGTCACGTTCCATCTCGCCCATGATTCGGCCAACGTTGTATTCGGGGTGGCCAAGGTGCATGAGTTGCCGTTGGTCAGGCGTTTCGAAGATGGTGTATCCCACCTTGTCTCCGTGGGCCAATAGGCGAAGACGTCCTTGACGTTGCGCTGATTCCATCGCTGAATCCAGCAGGCCGGCATGACGGCTCTGCGGGCAAAGAAACTTGTCATCTTGGGTGCCCATCAGTGGGTGTCCTGGAACCAGGCTGCGCATCGGATAAATCCCGAAGAGCTTCCTCTCGAACGAGATTTTGTCGACACCTGCCATATAGGCGAGGGCGAATCCTGCCCAGCACAACCCAAGGGTGCTGGCACAACTTTCGCGGGCTTCTTCAATGAGCTTGGTGAGTTCTGTCCAATAGCTCACTTGTTCAAAAGGCAGATGCTCAACGGGAGCTCCGGTAATGATCAAGCCGTCCAAAGGCCCTTGGGATCGGGCTTCATCCCAAGAGACATAAAGCTGATTGAGGTGCTCTTGGTCCCAACTTTTATAGGCATGGGAGTTCAATCGAATCCAGATTGGCTCGATCTGGAGTACAGATAACCCCAAGGGATGCAGCAAATTAAATTCATACTGCTTCCCTAGCGGCATGATGTTAAGGATGCCAATGCGCAACGGTCGGATGTCCTGGAGTTCCGCCTGTTTGGGTTCAATCCAGGAAATCCGGTTGCGTTCAACCGCCGAGATTTTGTGATAACTCCGAGGAAGAATGAGCGCCATAGATCCTTAATTGACGCTCAATTCAGGTTCGCCAGGGCCTGTTCGAAATCGGCCTTGATGTCATCAATGTGCTCAATGCCAACCGACACCCTCACCATCGTGGGGGTTACACCCGCGGACGCTTGTTCGTCTTCGCTCAGTTGCTGGTGGGTGGTGGAGGCTGGATGGATCACGAGGGTTTTCGCATCCCCAACGTTGGCTAGATGGCTCGCGAGTTTGAGGCTATTGATGAATCGCACCGCATCGTCGAAGCCCCCCTTCAGGGAGAACATCAACATGCAGCCCATGCCGCGACCGGTGAGGTATTTCTTCGCCGCAGCGTGATATGGGTCGCTGGGGAGTCCTGGATAGCTGACATGGGCCACGTTGGGGTGCCCATCGAGCCATGTGGCCATCTCCATGGCATTTTCGGTGTGGCGTTCGACGCGCAAACTCAGGGTTTCGAGCCCTTGCAGCAGCATGAAACTGTTGAAAGGGCTGATTGCTGGACCCCAGTCACGAAGACACTCCACTCGGGCCCGCAAGGCAAAGGCGATGTTGCGCTCGTCTGGTAACCCCAGCATCTTGCAAATATCACTGCCGAACCCGAAGGCATCCCAGTGCACCAAACCGTGATACGCCGCACTCGGCTCACTCATGAGTGGGAATTTTCCGTTGCCCCAGTTGAAGGTGCCGGCGTCAACGATCACTCCCCCCAGGCTGGTGCCATGGCCACCAATCCATTTCGTTGCGCTTTCCACCACCACGTCGGCCCCATGTTCAATGGGCCGCAGCAAGGCACCGGCGGCGCCGAGGGTGTTGTCGACGATTAATGGAATTCCCCGCTCTTTGGCGAGTGCCGACAAACCCTCGAAATCAGGGATGTTGAAACGGGGGTTCCCCATCGCTTCGACATACAGCGCTTTGGTGTTGTCATCGATTTGAGCGGCGAAACTGGCTACGTCATCACCGTCTGCAAAACGGACGTTGATGCCTAAGCGGGGAAATTGAACTTTGAACTGGTTGTAGGTGCCGCCATACAGATAGGAGGTGGAAACAAAGTTGTCTCCCGCTTGCATGCAGTTGGTGATGGCCAGGAATTGAGCGGATTGGCCTGATGCTGTTGCGACTGCTGCGACACCCCCTTCGAGGGCAGCCACCCGTTTTTCGAAGACATCCGTGGTGGGATTCATCAAACGGGTGTAAATGTTCCCGAATTCCTTCAGTCCAAACAGGTTGGCTCCATGTTCTGCGTCGTTGAAAACGTAAGAACTGGTTTGATAAATGGGCACAGCCCTGGAGTTGGTCGCACTATCAGGCGACTGACCGGCGTGGAGCTGAAGGGTCTCAAAACGCTGGGACATCAGACCAGATCAATGAAGCACTGATTCAGTTCTAGTCGTCTCTACGTATCTGGCAGCTCTGGTTTGTCGGTTTCTGCCAAGGAGGGGAAGGTCGTGCGAATCAGGGTGTGGATTTCGCGATGCGCTTCGCGTCGGAACCCTTCGATTCCATCGGCGCTCAAGATTGGGTAGGTGCGATCGCTGGCGTCGACATCACGCAGATGTTTCCAGCGGTTGTTTTCTGTTTCCTTGAGTGCCGTCAGCGCAGCCTGGAAGTCGTAAGCCTTTGTTGTTCCAAGGGCAGCCGCTTGGGAGGCCAGGGTTTCACGCACGGGGCCGAGGGCTTTGGCCTTGAGGGTGTCCGGTAAACCGAGCACGGGTTCGTAGTGATCGAGGATGTGCAACTCGGTTTCCAATAGCACCGGCCAAGCACCTGTTTCTCCCTCGCCTAAGCCCATTTCCGCTTCAGCAGCTTTCATGGCATCGCATTGGAATCGGAGCCAGCTGTAATAGCTCTTGTCCTTTAAGGACTTTTTGGCAGCAGCGCGTCCGGACAGGATCTTGGGGAGAGCATTTTCCGCTTTCCGAAGAAACAAGCGGTCTTCTCGCTCGAGATTCATGGCGCCCCAGCGCTGGCGGTATTCCCAGAGCTCGACATATCGGACCACCTCGGCCTCAGACCAGCCGAGGCCCTTCAGTTCATCGCCACGGTGAGAAGTTTCCTTGGGCACCCGTTGCACATATCACGCCTGTGATCAGGGTAGGTGTTGATGCTCAATTTGCCGGAGGCCGACTGGTCGGATGGTTGTTGAGGTAATCCCCAACAGGGATGGGCTTGGCTTGGTTGTAGCCCACGGGTAGCCACAGGTCGCCATCGGCAGCGTTGAAGTGGATTTCCCAGTGATATAGGCCGATGTAAGCCCGTGGATCCTCCCGCATTAATGAGGCATACAGCAGAACGGCACGTCCGTAGTAATCGCTGTTGTTGTACCCCCATAGCCCCTGACGGATATCCCTAAGCCCACCGCGTCGTACCAAATATCGCGCTGCAGCTTGGATTGCATCGTGCGGATCGCGGATGTTGCCGTGTCCGATCCCTGCTTCGGCCCAAGTGGTGGGTAAAAACTGCATGGGGCCTTGCGCATTGGCCACTGAAATGCCATCGATGCGCCCCATGCCGGTTTCAACCAAATTCACCGCGGCCAGAACTTCCCACTCAATGCCAGTGGCCAACTCGGCTTTTCGGTAGTAAGCCAGGAGATTTTCCGCCGGTTCTGGAGCAATAATTCGCCAGGCAGGTAAAACAGTTGGGCGGCGAGACCGCCCCATCCGTAAAAATTCACCCCGAGCGGCCAAATGCCGTTCCGCCACGCTGCGCCACTCTGCGGGGAGTGCAGCAATCACTTGTGAGGACAGGGTTGGGTTAGCGGAGAGCACCCGGTAGATCACCTGTTGCTGATGCGCCAGATCTGGAAGGGATCCTGCAGCGCTTGCTGGATCCCTTAAGGCGGTCTCAACGCTGTTCAGCAGCGCAGCAATCTTTTGGGGATGGGAGGGAACCCTCGGGTAGCTCCGGACCTTCGCGATTGTGTTGGCCTCGGCTTTGGCGGTTGGAATCGTTGGCGAGCCACCCAACGAGGGAAGCGCAACCGTTTTGGGCTGTTTCAGCCCGACCAATGCCAGCGTCGTGGCGGCAGCCACGGAAGCAATCAGAACGGAACGGCTCCGCATTTCGTCATTCAACCGGGCAGTGGCGTGACCCTACGGCCCACTCAGCCTTTAAGGAAGGTGCTTCGGTCGTGAAAATCAGCTTTCGCTTGGTGGCGATGGGCCCAGTGACTTAACCCTGCATCTCCATGGTTGATCACGGCCGAGAGGTTCACCTCGGGGCAAACCCCAGGGGACCACCAGGGCGTTAAGGGAAGACGAACATCCACGCGAAGGTGATGGTGCAAGCGTTGGATGCCAATCTCTGGGGCTTGCTTCAGCGTCTGTGGCTGCTGGCCACTGCGATATCCATCAAAGTTGTAAACCGCCCAATCGCCATTGGGGGAAAGATTAATTTCCCAATAACGGCTTTGATTTGGCAAAGCCAAAAAGGCTTCGAAGCAGGTGTCTGTCCAGAGTTGATCTTTGCGGACTCCGTGCTGGGGGCCATCGTCTAAGGGTGAGGGGAGCACCAGCGTGGAAAGTCCGGGAGGAGCTAGGGCAAGCAGTCCATAGCTGAGCTCGAGCCAACCATTGCTGTTCCAAACGAGGGCTGCACTGACTTGAATATCACGGGGAATGGAACGCTCGAAGGGGGTCAAGCGCGCCACCTGACGCAGCATGACGGCGGGGCGAGGCATATCGAGTTAGTTCACGGGTCGATCGCTGAGGCGTTGGATGAGCCGTTGAAGCTCCGGCATCTGATTCTCGATGTCTTGCACAAGCTTGAACTGAACAGCGGCGCGTTGGAGATTGTGGCCTGGACGATCTGTCTTGAAATAAACGTTCCCTTCAAGATGATCCGTGAGGAAGCGCAGTCCGAGTTCCAGAGGGATTAAACGAATGCAGTCTGGGAGGTAATGAAGATCCCACGCACTCAGAAAGCCTCGAGCAACCTTGAGATACCCCTTCAGAATCGCTTCACAGAGATTTATGTCGAAGCCAACGCTTGCCAGATCGGTGGTTTCTTCGCCCGCGGCGTTGCAACAGGAACGAATGCAATCGCCGATGTCGTAGTGGACTAATCCAGGTTTAACCGTGTCGAGGTCAATCAGACCGACAGCCTTGCCGCTGGCCTCATCGATCATCACGTTGTTGATTTTGGGATCTCCATGGATCGGCCGATGCTGCAACTCTCCGCGGGCTAAAGCAGCTTCTAGAACATCAATCCCATCTCGACGTTTGTCGATAAAGGAACAGGCCGCTTGCTCGGCAGTATCCAAAAAAGAACGGGACTTGAGCACGTTGTCATAACGATTTAGATACTCAGGCGTTACGTGAAAGTTTTCAAGGGTGTCGGCGAGTTGGTGAATGGCCAGGTCATGAATCAAGTGGTGGAACATGCCAAGCCCGTACCCCAGCTCGTTGGCATGGCTGCAGTCCTGAATTTCATCGCTGGTGGTTGCGGCGCCGATGTAGGTGATCGAGCGCCAAAACTCTCCGTTGTGCTCAACCCATGCCGCGTCTTCGCTCCTGCAGGGCACGATTCTTGGAAGTTCCCAGCGTCGTCCCTGAAGCTCTGGTGGTGGAGTCGCGAGCCGCCGGTCCATGTGTTCACCCAGTGCTTGCAAGTTGCGCATCACTAAATCTGGGCGTTCAAACACGGCCGTGTTCAGCCTTTGCATGACAAAACGTCCGGTCTTGCTGGACCCTTCGTGGGTCACAAGAAAGGTTTCATTCACGTTTCCCGAACCGAGAGACCGGATCGCCGTGATCTGTTCACGGGGATGGAAGCGATCGGCGATGGCTTCCAGGGCCTCGGTCATGGGTAGTCGCACGGGTCTTATTTCAAAACCATGCCGTTAACCTTTGGGATCTCCTTCTCTCGGTGTGCGGAAAAGCAGGCGACTACGACTTAACTGTCCATCTGTGACTCAATCAAATCCATGAGCTGTAGGTGAGCGGCCACACCAGCTTCATTAGCCTCGTCCAAGGTCACTTCGCTGCGCATGGCCTGCCGAGCGTTGTCGGCGATCACGGCATTCACCAGTAAGTCGAGGGCCTCTGGAATCTCGAGGTTTTGGAGGGCCTCGCCATAGCGACGGCTGTGGCTAGGTCGGACTGATTCCTGGCAATAGCTCGATAGTTCTCGACTTTCCGTCATCACTTGATAGGCGGTTTCCTTCACGCCAGGTCGCCCATAGATCGCCATGTACAACAAATTCACCATGGAGGCGTCATGGACTGGGATCGCGTATTTACGAGCGATTTGTGGCCAGTAACGCAATGACTTCAGCCCTTCGAGACCCCCTTTTCGCATCCCGGCGGCTTCACACCACTCTTCGAGTTCTTCCATGGAATTCGGACAACGACCTTGCTTTTGCATGTGCAACGCAAGCACTTGGCCGGCTTGAAAATTTCGCGTCGGGTTGCCGGAAACCGGCAACATCATGCTGCCGCGAACATCCGCCACCATGGCGGTGAGCTGACTGAAGGTGTGGTCGCGCACCTTTTCGAAATCACCGTCTCGAACGAGCGTGGCTTCAATCCTCGGTACCGCATAACCCAACTCTGTGAGTGGAATCGGTTGCCGGTGGTAAAGCTTCTGGCGGTCTGGACGCGCCATCGACACCGTGGCGGCTTGGTCCATGCACTGATCGAGGAGCAGTGTCAGCAACGTGGGCAGGACCCCAGGGTTGTCTTGATGAAAGGTGTAGCCAAAACCTGCAAAGACGGAGGCCATGTTTTTGGCCGCTTTAATGTATTGCCCTTCAACGTTGTGAACCCCAGCGGCTACTTGAATGTTTGGGGATAGTTGATCGAGCAACTGGGCTCCCAGCATTGCCGTGAGGGCATTGGGGTGGCAGAAATTGGCGGTGAAACTATCAAATGGGTTGCGGAGGGCGCCATGGCGATGAAACCCTGAGAAAAAAGCCAAGTTGGGCTCCTTCTCGCACAGCACATAGGCGTTGTTACTGATTGGATCGTGGTTAAAGGAACCGGCTAGACAAGCCAAAACCACTTGATCACGTCCCAGCTCTTCCCGTAGGCGGGTGGCTTCCAGCAAATCCTCTTCAATGTGATTGCTGTTAGCGCTAAGGACTACGAGCTCACAACGTCGAATGAGGTCTTCCAAGGTGTTGGGGATGCGTTCACCGGCCGTTCGGTGGCTGCCCATTTCAACCACGGTTTCCACGTGCCCGGGGTCCATGTTCTTGATGGATTCCGCCGGGAAGGCTCCGAGCAGCTCACGACCAAGACGAGGGGCGAGCAATAGCCGACCTGCCTCGTTCTGCATGGCGCAGTTGTAGGCGAGGGACGCGGGATAGAGCCCAACGCTGTAGAAGCCAACCTTTCCGGCCACAACCTCATGGATCCTGCGTCGGATCGACACGGCATCCAAGCTTTGGTCGAAAAAAGAATTGCGCATGGCTTCTAGCCTAAGCAGGGCCGTTCGTGAGCCTGAACAGTTCAGGGTTATTCCGATGACACTCACTTTGTATGGCGGACCAAAAACGAGGGCATCGATGCCCCGTTGGTACCTCGAAGAACAGGGGATTGTTTACGACTTAGTCGAACTAGATCTGCGGGGTAACCAGCACCGTCAGCCCGACTATCTCGAGATCAACCCCTTCGGAAAATTGCCTGCTTTGGTTGATACCAGTGTTCAAGCCTCGGATGGGACACCGCTCAAGTTGTTCGAATCGGGAGCCATCCTTTTGCATTTGGCAGAGCACCATGCTGGGCAGATCAAATCAGCAGCTGAACGCTCTTTAACGGCTCAATGGTTGCTCTTTGCGAATGCAACGTTGGCGATTGCCCTGTTTGTACCCAGCAACAGGGAACGTGAATTTCCGCGGCTCATGCAGGAGCTGAATCACCAGTTGACCCCTGGTCGTCCCCTGGTTGGTGATCAGTGGGGTGCCGCCGATTGCGCCGTAACCGCCTACCTCGCTTATCTACCCATCTTTTTCCCCCACGAGGATTTGTCGCCATACCCAGCCATCCAGGCGTTGATCACAGCTACTCAGCAGCGTCCTGCTTATCGCAAGGTGATGGGCATGGATTGATTTGAGACGGTGTAATGCAACCAAAGTGTTAGTCCGATGTCGCCAACGTCCCGGGAATTGTTATTGGCATACCGCTGGCCCGCTGCCGTTGTCCTATCCAGTGTCGTCATAGCCGCCACGGCGATCCAATTGCTGAGCAAGCCGATACCGATTCGGGTTGAAGGTGGGCTGCAGGTCGACAAGCTCGTCTTACCCGCCAGTGTGACGATTCGATCGAACGCACCGCTGCCGGTTGCGGTGCGCGAGGAGGTGGTGATTACAGGAAAAACCCCCTTAGCGGTCCAAGGCCAAGTTCAGGTGGCTGGAGAGGTGAAGGCCAGTGTTCGATCCATCGATACGCCTGTTCAGGTCTCGGGTGCTGTCTCGGTTAACGACACGGTGAATGTGAACGGAAAAGTAGACGTGGGAGGAGAAGTGAATGTTCAAGGAAATGTTGGAGCGAAAGTGAAACCCACCTTGTTGCCTCTGCCCTGATTAAGCCCTTCGATTGCGGGGAGCGGCACCGTCTCCCCGAACCAACCCTTTCTCCCATCGCGAAATTTGGCGAAGGGTTAGTCCCGAAAGGGCCGCAGCGGCGAGACCAACGGCACTCCACAGCCCTCCCTGGCCTAATCCCACAAGGGCTGCAGCTCCCCATAACATCGCCCACGCCCAAGGACGGGCAGTACGGATTCGTCTCAGAGCTGTGGAGCAACTGCGACAGGATTTGGTGTGGCTGTGGAAGCGATCCATTAAATCTGCCGTTCGTTGACGTTTAGGTAGGTGTTCTCCAGCGAATGGCTCACCGCCGTTGTTGTTCAGCCAGCGATGGAGTGCGGCGACGTAGACGTCGGCTGTATTGGGCATAAAGAAGGCCCGATGCGCAGCGGCACTGCCACCAGCGCGCTCCAAAACCCGTTCCTGCCAATGCAGAAAAACTTGATCGTCCTCCAGCACTTTGTGATTACCGATGTGCTGGAGCCATCGCGGTCGTAGGCCGATCAGAAGTTTTGGGGCGGCCGACTGAAATTGGAACGGAAAGCGGGCAAATAAGCGACATTCTCCGCGTCGGATCGGTACCGCGTACACCACCGTGAGGATTCGGCTGAAGCCTTTCGCTGTGAGGTCATGCCACATCAATTGGGGAGCTTGAAAACGTGTGGATTGGGAACCAAGTTTTCCCCGTCGAGGTCCCTCCTCCCAAAACGCGTCAAAGCCGTCCTCCGCTTCTCGGGTGATCGTGGCCAGGACCGGTGCCGCGTTGTTTCGATTGCCGACGGTCTTGTGATGGGTAAAAGGAACATGGCTCACGTCGAGCACGTTCTCCAACAAGGTCACCGCATCCATGGGCAGGTCGCGAAAGGTGTCCTGCACCGTCCAGCTGGTGGGGTTCTCCTCTAGAGCTGGCACGAGAGGTAAGGGTTGCAGATTCGCCGCATCGGCCGCTCCCGTCCAAACGAACAACAGGCCCTGACCAGTTGCTGTGGGGAGGCTGGCGCAGCGTGATTGACGTGCTTCTGGTTTGGTGTTGTCGGTGGCTTGCGGCATCGAGCGGCACTGGCCCTCCCCATCGAAACTCCAGCCGTGATAAGGGCATTCCAGGAGGCCTTGGTCATTGATCCTGCCCTCGCTGAGGGGCACAAGCCTGTGGGGGCAAACATCGGGGAACACCCGCCAGCAACTCTGTTCAGCGCCTGCATCCCACCAGATCACCAGGTCTCGCTCCAGCAGTGTGAAGCGGTTGGGTTGGCTGCGATCCAGGTCCTGGAGATAGGCGATCGGCCACCACTGTTCTGTCCAAGTGGAGTGCATCAAAACGTCCTTCCATGACGGTCATGATCGCGCTCGCTTTGTCTTGGTGCGACAACCATGGGAAGGTGGCGGCTCGATGCCGCGAGTGCCGTGCAGCGCCTCAGCCCCGATCAACTGTTGCAGGAGCTTCGTGGTGTTGAAGATCTTTTGATCGTCCAAGACCTTGATGGGGTCTGCATGCAGCTGGTGAACGATCCACTGACACGGCAGATGGATGGGGGTTATGTGATGGCTGCGGCTCAGCTGGGGGACACTTTTGCAGTGCTCACCAATGGTGAGCATGAGGGGCGCAGGGGTGTGAATCGGCTCGTGGAGCAGGCGCTTCGTGGCGATCAAGATCCGGCTCAAGCCGGGTTGTACCTGCGCGGACTTGCCGCCGGTGGTGTCCAATTTCAGGATCGCTACGGCCAGCTCAGCCATCCGGGCGTGAGTGAGGCAGAGATTGCGTTTCTGGCCGCGGCTCCCTTGCGGATGGAAACGTTGTTGAAAGACGGCTTACCGGAGATCTTTCCTCTGTACTCCTTGGAGCAGATCGCTGAGCTCGCCCATGCAGCCGTCTTGGATACCCAGGTGTCTCCGACGGTGAATCTCAATGGAATCTTTGCTGTAATTCCAGATGATGTCGAGAAGCAGCGCACCATGCAGAGCCTGCTTCAGCGGCTGATGGAGACGCTGTTGGCCGATGCGGTGCAGCAGGGTCTTGGGGGTTCATTTTTTCTGCATGTGGCTCCCAACCTTGGGCGAAATGCCGATGGTATGGAACGTCTCAAGCCAGCGGTGGCGGGTGATGTGGGGACCACTGATATTCAGTTCATGCTGAGTGGCTCGATTAAAGAAGCCGGCTTGTTGGTGCTGCTGAATCACTACATGGCCCGTCGTTATGGGGAGGTGCCCTTTGGAGATGATTTCAATGTCCGCGTCGCTCCTCAAAACCATGACGCGTTGTTGAAGCTTGTGCAGGACCAAATCCCCGCTAATCGGATGCCATTGCTGGTTGGGGTCGGTGACACAGTTACCTCCAATCCTTCTGCCGACGGCGCTACCTGGTTGCGTGGTGGCAGTGATCGTGGATTTCTAACCCTGCTTCAATCGTTGGGAGCCTGGAGCGGGAGAGAAAATCGTGTGGTTCTCGTCGACAGTAGTCATGGTGAAGTCGATCGCCCAAGCCTGTCTGATCCAGCCCTTACAGGTATTTCTGATTCCGATGACCCGCTGCGGCTCGATGTGTTGATGACGGCAGGGCCGGAGCAATACATCAACTGGTTCCGCCAATTGGCTGATCAGCGCGCGTCGGCTTTGGCTAACTGAACCATCGTCGCGTGGGCTCCCAGGATCTTGCCATGATCTGAAAAGATCAACTTCTCCAGAGAAAGGCACCATTGACCGTCAGTCCCGCACTGTTTCCTCCACTGCAACGGGCTGTTTTGACCACGCTCCAGGTCAACTTGGGCTACCGCTGCAACCAAAGCTGCGCCCATTGCCATGTCAATGCCGGGCCCACCCGCACCGAAATGATGGCGGCGGAGCTATTGGAGCTCATCCCTATCGTGCTGCGTCGGCATGACATTGGTTGTTTAGACCTCACCGGCGGGGCTCCGGAATTGCACCCTTGCTTTCGCAAGCTGGTGACTGAGGCGCGGTCGGCAGGGGTGACGGTGATCGACCGCTGCAATCTCACGATCCTGAATGAACCCGGCCATGAAGACCTTGCTGAATTTTTGGCGGAGCAGGGTGTTGCCGTAACGGCATCGTTGCCCTGCTACACCGCAGACAACGTTGATCGTCAGCGTGGTGATGGTGTCTTCGATCGGAGTCTTCAGGGCCTCCATCAACTCAATGCTCTGGGCTACGGCAGTGGCGATCCAGACCGGCAACTTGATTTGGTGTACAACCCACTTGGCGCGGCACTCCCTCCACCCCAAGCCAGCTTGGAAGCCGATTACAAGCGAGAGCTAGCCCGACTTGGCATTCGATTTGATCGCTTGCTCACGTTGGCCAACATGCCGATCCAGCGCTTTGCTCGACAACTGGAACTGAAGGGTGAATTGGATGACTATTGGCAAGTGCTCGAGCAGGCGCACAATCCCACCAATCTTGAGACGGTGATGTGTCGACAGCTCCTGAGCGTTGATTGGGAGGGTTCTCTTTACGACTGCGACTTCAACCAACAGCTGTCATTGCCACGCCCAGGCGACATCCGTCACTTGCGTGACCTTCTTGAAGGTGAGATTGACCTCAGTGGCGATTCCATTCACACCGGACGCCATTGTTTTGGCTGTACGGCTGGTGCCGGATCAAGCTGTGGCGGTGCTCTTCAAGCCTGACCAACGCAGCTGGGCATGATGGTTGATTGAAGAAGACGTTCAACGCATGGTGTCCCTCCGAATGATGATCAGTGCTTGTGCCCTGGTGCTTCTCGGTGCAGCCGTGAATGCCCAGAACGATCAGCCCAGGCAGGCGATGTTCAAAACCGAAGCTGAGGCGAAAGCTGCTGCCCCGGGGTTTGGCTGTGAAGGCGCCCATCGCATGGGAGAGATGTGGATGGTTTGCACTCAGCACTCCGACGCCGATTCACATCACGGACATTGATTCAATGAAACGCGATGGTGATTGCGCTAGCAATCAAAAGCGCATCGCCATCGGTGTTGCACCGATGGGAACCATTGCCATCGGGATTGTGCCGATGGGCGTGATCTCGATCGGCGTGGTGCCGATGGGGGTGGTGTCGATTGGTGTGGTCGCCATGGGTGTGTTCAATGCCGCCATTGTGGGTATGGGGTTGATCGCGGTGGGGTTCAACACCATGGGCGTCCTAACCGCTGGACCGATGAGCATGGGCTTGATTCAAATCCGCTCCACCACAAATCCTCGCTATCTCGCTTACCCCTCACGGGAGCAGGCTGAAGAACAGGCAGAAAAACTCGGTTGCCAGGGTGTCCATCGCATGGGTGACCGTTACTGGATGCCTTGCAACGAGCATCCTCAGTAATTAGTGGTTGTCAGCTCTGACAGTCAGCGCAGATGGCTCTGACATTCAGGCTTGATTCAATCAGTTTGAAGTTCAATTTTTCTGCTGCTTCTGCCCCAGCGGCAAGAATTAACTCATTCTCAAATTCCTCAGTGCGTCCACAGCGGATACAAACCACGTGGTGGTGGTCTCTGTGGTCATCGTCTGCCAATTCAAACCGGCGCCCCCCCTCGCTGAGTTCCAGCTCTTGCAGAAAACCCATGTCAGCCAGAAGACGGAGGGTTCGATACACCGTGGCTAGGGAAACTTTCAGTTTGAGGTTCACCAGTTGTTGATGCACCTCCTCTGCGCTGAGGTGGCAGCCCGCACCGCGCAATTCAAAAAGCTCCAGCACCCTTTTGCGCTGGGGGGTTAGACGACGTCCGCCTTGGTGCAACCCATCTTCAAGGGATCCGTCGTCAGGACTCGGCGCTGAAGACGGCGACACCCAGAGTTGAACAGCTGTTCTCAATAGTAACGACTAATGAGAGTCCGCACCACGATTCATTCCAGCCAAGTCGTTGACACATTGACTTCTGTGATCCGGCTGTCAGGCGCGATGGATGCCCCTTTTTAAGCGGTGATACGGTCCAGGCGTTGATTTGTTCTTGGCTGAATGGAAACCCATGTGCTCACATTCACCATCACGAAACCGTTCAGCGAATGGGTCAAGACCTATGACGCATCACGACCGCTCCAAAAAATGGCTGGAATTACCTCGCTCTATCGCGGAGTGAGTCCAGATGACCCCACCAAAATTTGCGCGGTGATGCAGGCCAAACCCGGTGTGATGGCTCAGTTTATGGATGATCACAAAGACATGATTGCCTCATCCGGGCACGTTCTGGAAAGCACGATTGATCAGGTTTTTGTGGATGCCTAATGGCTTGGTTTCCAGCGAAGGCTTGGACAAGCCAACGGGATGTAGGGGGGTATCGCCATTTTCAACTCGTGACCCAAGGAGGGAAGGGGGATCAGCGCTGGGTCGAGCTATCTGCTGTTCTGGATCCAGCCCATCGAGAACGTGTTCTTTGGCGCGATCTCAACGATTCCAATCACTGGTGCAGTGGTTGGCAGCAAATCGTTGAAAACGACGATGAACTGATGAACTGATTTGTTTAATTCATATGCTGTTGTGATTCACGGAATGCTTCAAGTTTGTCGATATCTTTTTCCTCATCGATGGTGTAATCGGTGAGGATTAATGCTTTCCCGATGGTGCCAAGGGCATATTCAATACGATCTAAATAAAGCCGACCTTCCTCGTCTTTTCTTGCTGCCCGTATGACATCAGGTTTCAGTTGAGTCGAGAGATGTTCAATGGTCTCAGCAATCTCGCGAGCCTCGATCAGGGAACTGTTTGGATCCATTGATTCGGGCTTGTACTGACGGTCATCTTGACAGATTCCGTTAAAAACCCTGCGCCATGGGCCGCTGATTGGATAGGGAGATATTCCCCATGGCTTGAGCTCTTGGCGGACCAGGAATCGCTGTTGCATTGAAGGCCAAGGACCACCGTTCACCATCCCCACGAAATGGCATCACTGAATGGGGTTGCCACGCCGGGAAGATATAAAACTCTCCAGGTACGGGAAGAACGTAATGGGCCATCCCTGTGCGGAACGATTGCAAATGCCACTCTTCTGGTCCGTGAAAACACAGTTGTCCGTCAAAACTATTGGCGTTGATCTGGGGAGGAGTTTTTAAAAAAATCACACCTGAGAAGCTACCGCCGTGGGTATGGGTGGGGTTGTAGTCGCCAGCAATTTGGCAGTTCAACCAAAGGTCGATGAGTTTTAGCTGGTACCTTCCATGGGCCCATGGCCCACGCCCTTGGGGTGGTTGGCGATCGATGACATGGCGAATCCAGCGCTCGCACCCAGGTAGGAGGTGGTCTTCGATGAGACGCTGGACTCCGGGCTGATTGGGTCTTAATTCCCGTTGTTGACTGAGCTGACCAGCCAGTTTTAAGGACGCATCAGGATTTGATTCCGGATTGTTCAAAACCTTTGTTCCTAATGCCAGAAGCGCCTCCAGCAGTGGAGTTGGCAACTCGCCCTTGAGAATGGAACGTGGGAAAAGATCAACAATCTCCATGGCCCCATGTTGTGTCTTCAGTGCATCGTGCCAGCGTTAGACGCGTCTTGGGGTCCATGTTGATGGTCTCGATCCGTTCGACATTCTTGGTTGCGGTTCTCAGTGTCGTTGGTTGCACGAATTCAGCGGAAACGCGATCTCCGCAATTGGTCAAAGTTCAACACGACCAGGGCCCAAACTCCCTTGTGCTGCCTGGTCAAGCAGGGCGCACATCAGAACGGCCTAGGGGAGAAACCCTTCGTCTCACCATGCGGAGAACCAACGACCTCTTCCCCGATGGCAACCGTGTTTGGCTTGTGGAGTTACATGGGGAAAACTCACTTTTGGCCAGCTGGACAGCGGCAAGTGGGATTGCGCAACGTCAAACAGCGGATCGATTGTGGAGTCCAGGCAATGCGTCACCGTTACCGGCTGGGACGTATCGACTTGGAGCCCCAGAACCGTGGGGGGATGATCTTTGGTTCGATCTTCAGCCTCACTTTCAGACCACGCGCAGTGCTTTAGGTATTCACCGTTGTTATCCAGGGACTGGATGTATTTGCATCCCTGATCGCGATGACATTGAGGCACTCGCAAGTTGGGTTAAAAGGTCTGGGATTAAGACGCTGACGGTTACAAACTGACTTGAGTGATTGTTCTGTAGTCGACCCAAGATGTCGCCTCAATGCGATCAAGCTCAGCCAGCAAAGCACAGCACAACTTAAATGAGCGTCATTGGTCGCTTTGATTCAATTTTGATTCATCCACCAGCAGCTAGTCGCTAGCCTCTCTTTTAAGTGGGTGTAGCAATTGATTTTGCATTGCTTAAGCGCTCAGCCCTCGTCTGCACAATTGAATTCCTCACTCCCCCTCTCTACCAAAAAAAGGGATTTACTCCCAAGAAGGAGTATTCGTGGTTTATCGACTGGAATTTCATTCATCTTGCTTAGGGATCACGGTAAGTAATCCCTGAATACGTCGATGCCTGGGAAGGAAGCCACTCTCAGACTTTGTATCAGATCGACCGCAAATTGGGATATGACATGTTGTTGATGTTGCTGTTTACTGATGTGGCTCGGGAGGACTATGGGACGTGAGTTCTTCCAGAATGGGCAAAAATCTTGTGGTGATACTCCTGCCAGGTTTTGTATTGGTACCAGTAAGCGAGAGATCTCATTTAACTGTGATAACAACAGACTTGTCTGAGTGAATCATCTTGGCTCGATATCAGAGATCATTGATCTTTGCGCAAGTGGTATTGCTTGCAGGCACCATGATGTATTTACTTAACTCATTTTTTGCTGTATTGGTCTCAGGAAATTGGTTAATCTCTGTACCAAGTTGGATTGAAATTGAGGTAAGGACTGGTTCGCTGAGTGTTTTGAGTTGTGTGAAACTATGCTCGATCATTGGTATTCTTGATCTAGAAAGAGGAGGGATTGAAAATGGCAATATTGTTATTTGTCGATGGTTTTGAGCGGATCACACTTGGCTTAGAAGTTAACTCTCAGGCTATGTAGAAAACCTGTAAAATCTTGGATTATGTGCAGTTTTGCTTGGTATCGCAATGAGCATTTGTCGGCGTTAGTTGCTAGGGTTTTACAAATAATAACGAGTTTAGATTGATGGTTCGAGTCTTTTAGTAGATTTTCGCTATGATTTTTCTATTGATATCGCAAGGACAGCTTGTGGTCTAAAAATTCTTTTTGACCCCGTCTGAGCTCGGTTTTGTACTTAAAATCTTTGCAGTGAGAGTGTTGTTATTTTGTGTGATTGAGTGTTTGCTTTGTCAGTTTGATAGTTCACGTTTTGCGTGTCGGCTCGTAGGGCGTGGATTTCTTTCTTCCCTCGTCGTATTGGCGTTCATGGATCTTCTGGTGACTCCTCAGTTGCGACGCCGTATTAGAGCTCGTTGATCGATGAATGAGTTGGGTGGGTTTTCCCTCCGTTCTTAATCCACCTAAAAAAAGATTCTCCTGTAATATGTTATTTTAAGATTATTATGAAAAGAATAATTGGACCCGTCCGACGAGCTTCTATTTATGGGTCCGTAAGTTATTTGGGGCTTGTGCTAATCAACAATAGCAATCTTGATCTTCCAAGTCTGTGGATTGCATATCTGCCAATGTTCATCGCTGTCTATGCCCTGACGCAATGGATTGATCGTCGTCTTGGTTGATTTGGTTTTTTTATTGGATAACTCTTGGATTAATTTGAATGTTCAAGCATTTCAAGGATGTCCCCCGAAATGCTTCTGCACTCTTCCTCAAAAGAAGATTACTTATCCATGTAGAGAGTAGGCATTGGCTACTCCCCAAACAGCAAGCGCCGTAATAGATGCAAAGACGACAGCAGTCCAGGCTGCTAGCTCGGCTTGTTGTCCTTGATTTTGGGAAGCCTGAAGACGACGTGCCATGGAGATTGATTCCAACTCCTTTGGTTTGGCTCAGGATCCCGTCTCAATTCAAGGAATGTGATCAAATCAGAACGATGTTGGAAGAGTGATGTTGGTGGGATCACTCTTGGATCGGAGCAACTTCAACCTTTATCGACTGATGAATACGGTTGAATGCCTTTATTTTTTCTTGCCGATACGCACTGCTCTGGGATTGAGAGGACATGCCAAGGCGTGGAATGGCCGATGACTTCCGTCGTGAATCAAGCTTCCCATGGGATGGGCATTGGCGCTGTCGAGTTTCATGGGTGAGTCATCTACACCACTGTTCTAAGCAATCACACGGAAGGAAGGCGATAAGCATTACTGCCCATTTGGCTCGGTGCTTGTCAGAAAGAGTCAGAGGGTGTGGATTGTTCGGCCATCGGCCCAAATACCGTTGCAAGGGATCTGGGTTGTTGGATTAGTCGGGACATTGCATGGAGGCCTTTAAATGTCAATTAAAATGTCGGCATGGTTGATGAAATTATGGTTATCAATTATTGATCTGGATGTTCAGATTTTAATTTGGCGACAGCTTCGTTTTCGGCCCGCTCTTTCAGAGCCCTTTTGGAGATTGACGCTACTGTAATGCCTTGTTGATTTCGCAGAATCACTGCATCAATGCCAATTGTACTTTTCGATAGATCGATCTCTGAGGCTGATTGAATTTTGCCTGTACTTAAGGCGAATTGAATGGCAGTGCTGAAAGGGCTCGTGTCTGCCATTGAGAAATTCATAAGCGGTCCGAAACTCTAATTGATCAACGCCAAACTTGTTGGTTTCAGTGTTGTTGTGTATTTCTTCTTTTGAATCAAGTTTGGATCAGCTGATGATTTATCAATAGCTACCTTGGTTTTTGCTGACGTGCTTCAACGGCAGCATTTATAGATTCTTTGTCGATCTGGTGTCCGTGCAACTTCTTTGCATTCTTTTCGATTTGGATTGGTTGGAGAGATGACTGTGAAGCATTCTGCTGCTAAGGATCCACTTCCAGTTATCGCCAGGCTAACTATTGCGGTGCTAATTAATTTGGTCATTTTTCTTGCGTGATTATTTTGATGCTAACAGATATGGTTTTCGATGTTAGTTTTTTCTTATGAGCATGCTTCCATTCGTTTGATTTGAATCTCCTTCCCACTGAGGTTGCTGTTTCGGCGCTTGCTCCAGAGTGATTACTGCGCTTGCAAAAATAACGATGAGTGGAACGAGTTTAAAGCTCTGATAGTGATTTGTTTTTCGAAAAATACAGCGTGACATCACGGGCTAGGAATCGACTCCATAGCTCTAGGAACAAACGCCAGGGCTGGGCTTTGCTGAAGCTGTGTAAATGCTTTGAACTATCTGAGAATCAATGGGCCGACTCAGGTTTTTCAATGTCGCGCCGAATCAATGCCAGAAGATATGACGGGGATTTGTAGCGAGTTGGGAGGCAGCGATTGAGGGTTTCGAGATGACCCCAACACACCGTGCGTTCAATCTCTTTGGCTGATTTTCCCTGTTGGAGCAAGCGCCTGAGTGCCTTGCAATACATGGGATAGCCCGCTTCGAGTTCGCCGATGGTGAGTTTTGCCTGAGGCATCGGAGCATCTCATCCACCAATACAACTTATGTGTTCGTCGTTCCCAGAAAGTGAACCTGTTTTGCTTCTTGACGAGGGGAGTGCATCGCGTCTTTTCTCCATCTGCACCCCCTGCTGGCTTGGAGTCTCAGCGGTTTGCTTCAACCGTTATCCCATCCAAGCAACGCAATCGATCTCGACCCGTGCACCTTTCGGAAGCGCTGCCACTTGAACGCAGGCGCGGGCGGGGCTCACTCCGCTACCAAACATTTCCGCGTAGATCGCGTTGACTGTCCCAAAATCGGCCAGATCAGCCAGAAAAACGGTGGTGCGAACCACCTGTTCGGCCGATGCTCCGGCTTCGGTGAGAACGGCTTTTAAATTTTTCAAGACTTGATGGGTCTCGGCCGCAACATCGCCATCCCCAACCATGGCTCCTGTGGATGGGTCGAGAGGGATCTGTCCTGAGCAGTACAACCATCCCCCAGCCAGGACAGCTTGGTTGTAGGGACCAACAGGCGCAGGGGCAGCTGTGGTGGTGATGGCTTGATTCGGCATGGCGGGACAGCAGAGCAGAATGGAGTTAAATCATCGCGTTCCACTGTTGGAAAGGGTCTCAGGACCGGTTGAAATTCGGGGCCTCTGGCATCGCTACAAGGAGTCGTCCAACGACTGGACCCTTCGTGGCATCAATCTTGAGCTCCAGGCCGGGGAGCTTGTGGGTTTATTGGGCCCCTCCGGTTGTGGAAAGACGACCCTTTTGCGATTAATCGCAGGCTTTGAACGGCCTGAGCAGGGCTCCGTTCATTTGCAACACCGCATCGTGGCGGGGGGGCAGCACTGGATTCCCCCAGAGCGTCGCGGTGTTGGCATGGTGTTTCAGGACTATGCCCTCTTCCCCCACCTCACGGCGTGGCAAAACGCTTGCTTTGGCCTTCGTCCTGGTCAAGACAACAGTCGTGCCATTTGGTTGCTCGATCTCTTGGGCCTCCAGGGGCTTGAGCAGCGCTATCCCCATCAGTTATCGGGTGGGCAGCGTCAACGTCTGGCGTTGGCCCGTGCTTTAGCGCCAGCCCCTCAGGTAGTGCTTCTGGATGAGCCTTTTTCCAACCTCGATGTGGAAGTGCGTCTTCTTCTTCGCAGTGAACTGGCTTCGGTGTTGCAGGTTTGTGGTGCCAGTGGACTGTTGGTAACCCACGACCCTGGTGAGGCTCTTGCGATTTGTGATCGTGTTGCCGTGATGCGGGATGGGGTGTTGCACCAGTGCGCAACCCCGAGAGATCTAGTCGATGATCCCGCGACTCCCTTCGTGGGGCGTTTTGTTCTCCAGGCGAATCTGATTCCTGTTTGGCCAGAGGCAGACAACCGCTTGCACTGTTGCCTAGGAAGCCTTCCTGTGCCGTCGCAGTTGTCGTTGAAGTCTTGGCCCGACGATGCAAGTCTTTTAGTGGATCCAGCAGCGATCGCCTTGGAGCCTGAGCCCGAGGCTGAAGCCTGTGTGATGGGGCGTGAATTTCAAGGCCATGCATGGCAACTACGGGTTCAGACAGCAGAACAACAGCTCCGTGTTACCCAGCCCCTGGAGCACGACTACAACCGAGGCACTCGCTGTCGTCTTGGCTTCCGAAGGGGCGCCAAGCCCATGTTGTTTCCCCAGCGCATCAGTTTGAACGCCACTGATCCTTATGGCTCCTGAGCTCAGCGAGTTGTTCGGCCGTTTCCGCCTGCATAAAAAGATTGGTGCGTTTTTCGGCACCAATACTCGAGGGAAGACTGAGATCTCCGCGGGAACGCTTCTCCTTCACTCTCTGATAACGCGTCGTGATTTGAAGGTCGTGGGGACGTTGCTCGGTAGCCCAGCGCAAATTGGCTTCGGTGTATTCATGGGCACAGCACACAAGGGTGTCATTCGGCAACGTCGCTAAGCGTTGGAGTGCTTGGTGCATGTCCTGAGCGGAGCCTTCAAACAACCGCCCGCAGCCCCCCGCAAAGAGGGTGTCGCCACAAAACACCAGCGGTCCAAAGCTGGGGTCTTGGTCGTCGTCGTTCCGAAGGATGAACGCGATATGGGCGGAGGTGTGGGCCGCTACATCGATCACCTCAAGGCGCCGTCCGAGCAGGTTGATCACATCGCCATCGGCAACGCCCTTGGTCTGGAAAGGAATTCTGAGTCGATCGGCAGCGGCTGCCACGACTTCTGCTTGGGGCCATTCGCCCAACAGTTCTGGGGTTCCGCCAATGTGATCGGCGTGATGGTGGGTTTGCAGAATCGCGGTCAGGCACATCCCGTGCGTGTTCAGCCACTGATTCACTGGCTCTGCCACGGCTGGATCCACCACGACGGCGTTTTTGCCACGGCACCAGATCCAAATCACGTTGTCCTGTAGGACTGGCAATGCATGAAGTGTGGAGTGCATCGTTAAAGTCCTGCCTGGTTTCCCGGTCAACGCTGGACCCATGATTACCGTCGCGTTGGCTAAAGGTGCTCTACTCAAGGATTCCGTGGCGCGTTTCGCTGCAGCGGGTCTCGACTTCTCGGCCGTATTGGATAAAGACAATCGGCAGTTAATGGTCCCGACCCCGTGTGGTCGGGCGCGAGCGCTGTTGGTTCGAAATGGAGATGTGCCGACCTATGTGTCCTATGGCCAGGCTCAGCTCGGGGTTGTTGGATACGACGTCTTAAAGGAGCACCAGTTGCCAGTGGCACAGTTGGTCGACCTTGGTTTTGGCGGATGTCGGATGTCCGTGGCCGTGAAGGCCAGCAGCGGATATCAACGGGCCTTGGACCTTCCAGCCCACTGCCGAGTTGCCAGCAAATTCACCCATTGCGCCAGGGAATATTTCGATGCACTCGACCTGCCGGTCGAGTTGGTTCATTTGAACGGGTCCGTTGAACTCGGCCCGATTACAGGGATGTCGGAAGCGATTGTTGACCTCGTTGCAACGGGTCGCACGTTGCGGGATAACGGGCTCGTTGAAATTGAGGAGTTGTTCCGCTCCTCGGCTCGATTGGTGGGACACCCTCTCTCCATGCGCCTCGATGACGGCGCGTTGTCCGAGATCGTGACCGCGATTCGCAGCGTTGAATCACCGAAGGGAGAAGCTTGATGGGAGCCGGAGCTGATTGGAAACGGGTTCGGCGTCTTGGTCGCTATTTGGCTCGCGATCGCCGCCGCCTTTTCGTCACCCTTGCTTTGCTTGTGCCCGTTGCCCTAGCCGGGTCGATCCAGCCCTTGTTGGTTGGTCAGGCGATCAGTGTTCTGCGCCGAGAACCAAGCCTGCCTTGGCTTTCTGGATTGTCGATCCCTCAGGCGATCCAAACGATCGTGGGTCTTTTATTAATCTCCGTGTTGTTGCGACTGGCCCTGCAGGGAATTCAGTCTTTCAACATTCAGGCCGTTGGCCAACGACTGACGGCTCGAATCCGAGACGATCTTTTCCGCCACGCCCTGTCGCTGTCCCTTCGTTTCCACGACAGCATGCCGGTGGGGAAGTTACTCACCAGGTTGACCAACGATGTTGATGCGTTGGCTGAGGTTTTTGGGAGCGGGGCGGTTGGTGTGCTTGGCGATTTGGTGAGCTTGACCGTAATCGCCACCACCATGCTGCTGATTGAGTGGCGCCTCGGCTTGTTGTTGCTGGTCACCCAAGTCCCCGTCACTTGGTTTGTCTTGTGGTTACAGAGGCGCTATCGGAAAGCGAACTACATGGTGCGCGAAGAGCTGTCCCAACTCAACGCTGATTTTCAAGAGAATCTTCAGGGGCTTGAGGTTGTTCAGATGTATCGCCGGGAGCAGGTCAATAGCCGCCGCTTCTCGCGCACTGGAGCCGCCTATCGCAGTGCGGTGAATGGGACGATTTTCTTCGATAGCAGCATCTCCGCCTTCCTCGAATGGGTCGGCCTCGGAGCCGTTGCCTTAGTGCTGGCCCTGGGCGGCTGGATGGTGACCAGTGGGGCGATGGGGTTAGGCACCCTCACCACGTTCATCATTTATGCCCAGCGATTGTTTGATCCCTTGCGACAGCTGGCGGAACGATTCACCCAGATCCAAGGGGGTTTGACGGCGGTTGAACGGATTGGAGAGTTGATGGAAAAGCCCCTCGAGATTGTTGAAGCCCGGGACCCTGAGCCCTTGGACTCCCTGGGTGCTGGTGAATTGATTTTTGAAAACGTTAGTTTTTCCTATCGGCCCGATGATCCGATCCTGCGGAACCTGTCGTTTCGGATTGCTCCGGGGGAGCACGTCGCCCTCGTGGGTCCCACTGGGTCGGGAAAATCCACCGTGATTCGATTGCTGTGTCGTTTGTATGAACCTCAGGAGGGGCGAATATTGCTCGATGGCCGCGATATCCGGTCGATCTCTACGGCGGATCTCCGTCGCCAGTTGGGAGTGGTGCTTCAGGACACGTTTTTGTTCAGTGGCAATGTCGCTGACAATCTTCGTCTTGATGCTGAGGTGAGCGATGAACAGCTTCAACGAACCTGTTCCGACCTTGGACTGGATGACCTGCTTCGGCGGCTTCCTGAGGGCCTTGAAACAGAGCTGCGTGAACGGGGAGGCAATCTCTCTTCCGGTGAACGGCAGTTGTTGGCCGTTGCCAGGGTTGCGATCCGCAATCCAACCGTGTTGGTGATGGATGAAGCCACGGCCTTTATGGACCCCTCGACCGAGGCAACGTTGCAGCGAGATCTCGATCGGTTGCTGCAAAAGCGCACAGCTGTGGTGATTGCGCATCGCCTCGCCACCGTCGAGGCCTCAGATCGCATCCTGGTTTTGAAAGCAGGAGAGTTGATTGAGCAGGGCACCCATGTCGAGTTGCGAGCCAATGGTGGTTTGTATTCCCAGTTGGCTGATCTTCAAGAGCGGGGGCTCGCCAAGCTGTGATGCCCTCGTTGCAAGTGCCCGCAGAGCCTCTCCTGACGCAATACGGCGAGGACGCAAGGTTGTGTGCCTGCGCGAATGATCAGCTCACCTTGGTGTTCAGTCAGTCGCAGCCATTTGATCTCATTGAGCTTGAGCTGTTGCTCGAAGCTGTGGGGTGGAGTCGCCGCCCAGCCCGTCGTGTACGGAAAGCGTTGTCGAACAGTCTTCTCAAAGTTGGCTTATGGCGCCATGACCCCAGGGTCCCCCGACTGGTGGGTTTCGCTCGGTGCACGGGAGATGGCATTTTTGAGGCCACCGTTTGGGATGTGGCTGTCCATCCCCTTTATCAAGGCAATGGCTTGGGGAAACAAATGATGATTTATGTACTTGAGGCCCTCAACCAAATGGGCACGGAACGGGTAAGTCTGTTTGCTGATCCAGGCGTGGTGAATTTCTATCAGCGTCAAGGTTGGGATCTTGAGCCTCAAGCCCATCGTTGTGCTTTCTGGTATTCCAATTAGGCGTTGAATCAACGTCGATAGCTTTGAATTAATTGTTCGACATCCACGCCGTTTTCCCAGCGTCGTCTGAGCTGAGCATTCCTCCACGCTTGCTGCAAAACGCCACGGTGGTTCCAGCGTCGTGCGCTTGTGGTGAGGCCACACCCCAGGGCACCGATGCGACTGATCCGTCGCAGCCTTTGGATGATGTCGACATCTTCCATGAGAGCTAACGGGCGATAGCCCCCAATGCGGTCATACAGGCTGCGGTGGATCAGGAGTCCTTGGTCTCCATAGGGCATTTGTCCCCAACGGCTGCGAAGCGTCACACACCATTCCAGCAGCCTCAACATTGGTCTTCGTTCATTAACGCGGAAGTCAAAGGCCCAAGCCCTGTGCCGTCCTTGCGCCATGGTGAGCACCCTTTGGACGTGATTGACCCAGTGCTGGCTGAGCCGACTATCGGCATGCAACACCAGCAACCAGCTGTGCTGAGAAGCCTGCAGACCCCATTGGAGTTGCTGTCCTCGTCCCTGAACAGGGCTTTGCACAAGATGGGCGCCTCCTTGATGGGCTACCTGAATGGTTTTGTCGGTACTGCCACCATCGACAACAACGATTTGGAGGGCATCGGGCCACCGCTGGAGATCTGCCAGGAGGAGGGGGAGGTGCCGCGCTTCATTGAGGGCGGGAACCACCACGGTTAACCCTGCCATGGCCGGAGATCTTCAAGGTGATCGAGATCATTCCGCTGAGCGATGAGCGCCGTGTTCAGTTGGTGTTTTGCTGCTTGCGCTGCGGTTTGTTCGAGCACATTCGCCGTTCCCCAGGAAATTCCTCCTAGGGGCCAATATTGCGGACGTTCCAGAAGTTTCGCTCCGAAACCAATCAGCCAGTAGCCCCCATCCTCGGCGGGACCAAGCACAAGATCGTGGTTTTGCAGGCTGATGATTGCCGTTTGAAGGTCGTTGGTGTTCAGGTCCGGAAGGTCGGTGCCGATGAACAGGGTGCTTCGGTCGGTGTGTTGGCCTAACAGGAGCTGGCGTTTTATCTTGCAGCCCAAGTTTCCTCCCCCCTGTAATTCCACATGGGGTAGGCCGAGTTGCTCTCCCCAGCGCCGGGCAGCGCTGGGGCCGAGGCCGTCGACGGCCAACGTGCTTGTGATGGTTCGGGTGGCTTCCATCGACGCCACCACGGAGGCTGTGTGTCGCGTGAGTTGACGCTGAATATGCATCGCGCTTTCCCCCGCATTGAGCACTGCAGTGCAACGGCTCAGGTCGTGGTTCAGGCGTTGCTTGCATCGGTTGGCTGCCGGCCAGCGGGCCATCACCACGATTCGTCGCATCTCAATTTTGACGGGGTAATTCTTCGGGCAGCACTTCCACTGAAATCTCATCGCCATCGCGTCTGAGTTTGAGCTGCATGGGTTGTCCCACTTCGCCGCGGTCAACGGCTAGCTGAACTTCTGTGGGGTTTTGCACTGATTCGCCATCCACATAAAGAATCAGATCGCATTGGCGAATGTCAGCGTCAGCAGCAGGGGTATTCGGTACAACCTCCACCACCAGAACCCCATTCAGTTCTGGCACGTTGCAGCTGCTGCCGGTGGCATTAATCTCTCGGGCGAGTTGGGGCGACAGGCTCCGCAACTGAACCCCAATAAAAGGATGTGACGCTTGCCCCGTGCTCACAATCTGTTGGGCGATTCGCTTTGCCAGGTTGACCGGAACGGCAAAGCTGAGTCCTCCCCCCGGTGCTGTTCTGATCGCAGTGTTAATCCCGATCACCTGGCCAGCAGCATTGATGAGTGGCCCACCGCTGTTGCCTGGATTCACGGCTGCATCCGTTTGGATATATGGAACGCGTTGGCCTTCTCCCACGGCGTTGGTTCGGTCGACGGCGCTGATAATTCCAGCCGTCACTGTGTTGTTGAGGCCAAAGGGATTGCCGATGGCGATGGCCCATTCACCGGGCCTTAAGTCGTCGGAGTTGCCCAGGGATGCCACGGGCAGATTTTCGGCGACCACCTTCACCACTGCAACGTCGGTAAGGGGGTCACCTCCGAGCACCTTCCCCTTAAAGCTGCGTCCATCTGGAAGGGTGACGGCGACCTGGTCGGCCCCTCGAACAACATGCTCATTGGTGAAAATCAATCCATTGCTTCGCGTGATGAAGCCCGAGCCCTGACCTTGCTGTCGCTGAGTCGACGGGCCGATGCCAAAAATCCCGCCCAGCGGATTATTGACTTTTTTCACCACATCAATGCGCACCACGGCGGGCCCCACCCTGTCCACCGCTTTCACAATCACATTCTCTCTGGCCTGGAGAGGAGCGCTTCGAGGTTGGTCATTGACAATTGGTGGAGCCAGTTGCGGGGGTTTGGGACCCAACCCCAGTTGGGACTTGATCAAACCGCATGACGAGAGGCTTGTTCCGATGAGGGCCAGCCCGATCCAACGAACGAAAGTTGGCATCACGGTTTTTTTCGATGCTGATGCACCTAAGAATGCCGCAGCTTCACAACATGCGTAGATTCAACTTCTAGGAGCGCGGCGATTTCGTGGAGACGGGGGACGAGCTCTGGATCAAGGTTCGGAAAGGGTTGCAGGACAAGCTCTCAAAGCCCACCTTTGAGACGTTCATTCGGCCAACCGCCTGCAGCAGCTTCAGCAATGGTGAGTTGAAGTTGTTGGCTCCCAATCCCTTCACCAGCATCCGATTGCGCGAGCAGCTCCTGCCCACCATCGCTGAGATGGCAACCAGCATCAGCGGTCGATCTGTTCAAGTCACCGTTTTGGCAGAAACTGCACTACCCAAGTCGGACATCGCTCCCGATGCCGTTGCAGTGGAGAGCACAGAAGGGGTTGAACCCACTCGGGAGTCAGCCCCTGCCCGCCCCAGTGGCCAGCGCCGCTATCTCCCAGCGCTGAATCCTCGCTATGTGTTCGGCCGCTTTGTGGTGGGTCAGAACAGCCGTATGGCCCACGCGGCTGCGTTAGCTGTGGCGGAGGCCCCTGGGCGTGAATTCAATCCGTTGTTCATTTGTGGTGGCGTTGGCCTCGGAAAAACTCACCTGATGCAGGCCATTGGCCATTACCGCCTCGAGATCGATCCAGGGGCACGGGTGTCGTACGTCTCTACCGAAACATTCACCAATGATTTGATTCAAGCGATCCGTAAGGACGGCATGCAGGCCTTCCGTGATCGTTATCGCGCTGCTGATTTGATTCTGGTCGACGACATCCAGTTCATTGAGGGGAAGGAATACACCCAAGAGGAGTTTTTCCATACGTTTAATGCTCTGCATGAGGCAGGCCGTCAGGTGGTGATTGCCAGTGATCGACCTCCCAGCCAGATTCCGCGTTTGCAACAGCGGTTGATTTCCCGGTTTCAGATGGGACTGATTGCGGATATCCAGTCCCCCGACCTTGAGACGCGGATGGCGATTCTGCAAAAGAAGGCAGAGCAAGAACGGATGGCTTTGCCACGAGATCTGATCCAGTACATCGCTGGTCGTTTTACCTCCAATATTCGTGAGCTGGAGGGAGCTCTCACCCGAGCAGTGGCGTTTGCTTCGATTACGGGCCTGCCGATGACGGTGGAGTCGGTCGCCCCAATGCTTGATCCCACCGGACAAGGCGTGGCGGTGTCTCCTCAGCAGGTGATTGAGAAAGTGTCCGAGGTCTTTGATGTCACCGCGGAGGAGATGTGCAGCAGTACACGCCGTCGTGCCGTGAGCCAGGCGCGTCAAGTGGGGATGTATTTAATGCGCCAGGGCACCGACCTAAGCCTGCCTCGCATTGGCGACACCTTTGGGGGTAAAGATCACACCACGGTGATGTATGCGATTGAGCAAATCGAGAAAAAGTTGGCGTCCGATCCGAAGCTGGCCGGTCAAGTGCAGAAGGTGCGCGACTTGCTGCAAATTGATTCAAGAAGCAAGCGTTGATTCAGGCGTCAGACTGTTTTTCTCCTTTCCATCCGGCCATATTGCGTGCGCTTTCGGAGCACACCAAGCGTCTGGCAGGCGCGAGTGCAGGCTCTAATTGACGCGAACTGAACGGTGGTAGAGGGCGTTGGCGGAGCCAGGCAGCCCAACGAAATTCGTGATACGGGATATGGGCTTGGGGTTTGATCAATCCTTCTTGTTTGAGTTTCCAGACCAAGCTGCGGTAGGGGTCGTCTTCCAGCGTCAGTAGCGAACGAGGTAGTTCACTGGGTTGTCGTGGACCCTGTCCACGACTGTCGTAGAGGTAAAGCCATCCTTGCGCCTGCAAATAGTCGGTCGCTGCCGTTGAATTTTGATCATCAACCTCAGCAATTACATATCCCCATGTGGTGGCGTTTGGGTCGATGCCGAGCAGAGATCTCAGTCTGTGATGACGATCCACCATCCAGAGCGAGCCCGCTGCATTGCGCACCATTGGTACGGGCTTTTTGCGGAGATACTCCAGGCGGGTTTGGCGGTTGTCATTGGAAAAATCCATTTGCCGTGCCCAGACCTCGGCATAGCCAACGCACCACTGGGTGGGTCGCAGAGCTGCGATCGAAACTTCGACCAGCGGCGTCGCTGGCGTCGGCTTGGGAATGTTTTGGTAAACCGACAGTCGAAGCGACACGCCCCTGTTGCGACCCTTTCGTCCACTATGGCCGAATCAAAAAAGCATTGGGGTCTTGATCGAAGCGATTTCGCAGACCCAGTGGTTCCGCCTGTTGTGGACCATCCATGGCCGCCGTTGCTTCCAGGGCTTGGCGGAGAAGACGCCCTGCAGGTAAGGGCATATCGCGCGGAATTGAGATGCGGTCGCGGAGATAGCGCAGTGATGCCGCAGAGCCTTTCGGTGGTTGGCACACTGCCCCGGTCACGAGTCGGGTGAGTGCGCAGCGCAACGGCAGATCGAAACTTTGGGTGCCCAATGGATTGCGCTTCAGCAGCTGGTCGCGATGGCGAATGACCCGAGTTATGGCAAGGGCCGCTTGACCATGGAGTGCGTCGTCGGGCCAACTTGCTTCGTCGTCGCCGAGTCCATCACCACGGTCGATTGTTGCCGCAAGCTCCTTAGCAAGCTCCGAATTGTCCGACCAACAACCTCCCATTTGGGGCGGTAAATCGTGGACATGGGTGTGCATATCGCTCTGGGTTCCGCGGTAGGTGTCCAGGGCTTCAAGAGCACGAAACCATCGATCGATGCTGGGGTGTTCCCGTCGCAATCGATAGCCCTTGTAGTACGCCAACGAGGCGTTCATTCGTTCCACATAGGGGACAAATAACAAATCAACAGTTTCGGGTTGATCGCTGCGTAGCCATGGGCCAGGGGTCGTGTTGAGCTCCTGTTCAAAGCGCTGGGCAACTGCTCTGAATTGTTCTTTGGCTTGATTTTGCTGGCGAGGATTGAGGCCTGGACTACAGAGCCAGATGCACCAAGCACGGAACAAAAGGCGCTCTAAATGTCGTAGTTCCACTGAATCTGAGTCGGTCATCGCACTTCCCAGTGGGCCGAACTGTTGCTCAAGAGCAAGCAAGATCACATCACTTTCCGTGATGAGTTTTCCGTTGAGCTCTAGGGCAGGGAGCATTCCTGAGGGAACTTTTTTTAAAAACCAAGGTTCCTTCGCTCCATAGCAACGCATGGTCACCTTTTGGATTTTGTAGGGAATCCGCTTGAACTCCAACCAAAGCCAAATCTTTTGGCAGTAGGGGCACCAGGCGTGATGGTCTCTGAACAGTGTGACTTGCACACTGTTCGGGTTATGGCCAAACAACCGCAGGTTGGCTTGGGCGTTAGTGGGTCCTTCAACACGTTCCTGTTCGGACGCTGCGTGCAACGTCAGTTCGTCCCAGCTCAGCGGGTTGGCAGGGGCTGATGAAACGGTGGCTGATGAAATGGACATCACAAAAGTGCAAATAGCGCGTTGAACCCCGAAGGCGGTTTGTCCTCAGCCATCGGTATGGAGGGCGTCACTCTGACGGGTTGTCTGTACCGATGGCTGCCGATCACGCTGTAAGCGCTCTCGTCATCAATTGACGAGAATGTCATGAGCGCTTTTGCCCCATGGATTTGTCGTTTGATTTGGTTGTGCTTGGGGCTGGTTCAGGCGGACTAGCAGCGGCTAAGCGGGCGGCAAGTTATGGCGCGCGGGTGGCGATTGTCGAGGGTGATCGTGTTGGTGGAACGTGCGTGATCCGGGGTTGCGTTCCGAAGAAACTGCTGGTTTATGGCGCTCAAGCACGGCATCAACTGGCTGACGCAGCGGCTTATGGCCTCAAGCTCGACTCCATCCAGTCCGATGTCCCGGAACTGCTGCGTCGTGTGCGTGCCGAGGTGGATCGCCTCAATAGGCTTCATCTGGGTTTTCTCGAGAAAGCTGGTGTGACGCTGATCTCCGGGTGGGGTCGGTTCACAGGACCCCACAGCATTGGTGTTTCGAATCAGCGCGGCGGAGCGCTTCGCCAAGAGTTGACTGCATCTCGGTTGCTGGTCGCCGTTGGTGGTCGGCCAGTGCGTCCGCACATTCCTGGGATTGAGAAGACCTGGGTTAGTGATGACATGTTTGATCTGCAAGATGTCCCCCCCTCAGTCGTCGTGGTGGGTGCAGGGTTCATTGCCTGCGAGTTTGCTTGCATCTTGCGGGGCCTGGGTGTTTCGGTGACGCAAGTGGTGCGTGGGCCAAGGCTGTTAAGAGGCTTTGATGCCGAACTCGCGACTGCTGTGCTTGAAGGGATGCGGGAGAGCGGGATTGAGGTGGTGTTTGGTCAAACGGTCACCGCAGTGGAGGGTGAAACCGGCGCGCTCCTCGTGCAGCTGTCCGATGGAACGTCGAAAATGTCTGGTGGGGTTCTCATGGCAACAGGGCGTCACCCTTGGCTGCAAGATTTGGGTTTAGAAGAAGCAGGAATCAGCGTCGAGGCTGGACGCATCAAGGTGGATTCCGATTCCTGTACCTCGGTTTCTCATATTTATGCCGTTGGAGATGTCACAGATCGGGTGAACCTCACTCCGGTTGCGATCGACGAAGGACGGGCATTTGCCGATAGCGCCTTTGGTACTCGCCATCGTCGTGTTGACCATGATCTTGTCGCCAGTGCCGTTTTCAGTGACCCGGAGCTGGCGACGGTTGGATTATCCGAAGAGGCTGCGGTTGAACGGTTTGGCACTGAGGGTGTTGTTGTGCACCGCGCCCGCTTTCGTTCGATGTCTCGTGCTTTGCCTGCGACTGGGCCCCGTTGTCTTCTCAAACTTGTTCTGGACAAGGAAAGTGATCGGGTGCTGGGATGCCACATGGTGGGTGAGCATGCAGCGGAAATTATTCAGATGGCGGCAATCGCTGTAGGTATGGGGGCAACCAAGGCCGACTTTGATCGCACTATGGCGTTGCATCCATCGGTGTCAGAGGAATTTGTCACGATGTAGGTGCGCATCAATTTCGATGCATCAATGAACTCTTGAAGAGGTTTTATTGAATGCTCAACTTGGTAGTAAAAACGATAATTTTTGAATGCTAAATTGCTCATCGACTCGTTCGCCAATACACCACTGCTTGCGAGATAATGGTGATCATCACGACAGGGAGAACCAAGCAAAGGATCACTAATCTGAATTCATCAGACCAGTTGGATAGGTTTGTTCTTGGAAGAACATTGTCAACAATGTACAAAAAATAGAGTCCGAGCAATAATCCTCCTTCCAGTCGACTGATGCGTCCGCGAGTCCAGAAGATCGGCAGGCAGGCCAGGCTGGTGAGCAGCATGACGGGCAAGTCGTCATGAATAAGGTCCGGCGTCACATTTAGTCCCTGACTGCCTGTAACTAATGCGGTACCCCCCAGGACAAGCATCAGGTTGAGAAGGCAGCTCCCAACAACGTTTCCGATGGCCAGATCGGTCCGACCGCGAAGGGCCGCAACAAGGGATGTAATCAGTTCCGGCATGGATGTACCCGCCGACACGATTGTTAGCCCAATAACGGCTTCACTAACGCCAAGAAGTGTTGCCGCGCTGGTGGCACCACTCACGAGCACCTTGGAACCAATCGTGAGTACGGCGATGCCACCAATCAGCCTCAGAACCGCTAAGTGCCAGCCGCCTTCAGCGGCGTTGTCTTCGATGTCTGGTTCCGCGCTTCCACTGTCATCTGGCTGTTCTCGTGCGGTTCGAATTTCCCATATGGTGTTGATGATCAGAGCCAGTAGGAGTGCGAGTCCGGCTTGCCATGTCACCCGTCCGGCGGACGCCATTCCCCATACAGCGGCCGAGACGGCAATCATCAAAGGCACATCTCGGCGTACCAGCCGACTTTCAACGCGCAGGGGCAGCACCAACGCACTGCTTCCCAACACCACCATCACGTTGAAGATATTGCTGCCCACCACGTTGCTTAGGGCGAGAGCATCCGATCCCTGAAGTACGGAATTAAGGCTGACAAAGAGCTCTGGTGCACTGGTTCCCAGCGACACCACGGTGAGACCAATCACCAGTTGAGGAATTCCGAAAATCACAGCGAGGGCGACGGATCCCTGAACAAACAGTTCACCGCCGCCAAACAGCAGAGCGATGCCAATCAGAACTTCGATCGTGGCCTGGAGGAATTCAGGCATGGGCAACCGAGAAGTTGGAGGGATTCTGCTTTGCCGAGAACCGATCTAAGGTCGTTAGCTACGGGGCAGAGTCACGATTTGTTGAATCGCATCAACGTCACGAATCTCCGGGGCGATGCCTTCGGCGGAGTTACCGCTGCTGTGATTGCTTTGCCGATGGCACTGGCTTTCGGTGTGGCGGCCACCGGTGACCCGGCGCCAGGGCTGTGGGGAGCCGTAATCATTGGGCTCGTGGCTGCTTTGTTCGGGGGTACTCCCACATTGATCTCGGAACCAACGGGTCCGATGACGGTGGTGTTCACCTCGGTGATCCTGAGTTTTACGGCAACGGCGCCGGATAAAGAAACGGCGATGGCGATGGCCTTCACCGTGGTGATCCTCGCCGGGCTCTTTCAGATTCTTTTTGGTGTGTTCCGCCTTGGGCGTTACGTCACCCAGATGCCCTACACGGTGATCTCCGGCTTCATGTCGGGCATTGGCGCCATTTTGGTCATTCTCCAGTTGCCGGCCTTTCTTGGGCAGAAAGCGGTCGGTGGGGTGATGGGAACCCTCTCCAACCTTCCCGCTTTGATCACTGGCGTGCGCCCCATGGAGCTAGCCCTGGCTGTGATCACGGTTGCGCTTCTTTGGTTTACCCCTGCCCGAGTGAAGCGCTTTTGTCCGCCTCAGCTACTCGCTTTGGTTTTGGGCACCTTGCTGTCCATGACGCTCTTTCATAACGCAGGCCTCAAAACAATTCCGCCTTTTGAAGCGGCGTTGCCCACGCTGCATATGCCCACCTTCTCCGGTGGTCAGCTGCGCTTGATGTTTGTGGATGCTGCCGTTTTGGGCATGCTCGGTTGTATTGATGCGTTGCTCACCTCGGTGGTGGCAGACAGCCTCACCCGCACAGAGCACGATTCCAACAAGGAACTTGTCGGTCAGGGCCTGGCCAATATTGCCTCCGGTGTTTTCGGTGGTCTTCCTGGCGCTGGAGCCACGATGGGCACTGTGGTGAACATCCAGGCGGGTGGACGATCGGCGCTCTCTGGAATTATCCGCGCCTTGATCTTGATGGTTGTGGTGCTGGCGTTTGCGCCACTGGCCTCGACGATTCCCTTGGCAGTCCTGGCTGGAATCGCGCTGAAAGTTGGTATCGACATCATTGACTGGGATTTTCTGCAAAGAGCGCACCATCTGTCGGTGAAGGCGGCTGTGATCACCTATGGAGTGATCGCTCTAACGGTTCTCGTAGATTTGATCACGGCCGTCGGCATCGGTGTGTTTGTTGCCAACGTGCTCACGATTGATCGCATGAGTGCGCTTCAGTCCAGAAAGGTGAAAACCATCAGCACTGCCGATGACGACGTGGAGCTCACGCCGGAGGAGGAAGCTCTCTTGGATCAGGCTTCCGGCAAGGTGCTGTTGTTCCAGCTCGCTGGACCGATGATTTTTGGTGTCGCCAAGGCGATCGCCCGTGAGCACAACGCGATTGGGGCCTGTCAGGCCGTTGTGTTTGATCTTTCTGAGGTGTCTCACCTCGGGGTAACGGCTGCGATCGCCCTTGAAAATGCTGTCAAGGAGGCTATCGAGGTGGGTCGCCAGGTGTTCCTGGTGGGAGCTTCCGGCAGCACTGAAAATCGGCTTCAAAAACTGAAGCTCACCGAGCGTTTGCCGACTCAGAACATCACCACTGATCGGATCACGGCGTTGCGCTTAGCGGTTTCTGCTATCCCAGCTGATGACTGATCAAATTCAACTCATTGCGCCAGACGATTGGCATGTCCATCTGCGTGATGGAGAGATGTTGACGCAAGTCGTGGCCTACACCGCCCGCATGTTTCGTCGGGCGATTGTGATGCCGAATCTCCGCCCCCCTGTGGTGACCGTGGAGGCGGCCAAGGCTTATCGAGATCAAATATTGGCAGCCTGTGATCCGCGCTGGGGATTTACTCCTTTAATGACGGCGTATCTCACCGATGACATCGCTCCAGACGAGATTGAACGCGGTTTTTTAGAGGGTGTTTTCACGGCAGCCAAGCTCTATCCCGCGAATGCCACAACCAATTCCGCAGCAGGCGTAACGGATCTCAGGCATATCCATGCGGTCTTGCTGGCGATGGAACGCATTGGTATGCCCTTGTTGATCCATGGGGAAGTGACTGATGCTGACGTGGATGTGTTCGATCGGGAGGCGGTCTTTATCGAACGTTCTCTCAAGCCAATCCGCGAGCGTTACCCCGACCTCAAAGTGGTGTTGGAGCACATCACCACAGAACAGGCGGTGGATTTTGTGGGCGATGCGGATCAAAACTTGGCGGCCACGATTACGCCTCACCATCTCCACATCAACCGCAACGCCATGTTTGCGGGCGGCCTTCGCAGTGATTTTTTCTGTTTACCAGTGGCCAAACGCGAACGTCATCGATTGGCCCTTCGACGGGCGGCCATGAGCGGTGACAGGCGGTTTTTTCTCGGCACAGATTCGGCCCCTCACGCCAGACCCGGTAAGGAGACGTCCTGTGGCTGTGCGGGCATTTTTAATGCTCCCCATGCTTTGGAGAGCTATGCCCTGGCGTTTGCCCAGGACAACAAACTCGACAAGCTTGAGGCTTTTGCGTCGTTGCATGGACCGGCGTTTTACGGCTTGCCGGTGAATGAAGGCATCGTCACCTTGCAACGGGACGACAAATTTGTGCCAGAGGTGGTGAATGGGCTCGTTCCCTTTCATGCTGGGGAGACGCTCCCTTGGAGGCTTCAACCATGCACGTGATCAAGTTCAGCTCTGAGGACTGCGGTACTTGCCATCGGATGAGTCATTACGACGCCAAGGTGGCCGAAGAACTTGGCTGCACCTTTGTATCTGTGATGCTTCAAGACACTGAGGCCTATCGCAAGTACCGCAAGATTCTCTTGAAGCAGTATCCGAACAAGGAGGGGATGGGCTGGCCCACCTACCTCTTGGTGACTGATCCGGAGGGTGATTTCACCATCCATGCTGAGCTAAAGGGCGGGATGCAAAAAGGTGAATTCCGCACCAAGCTCGCGGATCTACTCCCGTCTTGATCGATCGGATGGGGGCAGGGGGACTTGAACCCCCACAGCACTTGCGTGCCGACAGATTTTAAGTCTGGTGCGTCTACCGATTCCGCCATGCCCCCTCGCCAGACATCCTAGATTTAGGACACCTGTCCTTGCATCTTGGACTTTCAGGCCCTCTTAAGCCAACTATCCCAGGAAACGCTGTTTGTGCTGCTGGCTTACGGGGCAGTGCTTGGCACCTACCTGCTTGCCGTTCCACTAGCGCTTTATGCCTGGATCAACTTGCGTTGGTACCGCATGAGCAAGCTCGAACGATTAGGGGTTTACGGACTCGTGTTCCTGTTCTTTCCGGGGATGATTGTGTTTGCTCCTTTCATCAACCTCCGTTTAAGCGGGCAAGGAGAGGTTTGAGTTGACGCGAGGAAAAGTTCTGCTGATTGGCCTGGCGGTTCTCCTGATTGGTGGCCTTGGTCAGGTTGGTTTTCAGGCTGCTGGTTTCCAAGGCTTCTCCGCCGGCATTGCCGCTCAGACCCTATTGGTGCTGATTGTGGTGATTTGGACTGGGTCGTACCTCTTTCGTGTCGTCACAGGCCAGATGACCTACATGGAGCAGCGTCGTCGTTATCGCGGGGTATACGACGAGATCGCTGCTGACGACATCCAAGCGCGCTTTGATGCCCTTCCAGAGGAGGAACAGCAGGCTTTGCTCCGTCGCATTGGTGTCGGGGGAGACGAAGCCCCCTCCACCAGCGCTGTCAACGACTCCACATCTGCCGACCCATAGGCTTGGCAGATGTTGTGCAGGTTGAGCCTTCCAGATGTCGAGTCAGCAGTCATCGCCCATTGCGCTGCGTTTTGAACAACTGAAGCGAGAAGGCCGCATGGCTCTCATGCCCTTTTTGATGGCTGGAGATCCCGATTTATCCGTCACCGCTGAGGTGTTGCTGAGCCTTCAAACCGCTGGTGCCGACATGGTGGAGCTTGGGATGCCTTACAGCGATCCGCTTGCCGATGGACCAGTGATCCAAGCTGCTGCCGCACGAGCGTTAGCTGCTGGTACGACGCCAAAAAAAGTGTTGGAGATGTTGGCGTCCCTCCGAGGCCAGTTGTCGATCCCCGTGATTTTGTTCACGTATTCCAATCCCCTTCTCAACGTGGGAATGGAACTTTTTTGTGAACAAGCAGCAGCAGCCGGCGCCTCCGGGTTAGTGGTCCCAGACCTTCCTTTGGAAGAAGCTGAACGGTTGTCGCCGATTGCCGAGCAGGCAGGGCTGGATCTTGTGCTTTTGGTCGCACCAACCACCCCAACAGAGCGGATGGGACGGATTGCTCAAAGCAGTCGTGGATTCACCTACTTAGTGAGTGTGACTGGCGTTACTGGGGAACGCAGCACGATGGAGAATCGTGTCGAGGGGTTGGTTCAGGCTTTGAAGCAAACATCCCCCGTGCCCGTTGCCGTTGGATTTGGGATTTCCGGAGTCGAGCAGGTACGACAGGTGCGCAGCTGGGGTGCTGATGGAGCGATTGTGGGGAGTGCTTTTGTTAAAAGAATGTCGGCAGCGTCATCGGGTTCTGTGGCCGCGGAGGCAGGATCGTTCTGCTCTGAACTCCGCAAGGCAGCAGATTAAAAACGATTGAACGCCATTCGCTAGGGATTAATCGTCATCATCGTCACTCTCACCAACGGGAACCAAACGAATTTGTTTGCGGCCTAGCTTGATCTCGAATTCGTCCCCAACTTGGAGGTCGAGTAGGGCCGAATACGCTTTGCCAATTAACAAGTTGCCATTGCCTTGAACTGTGGCGATATAGCTCAACTTCCGACCCGGCTTCCCATCCCTAGCAAGGCTATTCGTGCCAAGGCTGACACCCTTGGCTTCGAGAAGCGCTTCGTAGAACGATGTGAAATTCAGCCTCTCGTCGCCATCTTTTTTGCTGCTTACATAGCCACAAGATCGGACAAGATCAGCCTTGCTGATGTCACCCAATTCTTTGACTTTGTTGAGCAGGTCACTCCCGGTAAGCATGGGTTGTGAATGAATCCATGTAATCAAGATAGCGATTACATCGCTCCATATGCCATTCTTATTTCAGAAGATTTTGGGATCATCGATTTGTTATGGCACGTTTTGTTCTTTGGGGTACTTATTGTGCCGATGCACTTGAGAAGCGCACTCCATATCGTGAAGAACATTTATCGCGTTTGAAATCCCTCAAGCAAGATGGAATCCTGGTCACATTGGGGCCAACAGAAGGGAGTACCCACGTGTTCGGGATTTTTGAAGCCGAAACACTCAGTGTTGTGGAGCGGCTTGTTGCTGAAGATGTGTATTGGAGGGAAGGGATCTGGACGGCCGTCAACGTTTATCCCTGGATCCAAGCATTTTGAGCTTGTTCCCAAATCCATTCGGCAACAAGTTGATCGCCACCAGGGCCAAGAACATCGCCGTAGCTACTCATCTGCCCCACTCCTTCCCGAGCAATTTGAGCGATGGCGTTTACCGATGTAATTCCTTGACGCTCTAATGCCTTCAGCTTGAGTGTTTTCCCTCTGCGAATGATGTTGCCACCGTTGATATGGCAAGCAGCACAATGTTGCTGAAAAAGTTCTGCTCCCTCGCTCGATGCTGCAGCCTGTCCGGGGCCTGGCGCCATCAGCAACATCAATAGAGCAATCAACAGTCCTTGGATCAATCGATTCACGTCGTCTGACTCCGCTGAAAAACAGTTTGCTGTGGTGTTTGGTTGGTTGTCAGGATGAGACCAGCAGCCGATGGGATCAGGGATGGCAAAGCATGATCTGATCCGTTTTCTCGACAAGGTTGGGCAGTTGCAGGCGCTGGTGCAGAGCCTTGAAGACGATCCCCAGCGTCGTGATCAGTTGGCATCCTGCTCCTCCCACAATCAAGTTGTGGCCCTGTCTCTTATACACATCTGACGCTGCCGACGAAGGCTTAGGTGTAGATCTCGGTGGTCGCCGTATCATT
>CAXDNN010000005.1:0-40779 GCA_963990675.1 uncultured Synechococcus sp.
CGGGGAACGCCGAGAGCGTCGGACCGATCGGCCAGCACGGGCCCCTGAAGAAAATATGCAGCGCTATCGCGTTGCGGTTGGTCACCGTGATCGCGTCAAACCTGGCAATCTGGTTGGTGCGATTGCAGGCGAAACCGGCTTACAAGGTCGCTCGATTGGTCGGATTCAAATTTTTGACAACCACAGCCTTGTGGATCTTCCCAAGGGCATGCCAGAGGACATTTTTAATAGTTTGCGCAGCCTTCGCGTGATGAATCGTGAGTTGCAAATCACCCAAGATTCTTGATGGTTTCGTTTCTGATGGCCGGTTTGATTGCTGGAACTCCGGTGATGAGCCAAGACGACAATTTGCTCAAAAGTTTTTGTCTTACAGCTTTTAAAGCGGCTATGGCACAAGCGGGAGAAATCCCGCCCCCAGGAATGGGCGAGGAAACCTGCAGTTGTTTCCTCGATGAGGTAGGAGGCGGTGCGGGGATCGATACAGCTCGCGAGACCTGCAAGCGCCGCGCTGCAGCCAATTACAAATCCTGAGACCTGACGTTTTGTCAGGACTCGCAAACCTGCGGTGTAAGCGTGGATTGGCTTAACGCGAGTCGCTCTACAACCTGGATTAATTCAGTTTGTACTGAGGGAATGCATTGGGGGATCAGGGTGTTGAGCAGAATCAGCCTGTCTGCATCATCGAGTTCGCCGTCCGATGTCCAGCGCATGGATTGGAGGTGAAGGATTGCCATCGTGCTCCTTTCGTCAGGATCTGCTGACAATGGAGCCGATTGTTCGAATTCGCTTTGCTCTTCGGAATTGCTTTTGTTTTTTGTGTTGTTCCGTGCGATTGCCCTGTAACGTTTATGGGTTAACGCCTGACCACCGGCCCATTTCGTCTTCGTTTTCGGAACCGGCTCACGCGCTCGATTTCATTCACGGTTCCACGGTCCATGACCATTTACATCGGCAATCTCTCGTTCCAGGCAGAGCAAGAGCATCTTTCTGACCTGTTTGCCGAGTACGGCGAAGTGAAAAATTGCAGCCTTCCGCTCGACCGCGAAACCGGTCGTAAAAGAGGTTTTGCTTTCGTCGAAATGGTGAATGATGCCGACGAGCAAAAAGCCATCGATGACCTTCAGGATGTGGAGTGGATGGGTCGGATGATTCGCGTGAGTAAAGCAACACCACGGGAACGCTCCGGTGGTCCCCGTGGCGGTGGCGGCGGTTATCGCGACTGATCGTTAAGCCTGGCTTTCGAGCAGCTCGTTGGCGATGTCTTGATTGCTAAAGCGATCAAGCTGGTCTCGGCGTTGATCAACATCCCTGTTGATCGTCTTCCCGACCAGATTCGATTGAGGCAAAACTGCTTTAAGTCCGTGGCGCTTTTGTCGTGCCAAGTAGCGGTGAAAGCGGTTGAACGACCTGGAACGGTTCATTGCAACTCCTTCGGTTGTTCACCCGTTGTACACCCACTTTTGTGTTGAAAACCGTGGCGAAGACAACTCTCAGCGAAGCTTCCGTTCAAGCCGCTCCGTTGAGGCGTCTCATTCGTCATCTCGAGCCCCAGCGTCGCCTCGTGTTTGCGGCGATGTCTTGCTCTGTTCTCAACAAGCTGTTTGATCTCGCCCCACCTGCTCTGATTGGCCTGGCGGTGGATGTGGTGGTTCGTGGCAAGCAATCACTTCTTGCTGGCTACGGCATTCATTCCGTGTCGCATCAGCTGTGGGTTCTTGCTTTTCTCACCTTTGTGATTTGGGCTGCCGAATCCATTTTTGAGTATCAGTACGACGTGCTTTGGCGCAACCTGGCGCAGAGTACCCAACACAGCTTGCGCCTCGAGGCTTACGACCATCTGCAACAGCTAGAGCTTGCTTTTTTTGAGCACGACAGTAGTGGCCGCTTGCTCTCCGTTCTCAATGACGACATCAACCAACTCGAGCGATTCCTCGACCGTGGTGCGAATCAGATCTTGCAGCTAATCACCACCGTGTCGGTGGTGGGGATCGGAATGGTGGTGGTCGCTCCTGAAGTGGCGCTGTTCGCCTTTTTGCCGATCCCCGTGATTCTCTGGGGATCGATGCGGTTCCAACATCAGCTCGCCCCCCGCTATCGCGAGGTGCGTGCTCGAGCCGGGGATCTTTCAGCCCGCTTGGCGAACAATTTGGGCGGCATGCTCACGATTAAAAGCTTTACGGCCGAGCCGTTGGAGCTGGCACGGTTGCGCAAGGAAAGCGAGGCCTATCGCGACAGCAATGCCAAGGCCATTCGTTTGTCTGCGGCCTTTATTCCGTTGATTCGCTTTGCGATTCTGTTTGCTTTCCTCGCCATTCTTCTGATCGGTGGCTTTCAAGCCGTTGCTGGTCAGTTAGCCGTCGGTACCTACAGCGTTTTGGTGTTCATCACCCAACGCCTGCTGTGGCCGCTCACCGCGTTGGGTCGCACCCTCGATGAGTACCAACGTTCCATGGCTTCAACCCAGCGGGTGCTTGATCTGATTGATGCTCCCGTCACCATTCATGGTGGATCTGTTGCCCTGCCCACCGCTGATGTGCGTGGTGACCTGCTTTTTGAAGATGTTCAGTTCGCTTACTCCGGGCGTGAGGCGTTGCTGGATGGGTTCAATCTCACGGTCCCCGCCGGCACGACCCTCGGCATCGTTGGCTCCACCGGGTCTGGAAAGAGCACGGTGGTGAAATTGCTGCTGCGGCTCTATGAGCATTCCTCCGGCCGGATTCTTTTGGATGGCCATCCGATTGAGTCGCTTCGGTTGGACGATCTGCGCCGCTCGATTGCCTTGGTGAGTCAAGACATCTACCTCTTTCACGGCACGGTTGCCGAGAATATTGCTTATGGAATGGCGAATCCGAGCCCCGATGCGATTGAGCGGGCGGCTCGGTTGGCGGAAGCTGCTGGATTTATCGATGGATTGCCCCAGGGATACAACACCTTGGTGGGAGAGCGGGGGCAACGCTTGTCTGGCGGTCAACGTCAACGCATTGCTTTAGCGCGCGCCATCCTCAAAGATGCGCCGGTGCTGGTGCTTGATGAAGCCACTGCAGCGGTTGATAACGACACCGAAGCAGCGATTCAGCGGTCTTTGGAACGCATTACGCAAAATCGCACAACCGTGGTGATTGCCCATCGTTTGAGCACCGTTCGCCATGCCGATCGAATCGTGGTGATGGAGAACGGAATGATCGTGGAGCAGGGTTGCCATGACGAATTGCTTGCCTTGGGCGGGGTTTATCAAAACCTTTGGCAGGTGCAGGCGGGCGAACGGCTTTTCGCTTCCTGAACAGGGCGTTGTGTCCTAGGGGGATGGGGATCATGCTGGCGGTCTGATCGGCAGCAACTCGATGGCCATGCAGGCATCGCTGGAGCACATTTTCCACCATCCTCTCGGGGTGTTTGCCCTCCTGGTTGCCATCAGCGCAGCGGTCCCGCCGTTGATTCGGCGGGTGGGCCTACCCGATTTGGTGGGTCTTCTGGCAGCAGGGATTTTGGTGGGCCCCCATGCTCTCGGCTGGGTGGACAGCGGCAGTGAAACCGTGCGGTTGTTGTCCGATCTCGGTGCGGTTTATTTGCTGTTCACGATGGGGTTGGAGATCGACCTGGAGGAGTTCAACCGGGTGAAGCGTCGATCATTCATTTACGGCTTGTTGATCCTGTTGATCGGGATTGGTACGGGCGTCACCATTGGTCTGTTGGCAGGCTTTGCCTCGGTGTCGTGCCTCCTGCTTGGCGCCCTGATGGCCACCCATACGCCGCTGGGCTATCCGATTGTGCGCAGCTACGGCGCCCAAAAAGATGAGGCGGTGGTGGTGAGCGTGGGCAGCACGATCTTTACCGACATCGTTGCCCTGTTGTTGCTGGCCGTGGGCTTGGGTTTAGGCCAGGGCAACCTCAGCGGCATGGACCTCAGCCTGTTGCTGTTGCGGATTGGTGGTTTTGCTCTGCTGGTGGTTGTCGCGATTCGCTGGTTGGGCCGACGTCTGATTCTGCGGGGAATCAGTGACGAGAACAGGATGGTGCTCGCGGTGATGGTGGCTCTTTTCCTCGCCTCCCTTGGTGCGGAGCTGGCGGGTGTTGAAAAAATTGTTGGTGCGTTTTTGGCGGGTTTGGCAGTGAACTCTGTTTTGCCAGAAGGGCGGGTGAAAGAACAGGTGATCTTCCTCGGTGGTGTGCTGTTTATCCCAATCTTTTTTATCGATCTGGGCTTGCTGTTAGATCTCGGCAGCCTTGGTGAAAGCTTCAGCGATTTTCGTTTTACCGCCTTGATGCTCGTGGGTGCCATTGGCGGCAAGGGTCTGGCGTCGTGGATGAGTGGAAAGTTGTTTGGCTATCGACGGCCCCAGATCCTGATGATGTGGTCGCTCACGATGCCAAAGGTGGCAGCAACCTTGGCGACAGCGTTTATTGGCTTTCAGGCCGGTCTGCTGAATCAGACTGTGCTCAACAGCGTCTTGGCCGTGATGGTGGTCACGGCCACCGTGGGACCGATCCTGACGGAACGCTCGGTGAAGCGGTTAATGGAAACTCCAGTCGGCATGGTCCCCGTCAGTTTTGGTGAGGAGGCCGCCGTTTTGGATGGAGTTAGTGAGGTGGTGCAACGGCCGCTGCGGATTGTGGTGCCTGTGGCAAATCCGAGTACAGAACAAGGATTGCTGGGAATTGCGGCACGTTTGGTGCGGGGCTCGGCGGGGGGGGAAGGCCTGTTATTGCCTTTGGCAATGGTGAATCCAAGCTTGGAGGAGCTTCGCGGAGGCCTCACGCGTGCCGTGGCCGCGGCTCGGGGGCGATTGGCGATTGCTGAAGCGATGGCCAAAGATCTTTCCGTTCCAACACGCACCCTGCTGCGTCTGGATGAGGACATTCCCGGAGGGATGAGTCGTACGGCGTTGGAGCAGGGGGCCGATTTGCTCTTGATCGGAGCGGGACGTACTGATCAACTGCGGGCTTGGTTAATGGGGGACATCGTGGATGGTGTGTGTCGTACTGCCCATTGCCCTGTCGTTGTTGTGAATTTGGGACGAGAACCCGATCAACCTTTGGGACGAATTTTGGTGCCGATTAAGGATCTTTCCGCGAGTGCCCGCGAACAGTTTGAATTAGCCCTTCGTGTGATTCATTCTGCCCCAAATTCACAACGAACACGGATTACTCTTCTGCACGTGCATGATCCTCGTTCTGATCATCAAGATCGAACCTGGATGGAAGAGCAACTGATTCGTTGGCGACCAGCTGCAATCCCTGCAGAGCGCTTTCATACGGTGTTAGTGCGTGGACCCGGCATTGATGGAGCAATTCATCGCTTAAGTCGAGAGCATGATTTGGTGATTTTGCGGACTCAGCGGCGTCGTGTGGCTGGTCTCCCAATCCCTGGTAGCGATCGAACCAGCAAACTGATTAAACAGTTGCCTTGTGCATCGATGGTCATCAGTGACCCGGTCACATAAAAAAGTAATGTTGTTATTTGATTAGATTTTAGCGGTAGTTTTTATTTTGAATGCGTAATTTAAGCAGTCCATGTTGTCATGAAAAACTTGGGTAATGGTTGTTGATTGGTTTGTCGTTTTGGCTCAAATCAACAGGTTGAGGGAGTGCGTCACCCGGTTGCAGAGATCCTGCACTTTCGGCCAGCGTTCTTCATTGGTGCTAGTGGCCAAGGTGTATAGCCTGCCGCGATCGACAACCACCGTGGCGAGCTCATGTCGGTCGCGATCCTCTAAGTGCACTGCATATTCCAGGTCGTAAAAAGTGTGGCCGTTCACCTCGCGTTCCCCAGCTTCAACCAATTCAGCGGTTCGGCCGCTCCCTGCGGTGGCGATCACTTCGCGGCGTAACCGTTCGCCAACAGCAACAGCACTGCCCAGTTCAGTGAGGTCGTTGTTCTCGTCCACCGTGTTCACCATGAGGCTCACGGTTTCATCGCTATGGATCAGGTCGTGGAAGACCACGCGTGGCCCATTGCTGACCTGCACTTGGGTCCAGCCCGTGGGGTAGAGGAAGGCGAATCGCCCATCTGGACTTTGGTAGGACTGCAGCCCTGCGGTTGGTCCTGCAGCGCAAGCCCCCAGCGTGAAGGCCAGCGCGATGCAGGCGATCAAGCGTGGGAGCGATCGAAGCAGTCGCATCAGGACCAGAGCAAGTGCACCCATTCTGCCTAGAGTTGCGCCCAGTAGCGCCAGATCCCTGAGCGGCTTTACTCGACCGTTGGCGCGGCTGATAGATCAGTTCCAGCGTTTGCCTGGCATTGGCCCGCGCACAGCCCAGCGGCTTGCCTTGCATTTGCTCAATCAACCCGCCGATCAGGTTCAGCAGTTTGCTGATGCGTTATTGGCGGCCCGCTCCCAGGTTGGGCAGTGCCAGAGCTGTTTTCACCTCTCCGCTGATCCGCTCTGTGAGATTTGTAGCAAGCCAGAACGCAGCAATGGGTTGATCTGTGTGGTGGCTGATTCGCGAGATTTGTTGGCCTTGGAACGCACCCGGGAGTTCAAGGGTCGTTATCATGTGCTCGGTGGTTTGATCTCCCCGATGGATGGCATCGGTCCGGAGCTGTTGCACATCAAACCCTTGATTGAACGCATCGCCAAGGATGGGATTAGTGAAGTGATCCTGGCGCTGACGCCCAGCGTTGAAGGAGATACCACCAGTCTTTATTTGGCTCGGTTGATCAAGCCGTTCTGTCCTGTCAGTCGGATCGCCTATGGCTTGCCGATGGGAAGTGAACTCGAATATGCCGATGAGGTCACCCTCAGCAGGGCCCTCGAGGGGCGACGCCCGATGGATTGATCGTGCGGACCCCAGCAGATCGACTTCAAATTTCCGTTTGGGCCACCAGACTGCCTAAAGGTTGTGATCTGAGATGAGCCAATACAGCTCGATTGCGCCGTCTGAACGGCTGCCGGAGTGGTTGCGTCGTCCGATTGGTAATGCCTCGCAACTCGAACGTGTCCAAGGGTTGGTTAAAGACAACCGTCTGCACACGATTTGCGAGGAAGGGCGCTGTCCGAACCGTGGTGAGTGCTACGCGGCCGGAACGGCAACGTTTCTGTTGGGAGGTTCAATCTGCACTCGCAGCTGCGCGTTCTGCCAAGTGGAGAAGGGCCGTGCGCCGATGGCTGTCGATCCAGCTGAGGCTGAACGGGTCGCCGATGCCGTTGACTCGATGGCCCTTCGTTATGTGGTGCTAACGGCCGTTGCCCGTGATGATCTTCCCGATCATGGCGCCAGCCTGTTCACCAGCACGATGGCAGCGATTCGCGCCCGAAACCCGTTGATTGCGATTGAAGTGCTCACCCCGGATTTTTGGGGTGGTGTTGCGGATGCCGATCGTGCTGTGGCAGCCCAACGGGAACGACTTGCCACGGTGCTTGCGGCGGAGCCCGTTTGCTTCAACCACAACATCGAAACGGTGGAGCGTCTGCAAGGTGAGGTGCGGCGCGGAGCCACCTACCAACGATCATTGGCACTGCTTGCCGCATCCCGTGAGTTGGCACCTTCCACGCCCACCAAATCTGGGTTGATGTTGGGTTTGGGTGAAACGCGAGAGGAGGTGATCGCCGCGATGCACGATCTCCGCGCCGTGGACTGTCAGCGACTCACCCTCGGCCAATATTTGCGGCCTTCCCTGGCTCATTTACCCGTTCAGCGCTACTGGACCCCTGAGGAATTCGACGAGTTAGGAGCGGTGGCTCAAACGCTGGGTTTTGCCCAGGTGCGTAGCGGCCCCTTGGTACGCAGTAGTTATCACGCTGCGGATTGATTCCAGCCGCGAATGCTGCGTTGCAGCACCGTCTCAACGGTGCCCGTCATCAATGCTCCGGCCCCTCCCCAGATCATCCGGAGCGGTAAATCCCATACGGCAGCTTCCACGTCTCGCACGGTGCTGAAGCCCCGTTGTTCGAAATATCGTCTGAGGCGACGATGTTGGCGCTCGTCATCACGGATGGCGAGAAGTCTGGCTTGGCGGCATGGGGTGTTCTCCATGGCCCAGGCCATCGTGGCCGCCCAAATCAGATCCCCAACCCCCACCGATCGGGAGGGAATCACTCGCATCGTGTCGAGCTGCAAGCCATTGCTGGCGTTGTAAGCCCAGCCCTTCATCTCACCCAACAGTTGGACGCGCGATGCATCGATCGGACGCGCCACGACGACACGCAAACTCCATTGGCGCAGAGGGCGCCCCACTTGTAATCGCAGCAGCAAGCCTCGTTCGCAGGCCTGTGCTTCTAACTGCTCAAGCATCAGGCTCGGGACTGATTGATCCATCATCACCGCTGCTGTTCGCTGAGTAGAGAAGCGGCTTAGGAATCGCCGTTGTAGGGCGTGATCGAATCCACGGCCTCGATTGGTAGGGCGCCATACAGATGCGGAAAGAGTTCGCCAGTTGGGACGGCATCGGCCCGAAGTGGTGTGGTCAACCGTTTCGGATCGATCTTCAGCAGCAAGACGTCCCCTGCACCCGCGTAAAAGCGTTCAAAGGTTGTTGCCACTTGCTCCTGCCATGAACAGTGGATGAATCCCACTTGGCCCAAGCGCATGCCGCGGGTGGACCATTGGTAGAGACCGGCGTCTTGAGCGTGGTTCCAGTCGCCCTTGAGGGCGAGGTGAAAGAGGGGTTCGTCGAGGGGAACGGCGGTGGCATCGGCTGGAAACAAGGGCTGTAATCCCCCTGAAGACCAGGGGTCGGCGCGTTGCATCAAGCGCTCGAAGCTGGGATCCTGCAGAAACCGATGCAGCCATTCGCGCAGGGGCGCCAGCTGCCGATTGGCCTCAAATCCGTCGGGGTCGGCAATGCGCCACTGGCGCACAAATGGCCATAGGGCAGCATCCGCCAGGGAGATGGTCGGTCCCAGAAGCCAAGTGTGTTTCTCAAGGCGTTGGCTCCAGCCCGCGAGGATGCTCAGTCCTGCATCACGATGCTCATCTCGGATTGCACCGGGGTAGCGGTCGGTGTACTTAAACCGATCCAGGTGGTGTTTGAACATGCCGTCGTTTTCTGCAATCAAGGCCGAGCTGTTAGCGGCGTTGAGCAACCCGCGGGGATCGGCTTGCTCCAGGGCCCAGCGCATCACGGCTTCGCTTTCGTCGATCACCGTGCCATTGGGCAGCACCAACACCGGCACCGTGCCCTTGGCTGAGCACTCCAGCATCTCCACTGGTTTGCGCTTGAGTTCGATTTCTCGCCAATGCACCATGAGGCCTGCTTCAAGCAAGGCCCATCGGGCTCGCATGGCGAAGGGACAACGGCGGAAGCTGTAGAGGATTGGCAGCACGGATGGGTCGTGATGGGACACAAGCGATGGCGATCGCTTAAGACGGCGACTGATCGAATTGCTGTTGCCGCATCGAGAAGCGAGCACGGTCGGCGTCGCTGAACCGTTCTATGCAATGGATGCACTGCACGCCTTTGATGTAGCTCGGCTCGGCTCGGTCGCTAGGTGAAAGGGGAAGACCACAGGCATGGCACAGGCTGTGAACACCCCGCTCCAGCTGATGGTTAAGGGCGACGCGTTGATCGAAGACGAAACACTCCCCCCGCCAACGGGTTTGCTGTTCTGAGATCTCTTCGAGATATTTCAGGATGCCGCCGCGGAGGTGGTGCACCTCACCAAATCCGTTGCTTTGGAGGTAGCTGCTTGCTTTTTCGCAGCGGATGCCTCCGGTGCAAAACATGGCGATTCGTTTGGGTGGTTGGTTGTTCACGAGTGGGCGCAAGCTGGCCTCTGCCCATTCGGGGAAGTCTCGAAAGCTTTCGGTGCCCGGGTCAAGGGAGCCCTCAAAGCTGCCGATGGCGGTTTCGTAGCTGTTGCGGGTGTCGATCACCAGGGTGTCGGGATCATCAACGAGGGCGTTCCAATCTTTGGGATCCACGTAGGTGCCAACGTTCTGTCTTGGGCTCACGCTCGTGACTCCCATCGTGACGATTTCTTGTTTCGCTCTGGCCTTAAAACGACGGAACACGGCCTGATCAGCCCAGCTGCGTTTGACTTCCAGCCGCTCAAAATGCTCGGAACCAAGGGCAAGGGACGCACGGAGGCTCAGCAACAACGCCTCAACTCCAGCTTCAGGACCGCTAATCGTGCCGTTCACCCCCTCATGGGCCACCAGGATTGAACCCAACACACTGTTGGCGCTCGCCAGCTTCGGCAGGTCGCTGAGAAGCGACTCACGCTGGTGTTCATTCAGCGGCGTGAAGGCATAAAAGGCAGCAACCTGCAGCCGATTCATGCTGCTGTTCAAAGGGGTCTTGGGCAACTTAAAGCACGTTGTCTGAGCACTTTGCTCAGGTTGATGCGTGAGCCTTGTTCACTAACGAACTGGCGTTTTCTTGCCAGTTGGCCTGCACTCCAGCGTCAGCGAGCAACTGACGATCGGCCTCCACATCGGGGTTGCCAGTGGTGAGTAGGAGGTCGCCGTAAAAAATTGAATCGGCCCCCGCTTGCAAGCAGAGAATTTGGGCTTCCCGACTCAACTGCTCTCGTCCAGCGCTTAAGCGAACACGGGCGTGGGGCATCAAGATGCGCGCTGTGGCCACCATTCGAACCAACTCAAGCGGTTCAAATGGTTGTTGCGCCTCGAGGGGCGTTCCCTCCACGGCGACAAGGCCGTTCACTGGAACACTTTCAGGATGGGGGTTCATGCTCGCCAACACCTGCAGCATCGAGGCTCGATCCCGAAGGGTTTCCCCCATACCGATGATTCCACCGCTGCAGAGTGTGACGCCGGCCCTCCGGACCCGTTGAAGCGTCTCTAAACGGTCTTCATAGGTCCGCGTCGAAATAATTTTGTCGTAGTGCTCTGGGCTCGTATCGAGGTTGTGGTTGTAGGCGGTAAGGCCGGCTTCGGCGAGACGTTCGGCTTGACCGTCGGTGAGCATTCCTGCAGTGACGCAGGCTTCCATTCCCATGCCTCGTACACCACGGACCATCTCCAACATCGCTTCAAACTGAGCGCCGTCGCGAATTTCTCGCCAAGCCCATCCCATGCAGAAGCGGTCTGCCCCAGCTTTCTTGGCCGCTCGGGCCTTTTCCAACACAGGCTCCACCCGCATTTGCGCTTCGAAGCCAGACACATCACTGCTGTTGTGGATGGATTGCGAGCAATAGGAGCAATCCTCTTCGCAACCTCCGGTCTTCACGCTTAAAAGCGAAGCCAGTTGAACGCGGTAGCCAGGGTTGGCTTCCCGATGAACGGTTTGGGCTTGCCACAACAAGTCCATCAGCGGCAATTCCAGCAGCGTTTGGATCTCTTCGGTGGTCCAGTCGTGACGTGTCGAAATGGTCATGGTGTGATCGGATCAAGCCCACCGAAGCGGCGGTTGCGTCCTTGGTAATCCAGTAGAGCCTGTTTCAGGACATCTGCGTTGAAATCGGGCCAAAACACATCTGTGACATGGATCTCCGCGTAAGCCAACTGCCAGAGCAAAAAGTTGCTGATTCTGTATTCACCGCTGGTGCGGATAAGGAGATCGGGATCCTGATCTCCAGCGGTGAAGAGCTCTCGAGCAAAACTATTTTCATCGATGGCCTCTGGATCAAGTGTTCCAGAGGCCGCTTGTTTGGCGAGGCGTTGGGCTGCTCGCACCAGTTCTCGACGGCCTCCGTAATTGGTGCAGACATTGAAATGAATACCGCTGTTCTTGGCCGTTCGTTCCGTCGCGTCGTCAATCAGGACTTGCAATTTTTCTGGCAGCGCATCGAGATCACCAAGGAAGCGAATTCTCACCTGTTCTTCGTCTAACGACCGCAATTCTTTCTGCAAGACCCGCTCGAACAGGGTCATCAGAAAATTCACCTCATCCCCAGGACGGGACCAATTTTCTGTTGAAAAGGCATAGGCGGTCAGCGCTCTGATGCCCCAATCGCTGCACTGTCGAAGGGTGGACTTCAGGGCCTCAACCCCGGCGCGATGGCCAACCACCCTTGGCAATCCTTTGGCCTTTGCCCAACGTCCGTTGCCATCCATGATCACAGCAACATGGGCTGGCAGCCGAGCCGGATCGAGCTCCGGCGGGCAGAGCGATGAAGCTGTTAGATCGGTGCTCGTGGCCGGGGTTCGGCTCAAGTCAGCGAGTCGGATGATGGAGAACCTACGGTACGCCTTGTTGATTGTCGTGCCTCAGTGTTGCTGAACAGATCCCTAAGCAGCGTCTCCAAGCGACTGCTAGTGATCGGTCGTTCGAGCTTTCCTTGATTGGCCAAGGACAGGGTTCCGGTTTCCTCTGAAACAACGATGCAAATACAGCGATCGAAGCGTTCCGTAATCCCAAGTGCTGCGAGGTGCCTTGTCCCGTAACGACTCACGCTGTGACGAGATAGGGGAAGGATCACTCCCGCTGATTCAATGCGGTTGCCACGAACTAATACGGCTCCGTCGTGGAGCGGTGTGTCTGCAGCAAAGACGTTCAACAACAATTCCCGACTGAGTTGGGCGCCAATAGCCACACCAGGATTGAGAAAATCCTCCGGTCGCAAGTCGCTGCCTAAATCCACCACGATTAAGGCGCCGCGCCGCTGTTGGGAGAGTCGGCCTGCAGCTTCGGTGAGCTGAGCAATCGTGCCTTCTGCTGCCTTGAATTCTTTTTGAGGATTTCCCAGCAGCACCGCAAGCCGCCCCGTACCGAGGAGTTCCATCAAGCGGCGCAACTCCCCTTGCCAAAGGATGGCCAGGGACAAAGAACAGGCCAGCACCAAGGCATCCACCAATTGGGTGGTGAGTGGGAGGTTGGCAAAGCGTTGGACAAACCAGGCTGTCGCAACAAGAAATAGATATCCCCGTAATAGCCAGAGAGTTCGTGCTTCACGAACCCTGGACAGCATTAAAAAGCCAATAGCAGAGGCAAACAGAATGTCGAGGACGATGCGCAGGTTCTCCTCTGCGAAAACGTCCAACCTCTGCAGTCTCCTCTCTTCTTTTAACGTAGCTCGTGGAACCGTTGCGGCAGCACGTCGTAGCGCAGCAAGTCATCCGGCTGCTCTCTTTTTTGCACCAGTTCTGCAGCTCCGTCGTGCACGAGCACGGCCGCTGGTCGTGGAATGCGGTTGTAGTTCGAACTCATCGAAGCGTTGTAGGCGCCGGTAGCGAACACAGCAATGACGTCTCCACTTTTGGTGCTGGGTAAGGGAAGGTCTTTCAGCAAGACATCCCCCGATTCACAATGTTTGCCAACAAGATTCACGGTCTCATCAGCGTCGGCCAAAGGGCGATCAGCAACGCAGCAGGTGTAAAGCGATTGATAGGTAATTGGCCGTGGGTTATCACTCATGCCGCCATCAATGGCGACATAGGTGCGAATGCCGGGAATCATTTTCCTTGAGCCAACGGTGTACAAGGTCACCCCTGCCGTAGCCACTAAGGATCGGCCTGGTTCACACATCAAGCGGGGCAAGTCGAGGCTCCGTGCTTCGCAAGCGGCAATGACCGCTTCGGCGACCACTTGAACCCAGCGGTCGATGCTTGGTGGATCGTCGGATTTCACGTAGCGGATGCCGAGTCCACCACCCACATTGAGGTCTTCAACCGGATGGCCAAGGTCGCGGGCGAGCTTGAGGGCATCGGCCATCACCGCAGCGAGATCGCGGTGGGGCTCGAGTTCAAAAATTTGTGAGCCGATGTGGGCATGCAAGCCCGTCAACCTGGCCCAAGACTGGCCCACCAAACCGCGCAGCACGGGCTCCACCTGGTCGGGATCAAAGCCAAATTTGCTGTCGAGGTGCCCCGTGCGGATGTACTCATGCGTATGGCACTCGATCCCCGGAGTGAAGCGCAACATCAACCGAACGGGGGCGCCGTCTCGGGGAATGAGGGCCGCGAGGCGGTCGAGGTCGTGCTGGTTGTCCACCACCACTGTCACGTTGTTGTTGTAGGCAAGTAGCAACTCCTCATCGGATTTGTTGTTGCCGTGCAACACCATCCGATCCCCTGGCATGCCGCCGCGGAGCGCTGTGAGTAACTCTCCTGCGGATACAGCATCCAGGCCGAGACCCTCGGACGCCACCAAGCTGCTCATCACAAGGGAGCTGTTGGCTTTCGAGGCATAGATCGGTAAGGACGGTCCGGGATAGTGGCGCTTCAAAGCATCTCGGTAGGCACGGCAAGTGCCGCGCAGGGTTTGCTCATCGAGCACATACAGCGGAGTGCCATAGCGCTGGGCGAGATCACTCAGGAGACAGTCGCCCACAACGAGCCGATCGTCGGCATCCAACGCGGTTGTTAATGGCGTGAGATTTCGATTGGGACTCTCTGGATCCAGATCCGCCTCGTAGGGCCTTGCATTGGTGATGGTCTGGGTCACGGATATTGGGCAGAGGAGGGCAATGTAGGGATTGATCCCGAACCGATTGGTTCTGGTATGGCTCTTATCACACTTGATCGATCCTGGTTGGCCGATTGTTTGGCCCTCGATCGTTGTGCTCTCCAGGGGCTTTGGAACGAAGAGCAATGGCGCCGTGAATTGGAGGATCCAAGACGGTTATGCCTTGGCTGGACAGAGGCCAAGACGTTGTTGGGTGTGGCTTGTGGCTGGCTCGTCGCTGATGAGTTGCACGTCACTGTGGTTGCCGTGGATCCCTCGGTGAGGCGTCGAGGCCATGGCAAACAATTGTTGTCGGCTCTGTTGCAACAGGCACGGCAACAGGGAGCGATTCACGCCACTCTTGAAGTATCAAGCAACAACACAGGTGCGATAGCCCTTTATGCAGATGCTGGATTTCAATCCGCTGGCACGCGACGCAAGTACTACAGCGATAGAAGCGATGCCCTGATTCAGTGGTGTCGGATCAATCCGTTGAACTAGCTACATATCATTCATATTTGTTGTTCGGTTTCCCGTCTTCGACAGTCAAAGAAACCGTCAATTTTTTCGAGTTGGTTGATACTTTTATGCTGTTAAAACCCAGTCGTGGACAAGCAGATTGGTATCTGGAGTGATTCCTCACAGGTGACACCAAGTCCTGATAGCTTGGTGTCATCTTCACATCGGCCTAGCGATGTTCGAACGGTTTACCGAAAAGGCCATCAAAGTGATCATGCTTGCCCAAGAGGAGGCTCGAAGGCTTGGGCACAACTTTGTCGGCACAGAGCAAATCTTGCTCGGCTTAATTGGCGAAGGCACTGGGGTTGCAGCCAAGGTTTTGAAGTCCATGGGCGTCAACCTCAAAGATGCTCGGATCGAAGTTGAGAAAATTATTGGGCGCGGATCTGGTTTTGTAGCGGTTGAAATCCCCTTCACTCCTCGCGCTAAGCGCGTCTTGGAGCTTTCCTTAGAAGAAGCGCGTCAACTCGGTCATAACTACATCGGCACAGAGCATCTTCTTCTTGGCCTGATTCGCGAAGGCGAAGGCGTCGCTGCTCGTGTTCTCGAAAACCTTGGTGTCGACCTTGCGAAGGTTCGAACCCAGGTCATTCGCATGCTCGGCGAAACCGCCGAAGTCACCGCAGGCGGTGGTGGTGGCGGTGCGAAGGGCTCCACCAAGACGCCAACCCTGGATGAGTTTGGTAACAACCTCACCCAACTGGCCACTGAGTCGAAACTGGATCCAGTGGTGGGTCGCCACAACGAAATCGACCGTGTCATTCAAATTCTTGGTCGTCGTACCAAGAACAACCCGGTTCTAATCGGTGAGCCGGGGGTGGGAAAAACCGCGATCGCAGAGGGTTTGGCCCAACGGATTCAACAGGGCGATATTCCAGACATCCTCGAAGACAAGCGGGTGTTGACGCTTGATATTGGATTGTTGGTGGCCGGAACGAAGTACCGAGGTGAATTTGAGGAGCGCCTCAAAAAAATCATGGAGGAGATCAAATCCGCCGGAAATGTGATTCTGGTGATCGATGAGGTGCACACCTTGATCGGTGCCGGTGCGGCAGAGGGGGCCATCGACGCCGCCAATATCCTCAAGCCGGCGCTAGCTCGAGGCGAGCTGCAATGCATCGGTGCCACCACCCTTGATGAGTACAGAAAACACATCGAGCGTGATGCGGCACTCGAGCGTCGTTTTCAGCCGGTCAATGTTGGTGAACCCTCCATCGACGACACGATCGAGATTCTGCGGGGCTTGCGTGAGCGCTATGAGCAACACCATCGCCTCAAAATCACTGATGAAGCCTTAGTTGCTGCTGCAACGCTCGGTGACCGTTACATCTCGGATCGTTTCCTTCCAGACAAAGCGATCGATCTGATTGACGAAGCTGGCTCCAGGGTTCGGTTGATGAATTCCAAACTTCCTCCCGAAGCGAAGGAAGTGGATAAGGAATTACGGACAATCCAAAAAGATAAAGAGGACGCAGTTCGCGATCAGGATTTTGCTAAAGCTGGTGAATTGCGAGAAAAGGAAGTAGAGCTTCGCGAAAAAATTCGTGCCCTTATGCAGAACACGCGTTCCGCATCTGAGGGTGGTTCCGCCGAAGAATCCGCTGGATCGATTCCCGCTGTGATCGACACCACTCCAATGGTGAACGAGGAAGACATTGCTCACATTGTGGCCTCTTGGACTGGCGTTCCTGTTCAGAAACTCACTGAAAGTGAGTCTGTGAAGCTGCTCAACATGGAAGAAACGCTTCACCAGCGTTTGATTGGTCAAGATGAAGCTGTCAAAGCTGTTTCGAAGGCCATCCGTCGTGCCCGCGTTGGTCTTAAAAATCCAAATCGCCCAATCGCGAGCTTCATTTTTTCGGGCCCAACGGGTGTGGGTAAGACCGAACTCACCAAGGCATTGGCCACCTACTTCTTCGGCAGTGAAGAAGCAATGATTCGCTTGGACATGTCGGAATTCATGGAGCGGCATACCGTCAGCAAGCTGATCGGTTCCCCTCCGGGATACGTCGGTTTCAACGAAGGTGGTCAACTCACCGAGGCGGTTCGTCGTCGTCCTTACACAGTTGTGTTGTTCGATGAAATTGAGAAGGCCCATCCAGATGTGTTCAATCTGTTGCTCCAACTCCTCGAAGATGGTCGCCTGACCGACTCAAAAGGTCGCACGGTCGACTTTAAGAACACATTGGTGATCATGACCTCGAACATTGGTTCAAAGGTGATCGAAAAAGGTGGCGGTGGCCTTGGCTTCGAGTTCTCTGGTGAAAGCGCTGAAGATTCTCAATACACAAGGATTCGTTCCCTTGTGAATGAGGAACTCAAGCAATACTTCCGACCTGAATTCTTGAACCGTCTTGATGAGATCATTGTCTTCCGACAACTCAACCGAGAGGAAGTCAAAGAGATCGCCGAGATCATGCTCAAAGAAGTCTTCGGTCGCATGGGAGAGAAAGGCATCACCCTTACGGTGTCGGATGCTTTCAAGGAACGTCTGGTGGAAGAGGGTTACAACCCCGCCTACGGCGCACGTCCACTCCGCCGTGCCGTAATGCGTCTATTGGAAGACTCCCTCGCCGAGGAAGTGCTGACGGGTCGCATCAAAGACGGTGACCATGCTGAGGTCGACGTTGATGAGAACAAAAAGGTGGTTGTCCGCCACAAGGGCCGCGTTGAAGCTCAACCCGAATTGGCTGGTGCTGCCCTCTGATGGAGTCGTCCATTTCTTCCCAGGCCATTGCCCCCGGCACATTGTTGCGGGGGCAGGGTGCTTGGGGTGAAGCCTTCCCGCGTCTCAAGCAGCTGTGTCAGCGCCCATTTGTATTGGGTCGCTCCAGGGCTACTCAAGTCCTGCGAGACCAGCTCAGCAGCGATCTTGAAGGTCTTGGCCTAACTGTTACAACGGCAAACCTTCGATTTGATTGCTGTGAACTCGATTTACAGCGTCTTGCGGTTGAAGCCCAATCCTGTGATGCAATTTTGGCAGCCGGCGGCGGAAAAGTTCTCGATGCCGGAAAACTCCTTGCCCACCGTTTAAAGCTTCCCTGCATCACGGTTCCGTTGAGCGCTTCGACCTGTGCCGGCTGGACGGCATTGGCAAACCTCTACACACCAGATGGTGCGTTTGAAAGCGATGTGGTGCTTGATCGCTGCCCAGATTTACTGGTGTTTGATCACGCTTTTGTACGGCAGGCACCTCCGCGAACGCTGGCCAGTGGAATTGCTGATGCCTTAGCCAAGTGGTACGAGTCATCGGTGAGCAGTGCAAACAGCAGTGATGGGTTGGTCCAGCAAGCGGTGCAAATGGCTCGGGTGCTGCGCGATCAGTTGTTGCTCGATAGCCCGATGGCCGTTGAAGATTCCACCAGTGCTGCATGGGAGCGCACCGTTGAGGCCTGTGGCCTAACGGCAGGGGTCATGGGAGGACTTGGTGGTGCTCGCTGCCGAACCGTTGCAGCCCATGCTGTGCACAACGGATTGACGCAACTTCCCGCATGCCATCACGTTTTGCATGGCGAAAAGGTGGGATTTGGAATTCTTGTCCAGCTGCGTTTAGAGGAGCGGCTTGGCAACAACCGGCTTGCCGCTCAGGCACACCGTCAGCTCAAGCCTGTTCTCGAGAGCCTCGGGCTTCCCGTCTGTCTTGATGATTTGGGCCTAGCGGATGCCAGCTCTGGCGATCTCCAAGCGGTGTGTGAGTTTGCCTGTCAAGACGGTTCCGACCTTCACCATTTGCCTTTTACGGTGACTCCTGCTGCGCTGCTCGATGCTTTGGTAGGCCTGGCTGAGCGCAGCCCAGTGCCATCTTGAAACGTCTTTTAGATGAGCTTCGTCCTGGCTTGTTGGATCCCCAAGCCGGAGCCTTAACCGATGCCGTTGAATGGTGGGCACTTCCATCGTTGGGAGTTGCGGATCCCTTTCCTGTAGCGGTTTTAGGAGAAGGTGATCCTTTGCTTCTCCTGCACGGTTTCGACAGCAGCTTTTTGGAATATCGGCGCTTGGCGCCGCTGTTATCGGGTCGTTTTCAATTGATTATTCCGGATCTGTTCGGTTTTGGTTTTTCACCCCGCCCCCCTTCTTCCACCTATGGCACCGAGCCGGTGATGCTGCATTTGGAAGCTCTTTTAAACAAGTTGCCGTCATCGAGGCCTGTATCGGTGATTGGTGCCTCAATGGGAGGCTCGGTGGCCGTGGAACTGGCCCGTCGTGTGCCCGAGAGGATTCGATCACTCCTGCTCCTGGCTCCCGCTGGCTTGTCTGGTCGGCGCATGCCGGTGCCACCTCTCCTCGATCGTTTTGGGGCTTGGTTTTTGAGTCGGCCTGGGGTTCGGCGTGGACTGTGTCGACAGGCCTTTGCGAATCCCGATGCCTCGGTGGGTGCTCCTGAAGAACAAATTGCGTCTCTGCATCTTCAATGCCCCGGTTGGGCTGAAGCTCTGGCAGCTTTTGCCCGCAGCGGTGGATTCGCTGGTAGTGGTTCGCCCTTACCGTCTCAACCACTCCATGTGATCTGGGGTGCGCAGGACAGAATCTTGCGAGAACCGCAAAAACGGGCTGCCCTTGAGATTTTGGCCAAGCCCGTGGAAACGTTTGAAGCCTGTGGGCACTTGCCCCACCTCGATCACCCCCAACGGGTCGCTGAACGCTGTTTCAGCTTTTTTCACCATGGCTGACCCCTTGATGACGCTCCTCGCTGGGGCTTTAAAGCTTTGGATCCGGAGTCGTTGTGATCGGCTCGGCAGTTTGGAACTCACCCTCCATGGATCGGCATTCACGTTGATGCGTGGTCGACTTCAAGGGGTCACATTGATGGCCCGTGATGTGGGGTTTAAGGGCTTGCCGCTCCAACATGTGCAACTCCTAAGTGGTCCGATCACAGTTGATGTGAATGTTCTGAGCCCGGAGCAAATGCTGGCGCTTCAGCATCCTTTTCAAGTGGAGGGTGAGGTCTCGATCAGTGGACATGCTTTGAATGATGCCTTGCTGGCGGAGCCATGGCGTTGGCTTGGTGATTGGCTCGCTGAACAACTCATGGGACTAACAACACTGGGTGGTTTGAGCATCCAGAACGATGTGATGGAGCTCCAATCTTCAGTGGTGGCTCATCGAGAACCGGTGCGCCGTTGCTTCAGGATTGATGCCTCAGACAACACGTTGCGGTTTCGATCGCAGGATGCTGCTGAAGGCTCATCCATGCTGCTGCCCATGGACCCTGGAATCAAAATCACCCATGCGTTCCTTCAGGGCGGACAACTCCACCTCAAAGGTTGTGCTGATGTCACACCCTGATGCGACAGGATCCTGGGTTCACCGAACCAGTAGGGGCTGTATCAGCGCGACCACGTAATACACCACGGCTGGGGTGAACAAATAGCTATCGATTCGATCAAGGATTCCGCCATGGCCGGGCAACACGTCACCGGAATCTTTGACGCCAGCGTCGCGTTTCATCATGGATTCAGTGAGGTCACCCACCATGGCGATGAGTGCGACGAGGGCGCCAAGGAGGAGTCCAGGTAAACCGAAGTAAGGCCAACCCATGACAAGGGCGCAAATCTCTCCCATGGCCATGGCACAAAGCCCTCCGCCTAGGGCACCTTCCACTGTTTTGCTTGGTGAGATGGGCGACAGTGGACGCCGTCCCCAGCGTCGCCCGAAGGCCCAAGAGCCGATGTCGCTGCACACAATCATCAGACACGCGGACAAGGTGATCGCCAGCCCACTTGTGCAGAGTTCTGAGGTGCCTGGCGCGAGTTCTACCAGTGTGAGATTCCGAAGCGATAGCCAGTGGCTTGGTAGAAATCCCAGGTAAAACAAGCCAAAGATTGACGCTGCAACATCGGCGATGGAGCCAGTCACGGGTTGCAAGAGCAACCATGCACAAATGGCTGCCCCCGATAGCGGCAACACCGCTGAAGAGAGTTCCCCTGGTAACCCTCCAGACACAGCCGCCCATTGGGTGCTGAATAACAGCAATTGGCAGGCCACCAGAGTTGTTTTTGTGGCCGGGCGCATCCCCTTGAATTGGGCCATGCGGAAGAATTCCAACAGGCCGAGATGCACCAGAATTCCGACGGCGGCGGTGAACCACCATCCACCGAGGCAGACAACAACGAGGCCAAAACCACCAACGGCTAATCCGCTTAACAGTCGTTTGCGTGAGGACTCTGTCGACCGTGGTTGATCAACTGATGGATAGACCTCGATGATCACCCAAACCCGTGGTGACCATCAGCTTATCAACCGCTCTCCGGTGCTCATATCTTCATCACCTTGATTTCATTTGGTAATACATCGCTCCAAAGCTGGCTTTGCTTTGTGAGCCAAAGTGCTCGAGCGTGATCGACTCTTTCCCCCGGGATGAGAAGTGGTATTCCTGGGGGATAAGGACAGGCAAGCTCACTGGCAACTTCTCCTTCCGATTGCTCAAAGGTCACGACTCTATTGGGGGCATTCCAGGCCTGAGTTAGGTCCACTTCTGGTGTGGCAAGGAGTGGCAAAGGAGGAGTTTCAAAGTCTTTTTGTGCCGATCGATCTTGGTTGGCTTGAACTAATTTTTCCCACGCTGTTGTTAGGTTTGAGTGTAAATCGTGATGCTTGGATAGCCCCAGGCAAAAGGTGAGTGTTCCTGGCTCAGGCAATTCGGCAATGAGGCCATGCTTGATAAACCATTCGTCGGCTTCGATTCCGCTGATTCCTGCTGATCCAGTGTGTAAGACGATCCGTAATGGATCCTGTGTTTCGATAAGAGGAACTCCTAATTGAATCAGGCGAGATTTCAGTAATCGACCTTCATTTATTCGATTTGCTAGATGCTTTCTGCCTCGAGTATTGAAGACTTGTTGAATGGCAGATTCGCATGAAGCGAGAAGTAAAGAGCTTGGACTTGTTGTTTGAATCCAGCCAAGGCAACGTTCGATCCGTTCTGGGGAAACCCGTTGACCCTTAAGCCACAAAACCGCTGTTTGAGCAAGTCCTGCTGCAGATTTGTGGAGCGAGTGAACAACAAGATCCGCGCCGCAATGCAGTGAAGAAGGTGGAAGGTCAGGATCAATTCCTGCAGCTAAATGGCATCCATGGGCCTCATCAACAAGAACAGACAATCCTTGTTCATGGAGTGTCGCAATAATGTCTGATGGATCATTGGCATAACCCTGGTAGGTGGGATGAACCAAAACTGCCGCTTTGATTTGCCATTCTTTGTTGGCTAACTCCGCCAGGACTCTTTTCATCCAGGCGTGATTTGGAGGTGCTGAATGTCCCTGTTTTGTCAGGTACGGAATGTTGTAGAGGAGAGGTTTGATGCCTCCGAGTACACAGGCCTGAATCAGGCTTCTGTGAACATTGCGTGGCATGAGAACGGCATCACCGGGCTGAGCGATTGCTAAGAGGGCTGCCTGTAGCAATCCTGTGGCTCCGTTCACGCCGTACCAGCAGCGGTCGGCTCCCATGACTGCTGCGGATTCACGTTGACTTTCTCCCACAGCACCTTCCGGTTCGAGTGGTCCGCCAATTTCCGCTAACTCCGGTAAGTCCCACACTCCAGCCCGTTGCTTCAGAAGACGTTTGAACCCGTCTGGCAGTGCCTGGCCTCTGCCGTGGGCGGGTAAAAACAAGCTCTTGCCGAGCCGTTTTGTTAACAGGGGCAGAAGGGCCATTGCCCAGAGCGATTGTCCTTAGAGTCTCACCCTGTATTCAGCCGCAATATGCAGTACGACTCCGGCCGCGATTTCTGGTGGTTGCTTCTTCGGCCATGGATAGCGATACCGCGGTTGATTCAAGTGCTGTGGACCCTGAGTGGTTTGGTCATCGTTCTCCTGTTGCGGGGTTCGAGTTCCGATGCTGATGTTCAGCGAGGTTTGGCTCGTCGCATTCTTAAGACCCTCACGGGTCTTGGGCCTTGTTTTATCAAGCTTGGTCAGGCTCTTTCCACTCGCCCCGATCTCGTCAGGCGCGATTGGCTCGAGGAGCTCACTCGGTTGCAGGACGACCTTCCCGCTTTTCCGCATTCGGTCGCTCTCTCACGGATTGAACAGGAGCTTGGTGCCCCAGCGGAGCAACTCTTTGAAGAATTTCCCTCAGCACCGATTGCCGCCGCCAGTCTGGGACAGGTTTATAAAGCGCGCCTTGAAGGTCAATCCTGGGTGGCGGTGAAGGTTCAGCGGCCCAACCTCACCTTTATCCTCCGTCGAGATCTTGTCTTGATTCGAGCTCTTGGCGTCCTCACTGCGCCGTTCCTTCCCCTCAATCTTGGCTTTGGCTTGGGAAGCATTATTGATGAATTTGGGCGGAGCCTGTTCGAGGAGATTGATTATGAACAAGAGGCGGATAATGCAGAACGATTTGCAACTCTTTTTGCTGATAATCCAGCGGTCTATGTGCCCCGTGTAGAACGCATGCTCAGTTCAACACGTGTTTTGACTACCACGTGGATTGAAGGTTCGAAAATGAGAGATAGCCAGGAATTGATTGATCAACGCCTCGATCCCGCTGCTTTGATCCGCACGGGAGTGATTTGTGGATTACAGCAACTTCTGGAATTTGGATATTTCCATGCCGACCCTCATCCTGGCAACCTTTTTGCTCTACAGGGTCGCAGCGGTGAGATGGGGCACGTGGGCTATGTGGACTTTGGAATGATGGACACGATCAGCGATAGCGACCGGCTCACGCTCACCGGCGCCGTTGTTCATCTAATTAATCGCGATTTCGCAGGACTCGCTGAAGACTTCCAAAATCTCGGCTTCCTAAGTCCTAGTGCTGATCTTTCTCCAATCATTCCTGCTCTTGAAGAAGTCCTTGGCGGAAGTCTTGGTGAGTCGGTTGGATCGTTCAACTTCAAAGCCATTACGGATCGCTTCTCAGAGTTGATGTTTGATTACCCGTTCCGTGTTCCAGCTCGATTTGCCTTGATTATTCGTGCGGTAGTCAGTCAAGAAGGTCTCGCCCTTCGCCTCGACCCCGACTTCAAAATTATTTCCGTTGCCTACCCCTATGTCGCAAGACGTTTGCTCGCCGGTGACACCCGCGAGATGCGAGAGAAGTTGTTGGAGGTGATTTTTGACGAGTCCGGTCGCTTGCGTCTTGAACGTTTGGAGAGTCTCTTGGAGGTTGTCGGTCAGGGCGCTCCCGCACCGGGCGTGGAACTGTTACCCGTTGCAGGAGCAGGTCTTCGACTTCTATTCAGCCGTGATGGTGCTGATCTGCGCAAGCGTCTCCTGCTCACCTTGATTCGCGACGATCGCTTCCACACCGATGATGTGCGCGCTTTGGCGGGTTTGATTGGCAAAACGTTTGGGCCCGGTCGAATTGCGGGAGGCTTTTTGCAGCGGCTCAATCCGCTCGTTGCAGCCTGATGAATCCATTAAGGTCAATGACCCTTTACGAGAATTGCGTCAATGCTTGAGGAGATCACCGCCGAGCAGATTGAGCAGTACTTGTTGATGGCGGTTCTTCCTCAGCCGCCTTACTTGATGGCTGGAATCGGCCTGTTGATGGGTGTTCTCTGCGGATTGACGTTTGGTCGTCTTGTCCAGAACAAGCTTGACGGCTGGAAGCAAGATCGTTTGCCCCTGTTGCCTCTAGCGACGGCCGAAATCGTCTTGAGTTTCTCAGGAACCTTGATCGGTGTAACGCTGTTCATTGGCTGCTGTTTGCAAATTTTTGGGTTTGCCTCAGGGACTGCTCTATTGGTTGCTTTGTTGCTGTCAATGCTCACTGGCGGGGCTTTATTCGCCCAATTGGAGCGGCTGATGCAACAAGTGGAAAGCGGTAATTTTAAAGCCGTTGATTTCGATAATTTTGACGAATTCTTTTAGATTTTGCTTTCAAAGTATGCGACTCAGAAGATCTTACGCCATGTTTTGATCTAAGCCCCTGAGTTTCATCAATTGCATGATTCTTGTAATTCAAGACCTGTCATGATTCCTTTTCGGTCTTCAGGTATTAGCGGCTACTCAATTTTTGGAACTGATGTTCGTTAAATGTCCTGCTATCAATATTTAGGACGCATTCATGGTCCGATTGATTGCGCTACCGATGTCTAAAGTTTTGACGCTTGTCTTGTAAATTCAATGATGATTTGAAGCGTGCTGTCTACCTGATTCATAGTGTGACCCGTCAAAGGCTTCAAAAATTGATGGCCGCTGCCGGGCTTTGTTCACGTCGGCGCGGAGAAGATTGGCTTCAAGCTGGTCGTGTGACTGTTGATGGACGTGTTGCGAGCCTTGGGGATCAAGCTGATCCTAATTCTCAGCTGATTGAGGTGGATGGCGTTCCGCTGATTTCAGCCCAAGAGCCGCGCGTGTTTTTGCTCAACAAGCCACTTGGAGTGATTTGTAGTTGTCGTGACCCTCAGGGCCGGGCCACGGTGTTGGATTGTCTCCCCCATCAAGAACGGCCTGGACTTCACCCTGTTGGGCGATTGGATGCTGATAGTCGTGGAGCTCTGCTGCTAACTGACCAAGGTGAACTCACGCTGCGGTTGACCCATCCCCGCTATAGCCATGCCAAGACCTATCACGTTTTGGTCAAGGGGGTCCCCAGTTCGCAAGCCCTCCGACGTTGGCGGGAGGGCTTGCTGTTAGACGGCCGTCAGACCCGACCAGCGCTCGTGCGTCGTCTTCAGGCACGTCAGGCACGAGGTGCATCATCGTTATTGGAAGTTGAGCTCAAAGAAGGCCGCAATCGCCAAATTCGACGGGTCGCTGAGTTGCTTGGTCACCCTGTGATTGATTTACAGCGGGTTGCCATTGACGGCATTCATCTCGATGATTTAGCCGAGGGCTGTTGGCGCCGTCTTGACGCGCGCGAGTGGGCTTACATCTTTGATCGGAACGCAAGTAGGTCCATGGGCCAATCATGAATTTGCGATTGAGAGTCCCAAGACGTTGGTGGACGCGTTCTGGACTTGCTTTGAAGCGGTCTGATCGTGAGTCGCTGAGCCGTGAAGAGCAGGCTCAGAGTCTTGGGGCGATGATTCGTGAACGTCGAGAGTTGTTGGGGTTAACGCTGAGAGATCTCGCGACTCAGATCAGGATTACAACTCCCGTTCTCGAAGCCTTGGAGCGTGGCTGGATCGATCGTTTGCCCGAGAGAGCTTATTTAGCCTCCATGCTTCCTCAGGTTGAGAGGCGTCTGGAGCTCCCCTCGGGCTGCTTGGATCCGGTTCTTCCTGTTCCCGTGTCCCGTTCGAGACTGAAACCTGTTCGCGGTTTTGGTCGCTTCACCCCTGGAAGCATTGACGTCTTTACGACTTGGCAAGGGAGCATCGTGTATGGCGCCGTCATGCTTTTTAGCCTTGTGGCGCTTAATCGGCAGCAGCAAACTCTCGCCCGTCAAAACGGTCTTGCCTTGGAGCCCGTGCGAGCCAATATTCAGGCCATCACGTCAGCACCCGACTCGTCATCAGCTGAGGTTTCAGCCACTCTGGAGGGGTTGCGCCCCCTCGAACAGGCTCGCCAGCGATTGCCTCAGGACTGGTTGAACGGTGTTGCAACGTCCGTCACTCCAAACGATGGGGTGTTGCAACTGTTGTTCAACGAGTCGAGTCAACTGACGATTGACAGCGAGGGTGGTGATCGTGTGCAGCTTGTTGCTGGGCAAGGTGAACTCACCTTGCAGCTAAGGGCACCGATTGACCTAACCATGACCCCACCCCCTGCCGAGATCCAACAAGTGATGTGGAACGGCGTTCCCTTACAACAAGTGCCCAAGCTTCCGGGCGTGTATCGGGTAGAAAAATCTTCCCTTTGAGCTTCTGTTCTGCTCTCACTATCTTTGATTTTTGACTCAATAAAAAAGCGACCTTTCAGTAAGGCCGCTGCGGATGTATTCCCTTGACTGAATTTTATGCGTGTGACTTTTGCTATGGCATCGGCGTAATTACTCACCTTGGCCTTGATTAATTGTTACGAGTGGCTCTTGATTTGTTCGATTTTCGTAAGCTATCAAGTTGTTCATCATTGCTTCTGCAATGAATCTTGCCTTTAAGAAAGATCTTTTAAGCGCCTAAAGATAAGTCGATCATCATTATCTTTCATGATTGATTATTTAACAACGCTGTAGCGCTCTCAAGGTTGCGTCCCCAAACCTTGGAGCGCTCTCCGAAGCCCTTCAGAGAGCCCTCCAACATGTTGTCAGACGGATTGAGACGCCAATTCCAGTTCCCCGTCGATGTTCCAGGAGTATTGAATCGTGCACGATCATCAAGATGCATCAAGTCTTGGAGTGGCGCCACCACAAGTGCGGCGGGTGTTGCAAATGCCATATCGAATAAATGCCAAGCGGGTGCTGAGACTTCGCCGTTAATCCGGTCTGTAATGCGCTCGCGGCTATCGCTATCAAGGCGGTGCCACCAGCCCAGGGTTGTTGGGTTGTCGTGGGTTCCTGTGTAGACCACCCAGCGGTTGCCATCAATATTTTCCGGAAGATAGGGATTGTCGCTCTGGCCATCAAAGGCGAACTGAAGCACTTTCATTCCTGGCAAGGCAAATCGATCGCGCAGTTCTTCAACATCTGGCGTAATCACGCCAAGGTCTTCTGCAATTAAAGGCAAATCACCGCCTGCGTCTTTTTTCAATTTGGCCAGCAAGGCGTGGCCTGGAGATGATTGCCATTGACCGTTTTGAGCGGTTGTATCACCCCCTGGAACGGCCCAAAAGGCGGCAAGGGCGCGGAAATGATCCAATCGCAGTAGGTCGACGAAATCCCGTTGGCGGCTGATGCGTTTGCGCCACCACTGGAAGCGGGTGATGCGGTGTCGTCCCCAGCGATAAACGGGGGACCCCCAGAGTTGCCCCGTTTCGGAAAAGTAATCCGGAGGAACCCCACTCTGGAGGGTGAGTTCCCCAGATTCTTTCACGGTGAACAGGCCGCGATGGCTCCATACATCAGCGCTATCGGTGCTCACGTAAAAGGGCAAATCGCCAAACAACACAACGCCAAGGTCGTGGGCCAGTCGTCTGATCTCCTGCCATTGGCGATCAAGCTGCCACTGCATTAGGCGCTCTTTCATCAGCGCTGTTTGATTGTCAGCTGCCCAGGCTTTGAGTGCTCGACGTTGATGCTGGGCCAGTGGCTTGGGCCAGGTCCACCATGCGTTGTTGTGTTGGGCATGCAAAACACTGAACGACACGTGGTCTTCCAGCCAGGATTGTTGGCTGCACCAGTTCCGGAAGGCCTCTTGTCGTTCAGGTGTTTGTTGCGGCCAAGCCTCGAGGAGTGCATCGGCCAGGGCCTCACTGCGTTGGTTGGCGAGCGGGAAATCAAGCACTGTTGTCTCCGCCGTTGTCACGGAGGCTCCGGGGAGGCCATTCAGGGCGTCTTGGCTGATGAATTCTTCATTCGCCAGATCTGATGCGTCGAGGAACCAGGCGTTGAGCGCAAAGCAGGAAGGGGAGCTGTAGGGGGATCCAGTCGGATCTGGCGGTGCCAGCGGCAACATTTGCCAAACCCCGATTCCGCTGTTGGCCAGTTGATGGAGCCAGCGACGACTGGGTTCCCCAAAGGTTCCACAGACCGGACTGCCTGGTAGTGCTGTGGGATGGAGCAACACACCGCTTGTGCGGGCCCGCTGGGTGGCTGCCTCGGTCATCAACGGTCGTGCTTCCTCTAACGCCCAGGATGCCTGCTTCAGAACACGCTGGCATCCCCAAGGTCTTGACCTGCCATTCCGTCGCGCACCACCCGCTCGAAGAATTGCTCCAAGGTGTCTTCCCCATAGGACGGTGTGGCATCGGCGTCATATCGGTTCTCTTGCGCATCCCAAACCAGCATCGATTCACTGGCGTAGTAACGGCCAATCCGCCCGAATTCAGCGGTGTCTTGAAGACCTGGGAACAACTTCGATAGCCCCTCGAGTAGTGCAATCGGTCCGTCCATTAAGGCGATTGGCACCGACAAAAGGCGTTGTTGGCGTCCAAGAGCACGAAACAACATTTCACCCTGTTCACGGGCACTCATGGCGGGACCAGGGCCACCAATGGGAAGAATTTGGTTGCGTTTATCCGGATCCGTAATGCAGTCGGCCATGAACCGAGCTAGGTCCGATTCGCTGATCGGTTTACAGCTGGCGAGTGTTCCGCCGCCGAACATCACATAGGGCCCCCCCTTGCGGCAACTTTCCACCTGTCCGCCCAAGCTTTTAAAAAAAGCTGTGGGCCGGACGATGGAGTAAGTCATCTCCCCATCGGCCTGCAGTGCTGTTTCGAAGGCCAACTTTGCCTTTTGGAATTCCAGCAGTGGCTTCTGCACACAGATGGCTGAGAGCAGAACGTAATGGGCAACTCCAGCCTTCCGACCTTCCAGGTAGGTGTTCAAGGTGGCCTGATGGTCAATCGCCCAAGAATCTTTTCTCCCCCCCGTTCGAGAGGCGAGGCAACTCACAACAACATCCACCGGTTGTTGGAATGCGTTTCGGTTCAGGGAGCCCCCATCTGTGACGTCTCCAAAACGAACCTCCGCTCCAGGAAATTCCGCCACTACTTGATCTTGGCTCTGACATCCGCCAATGCCACTGCGTTCGCGACAAAAAGCCACCACCTGATAGCCCCGCTTGACGAGTTCCTTCACCACAAATCGACCGATGTAGCCCGTGGCACCGAACACCACGACGCGAACGTCTGCGGCTGGCCGTTCTCGAAAGTCGTGGCGCAAGGGCATAAAGGACGACATACAAGGCCCCAACGCTAAAGACTGGACAACGGGGTGAAGATAAGTCTGGTGTAATCCAGGAATCGGCGGACGATGACCTCCTCCAAAGAGACGCGCCTGACGCGCTGGTTTGGACGTCGTCCATGGCGCACTGTCCTTCGCCTTGGCGCGATCGGCTTGGGTGTGTGGGCAACGGGTTGGCTGCTCAGCGTGCTTTGGCCGGAGCCAGATCGCGCCGCCAAAGAGGCTTCAGCCAATTCGGAGGCCCTCAACCGCTTGGCCCCGTTTCCCTCCGCCCCTGTGACGGTGCTGGTGGTGGGGATTGATGCCAATCAGCTGGGTGAATCGTCCAATCAAGCCGCACCGTTGGGCCGAGCCAATGCCGATGCATTGCTCCTGCTGCGCGTTAGCGCAGATGAGCCGCTGCAGGTGCTGCAGATTCCAAGCGAGATCGCTGTGCAGTTGCCAGGGAACAATCCACCGACCAGCTTGTCCAGCCTTTGGCAAAGCGGTGGCGTGGCGCTGTTGAACGATGCCATTCAAGAAATTATTGGGTCAACGCAACAGGCACCGCAGCGATATGTCGTGATGCCTCGTACAGCACTACGCACCCTTGTGGATGGTTTGGGTGATGTCGATTTAGTTCTCGATCAGACCTACCAGCGCAACGACAAGACCCAGGGCTACAGCATCAATCTCCAGGCTGGACGGCAACGGCTCAATGGGGAGAAGGCGGAACAATTCGCGCGTTACCGACACACCCCTTTGGACAATGCCAACCGGCGCACTCGACAGCAGGATTTGATCTTGGCTTTGGTTGAGCAGGTGAAGGATTCGAGTGTGATCTCCACGCTGCCATCGCTGGTGAACCGGTTAGAGGATGAGGTGGACACCAATCTCAGTCGTCGTGAGCAATTGAGTTTGGCGGCGGCTTTGATGGCAAGTCCGCCACCCGTCCGCATCACCCAGGTGCCCCTGGCTGAGCGGGTAGACAAACAGATTTTGCGCCAAGTCAAACCTGATCAGACGTTGCCCCTGTGGCCACGGGACTGAGGAGCGATCGGCGCAGCCAGAGGCTGAATGTTTCCACGGCATCGTTGTAATCCTGATGCTCTGCAGCGGGAATCCAGCCGCGCCATGGCAGCCCGTCTTTGCGGCGTTCCGTTGCATCCCAAGCCCCCTGAAGCTGCGCTAAGCCCACCAAGGGCACTTTGAGTTCGCGGCAGAGTGCGGCATAGGCCGGGCCGACCCCAGGAATTCCACTGTCGGCGTCTCCTGGGACCAGAAGCAGCACGGGTTGGCGCCAGTCGGCTAGGGCTTCCAACCAGCTGCCGCCATCACGATCGAACCGAGCGGCATCACCGCAAAGCCGCACCAAATCGCCTGTGGCCCCTATTGATGCCAACACGTTGTGCGGAGATTCTCCGCATGCATAACTCAACAGGCCACAGCCACAGGACGCGGCGATGGCTTCACAGGCTCGTTTCATGGCCAACTCCGGGACGGGGCCTGCACCCAGGATCAGCGGAAAACCTTTGGACATGGGGGGCGCGTTCACCACTACCATCGGATTACAGCAGAACTCGTTCCGCGGCCGCCGTGACCAGTTTCCTGACAGCACCGCGGGCCGAGCAGGAGAAGCTTTGTGGCGAAAGCCCAAGGCTGCGACTCTTCAGCGGTACCTCTAACCCTGGCTTGGCTCGGGAGATTGCTGCATACCTGGGGGTGCCTGACGGCCCTCGGGTGGTGAAGCGGTTTGCCGATGGAGAGCTCTACGTTCAAATCCAAGAGTCGATCCGGGGCTGTGATGTTTTTCTGATCCAGCCCACCTGTGCTCCGGTGAACGATCACTTAATGGAGCTGCTGATCATGGTGGATGCGTGTCGACGCGCCTCTGCCCGACAAATCACAGCGGTGGTTCCTTACTACGGCTATGCGAGGGCCGATCGCAAAACAGCTGGCCGGGAGTCGATCACCGCCAAGCTCACCGCCAACCTGTTGGTGACCTCGGGTGTGGATCGCGTGTTGGCGATGGATCTTCATTCGGCTCAGATCCAGGGCTATTTCGACATTCCGTGTGATCACATTTATGGATCACCGGTGTTGGTGGATTACTTATCAACGCAAAATCTCGGAGACATTGTGGTGGTGTCGCCTGATGTGGGTGGAGTGGCAAGGGCTCGAGCATTTGCCAAGCAAATGAATGATGCGCCCCTAGCGATTATCGATAAGAGACGAACTGGTCATAACCAGGCTGAAAGCCTCACTGTGATTGGTGATGTAGCGGGTAAAACGGCTGTTTTGATCGACGACATGATCGATACGGGCGGCACGATTTGTGCTGGAGCGAAGCTGCTTCGTCAAGAAGGGGCGCAACGTGTGATTGCCTGTGCCACCCATGCTGTTTTTTCCCCACCTGCTTGTGAACGTCTATCGGCAGAAGGACTTTTTGAGCAGGTAGTTGTCACAAATAGCCTCCCCATTGAGCTGGATAGAAGTTTCCCGCAGCTCAAAGTTCTCTCCGCCGCCAACATGTTGGGTGAGGCAATCCTGCGGATTCACGAAGAAAGTTCTGTGAGCTCAATGTTCCGTTAAAGCCTCTCTCTGAATGTTTCAACGGTTGCTTTGCGGCGTCCTTGCGGGGCTCACCTCCGTAGGAGTGTTCACGCTCGATGGCCAGTCGCAATCCCGCTTGGATCGCTTGTTGCGAACAAAGACCACGATGGGGGTATGGCTCACAAATAGTCCAAGCCCTTTGTATTACGACCGTCGTCGCATTGCTGTCGCGATGGACGATCTACAACGGGCTGGATTTACGCGTGTGATCCCCAATGTTTGGAGTCGGGGAACCACATTCCACCCGAGTCGGTTTGCGCCGGTGGAACCACCCTTAGCCAAGGTTGGGGTCGGGATCGATCCGATTTGTACGCTCGCGGCCGAAGGACAGAAGCGTGGCATCAAGGTGATCCCATGGTTCGAATATGGCTTGATGGAACCCGCCGATGCGCAGGTTGTCAAAGACCACCCAGACTGGGTTTTGGCTAAAGCGAATGGGGAACGCAGCATGACGATGCATGGACGGCATCGCATGGCTTGGTTGAATCCAGCTCACCCAAAGGTGAGGGAACGATTTATTGGTTTGGTGGTGGAGGTACTCCAGCGATGTTCCATGGACGGCTTGCAATTGGATGATCACTTCGCCTGGCCTGTGGAGTTTGGCTACGACAGTTTCACATCCAATTTGTACAAGGAGCAAACGGGAATGTTGCCCCCTGTCGATCACACCAATCGCTATTGGATGCGTTGGAGACGGCGACAGCTCACGGGACTTTTACGAGATTTACGGGACCGCCTGAAACAAGAACAATTACCGCAACAGATCAGCCTCTCCCCTGGTCCATTCCGACACGCTTACAACATTTGGCTTCAGGACTGGGAGCTTTGGGCGATGGGTGAGTTGATCGATGAGCTTGTTGTGCAGAACTATGCCCATTCAGTAAAGGCCTTTGCCCGTGACCTTGATCAACCTGCGTTACGCAAGGCACGTGAGTGGCGGATCCCAACTCAGATCGGGATTTTGGCTGGTTTTGGCCCACGTACGACGGCAATTCCCATTCTGCGAGAGAAAGTTCAACTGGCTCGAGAACGTGGTCATGGCGTGGTTTTTTTCTATTGGGAGGGCTTATGGGGCATGCATGTTCCACAGGGGGATCGTCAACGTCGCTACGGTTTCTTCGAAGACTTAGGTGTGTTCGGACAACAATGACCCAGTTCGAAATTAACCAAATCAAATCACGTCTCCGCCGTCTAGAACTATCAGACGATTTTGTTGATCAATACGTAAATAAACTCCAGACTAACTGTGAAAGTTATGCGATGGCTTGCAAAACCATTGATCGGTGGAAAAAAGAAGATAGTCGTGAGATTGTTTCGCAGGTCTTGGCCTGTGGATTCATTGCTGCTGTGTTCGGTGGATTTCTAGCTACTTTTTAATTTAGTATTTGAAGATTTCTCTCGACTACTAAGGCTTGTATGATTTTTAGAGAAATTTAATTAGAAGGGATAAAACCATCGATCAAACTCTGAGAAATCAGAGCAAACTCGTTGTTGAATCCGACTTGGAAGAACTTCCATGAAGGCCATGCAAGATCCAACGTTGATCGATGATCCAGATGTGTTGTTGAAACGCTTATTCCTAAGATTGAGATATTCACTTTTGAATTCAAGGCCAACAAATTCAAACATTGCCTTGACAGTCGTTTTGGCATTAAAGCAAATGTCTTCGAGACGTACAACATGACAGTTTTTATTTTTCCATGCGTAGCGATAACCTTTATACGCTGATCGCATATAAACCATTTTAGGATTTTTCCATTCTTCATACCAAGAATCAATTTCTTCCAAAGGTCGTTTCGATCTCTTAAAATCAGAAAGAGCAAGCGATCTTGGATCTTTGATGACGGCAATAGCCGGACGATTGAGCCGTTTTTGAACCTTCGGTAATTGCGTGATATAGCGAGGAGTTTTATCGAAAATAATGCTGGGTGATTTTTCTTTAATGCTTTTAGAACGCTCAAATAGTCGCCGATAAAAATTTTGAAATGATATTGCTGAGCATGCATAGGAAAGGTCGTCATGGTCGATTCCCCATCCCACATACATATGCCGACAAAAGGGCTCAAATGTTAAAAAGTCGCCTGGAGTGTTGCATAGTAGAACACCACATTCGAAGCCTGAGTCTGCTTTTGGATGCTCTCTAAAGAGGTCGGACACCATTGTTGTTCCACTATGTTCAAGCCCACAAATCAAAAATCCCAGTGAAGGATTCATATTGTTTCGCCAAAATCTTAAATCCATGATATCAGTTCTCCTCATCTGCTTTTGTCTTAAGCACTATGGGCAAGTCTCTTAGCGCTGTTATTAGATCATCTAAATTATTAGGCTGGATAACAAATCCATTGTGGTCTTTTGTATTCAAAATAGGTTCCGCCAAGGCTCCGGTATCACTGGCAATAACCCAGAGTCCAGCACTTAGTGCTTCTCGTGTCACCAGTCCAAAGCTTTCTGGCCAGATGGATGGTGCGATTAACACATCTTGCTCACTGTAGAACTTTGGCATCTCATTCATCGGAATTGGAGCAATGAAATCAACATGATATCCATTCCAATTTGAGTGATAATTGTTTATAGATGAGGCAAGTCTATGATCAATAACAGTGAATTGGATAGGGAGTGCTTTAGGCAAGTGATAAACAGCTTGGCGTAATAGCTGGTAGCCTTTGTGAATGCTCATTCCTCCGATGTGGCATAGCCGATAGTTTTTATTGGGAACTTGTTTTTTCGAATATTTAAGTTCGTGGGTCAGCCCCATTTCCGTGAATGAATTAACTTGAACATCAACATTCTTGATACCTGCTCCCTCACAAACTCTTTTGAATGCTTCTGAAACAGCAATTCTTCGTTGTGCATGCTCTAAAAGTTGATAGAGATCTGCTCGACGTTTGAATGCCTTTTCAGATTGGTCAGGGCTTGGTTGATAATCAAAATGACTTAGGGGATCTGCAGGATTGATCAGTCGACCATCGGCTGATACCAAAAACTGTTCATCACTCATCCACCAAGCATCGTGCATGACAATTTCGTAGGGGATGTGACGGCGTCGGGCGACAACCAATGGAGCGGCTGTCAGTAGTTGACAGCAATGACATTGAATTAAGTCGAATGATTCATCATTGAACAAATCATCACAAAAGGCTTCAACGAGTGGATCATGATGCTCAGACCATAATTTTGGTGGTAAAGAAAGACGAATAATTCTGGCTCCTCGCCAATTAGAAACATCGACTTGAACTTCATTTCTATAGTCGACATAATTGACATCCTGCAAATCAGAAAGAAATGGCTCTTGTTCAATCCTCTTTAGATCCTGAAGATTTGGAGGATCTGATTGCCAATTATTATATTCGGTACATAAAACTGTTACCTCATAATTTATTTGTTGATCTATCAACATTTCTTGAACATAGTCTTGAGCTACTCGTGTGGCTCCTCCGATGCTTTGGTGGGCAAAGAATACATTCATAACCAAAACTTTTTTGCAAGGTCGATCAGAGCTCCTGCCTGAAATTGTGTCGGCTATTCGATGCCGCCAGAATTCTTTTCCAGCTTCACTATCAAATATATTGTTGGCGTGCAATCGTGCCTTCTGTCCCATCAGACGCGATTTTGATGGATCGTTGATCAAGCTGGTGATGGCTTGATGCCATTGTTCAGCGGTCTCAGCGATCAGGCCCGTTTCTCCATGGCTGATCACATCGGTGTAGGCCCGTACTGGTGAACAAATGCAAGTCACCCCACACAAACTTGCCTCCATCCATTTAATCGCACTCTTACCGTGGGTTGTGGGATGAACCTCGAGGGGTACTAATGCAATATCGCTAGCTTTGAGGAGTTTTAGATATGTTGAATAATCCGTAAATGGGACTGACTCGATACGTTGTCCGAACTCTTTAAGACCTGCTCCAATTTCAATATGTCCAATAATGAGTAATTGAATTGTTGTATGGCTTTCTAAAATCTTGACTAAGACCGGAAATATTGTTTCATTTAAAATTTGTTTGTGAGACAGTGTGCCTGATGTAATTACAATCTGAAGATTCTCTTTTTGTTCGGTGCGTTTGTCAATGCAGTCTAGGGATTTAGAGGTTTGTGCTAATAATTCAAGGGGGAGATTATGGAGGGTATGGATTGGCTTTTTGGAGTCACTTAAGTATTGATAACAATAGTCTGAAAGCACAGAGGTTGAAACAATCACTTCGTCGGCTGCATTTAATACACCAATCCTGAGAGGATGATCAATGCACAAATTCTTATATTGCTCTTTGGAGATTGATCCACCATAGGACTCATAGTCTGCTGGATATTCAGGCGTAAAAATCAGATCGTCAATCTCAGCAAATACCTTAATTCCACTATTCCTAGCAAACGCAATCGCCCTCAAGACGGGATATGTTGCAGCAAGTCTGCAAACAATGATGGCATCCGCCCATACAATATCGTGACTGCATTCCCAAAAATTAAGATCAAAGTGGTTCAGGCATCTCACTTCACATCCGATGCTTTCAAGTTGTAATCTTTTCTGTTCTACTCGGTAAAGCCAACACTGCTTTAAACTTTCTTCACCAATGATGAGCCAGCGCTTGAGCTCCCTAGGTTTAGGTTGAAAATTTAATCCTGCTGATTTTAGAGTCGTCGGCCAGAGTTGTTCTGCCAAAGATTTCTTAATTGAGATCATCCTTTCATGATGTAATACAATACTCTCACGACTAAAATTGAGTTTAAGCATTTTTGAAACCGTGCTTTGCGTGGCATTATTTGCCAGGAAGCCCAGACGATCCACCCAATGACGTGGCTTCGATTGCCGGGGATATTGTTCCAAGTGTTGTGGCAGCAGCTCCTCAATTTTTCGAGTGAGCAGTCTTAGGATATCTGCTGATTTATCCGCAAAATCTATCGCAGCTGCATAATAAAATAGATCTTTAATCGGAACATTCTGTTCAACACTATTGGCGTAACTTGCTACTAGATATCCAAATCGGTCTCCCCTTGTGTGGGCTAGGTCCAAAAATTGTTGACTGAAACCATGCTCATGGTTGGCATCAATAATCGATCTTAAATAGTATGATGTAGATTGATCTGAATAGACTCCAACAGCGATTGTTGAAAGGGTGTCAATTAATGGCTCTACATTGCCTAACCTGCTCGGAGTTGTTTGGAGAAACAGCGTTGAAATAAAAATCTCTGATATTGGGACAATAGACGTTTGCCAGATGTCTTGCTCCCATGGCTGGAGCCCAATAAAGCTTCGTTCCTTCAGTAATGAGGTGATGTTTAATAACTCGTCTTCAAGAACGGAATGATTCTGTTTAATTGACGTATTAGTATGGATTCTACTGGTATCTATATAGTCTATGCAATGTGTAAAAGCTTTTAGAATTAGTTCTAGCCGGGTTGCCGATTCACTATCGCTACCATAATCTAGTATTGGATTATTATGATATTGTTGGATCGCTAGTTCGATCGGGAGTTCGCTCCAATATCCTGTACAACATCGGACGGCTGAAAGTTCCAATAATCGCTTTCTAATGCTGCGTATAGCTCTTTTGTTTGTTGACTTAGAGAGATATTCGCTGATCTCTTTATGCTGTCCTGAGGAGATTTTTTGGGTTGTGATTTCTTCGATTAGATCGCACTTCACTGCATCGGTGATTTGCCAGGGTGAGCCCTGTATTGGTAATCCACTCTTGCTTTCAACGAAGTTCAGCGTGACAGCATGATCCAGCCAGTCAGAGATTGGATAATCAGTGAATAATTTGACGGTTGTTGAGAATCCGCAGTTGATGCTGCCTCCCATGGCATCGTGTAGGTCTGGCCTTGGGAGAGCTGCCTTGGTTTTTCCAATAATTTGATTCTGTTCACTCCAAACTATTTGAATTGACGAAGGCTCTGGGCCAAATCGATTGGCATCCACCCAACCACTGAGAGAAAGCGATTCTCCAAAGCCATCAATATGTCCCCGTATCGTCTGTTCCGATGTCCTGGGATGGTCTGGTTGTATTTGTTGCGCTGCTTCTGGTTTGATTTTTTTAGGGTGACTTTTTCGAGAGGATGCTGAGGGCATCCTGAGATTCCTAATCCTATGGATTGCTCTGTCTCGAATCATGCCGACGAGGTGACGTCTTGGTAATAACTCAAGCTCTCCCGACACTATTTTTTTTAGGAAAAGTAGATTACTTGTTTCCTTAATTTGTTCTTGATAGGCGGAAAAGTTAATGCTTCTTAGAAGAGTCTGAATTGAATTGTCCAGATATTTTTCGCTTTCGTTGGGATTGGCGAGGGGAACAATACTAGATTCATTTGATCGATTTCGAGTCCAAACCAGTGAGGCATCTTTTAGTTGAATAAATCCTTTGCTGCTGAGGTACTGATTAATTGATTCCTTCCAGATAAGAGCTAATGGGTGTAATGTAAGATCGATAGTCGATAATGATGGTATTATTTTTTCTGATCGTCTTAAGGTGAGGTATGGATCTCCTTGTGCGATACTAAGGTGTAGATTTCTGAATTCGAGATTGATAATATCGCAGTCTTGAATATAGCTCTCCAGTTTTTTTGATTGGATCTCGTTTTTTTGTAGTACGTTTAATTGTTGAGCAGGATTGCACCATCGAATCAATGGACTAGCAAAGACTCCATTTAAAGCACTTGTGTTGAATGTGTACCATATCTTCTTGCTTTCCTGTTTGCCGATTACGCCATGACTAATTCTAAAAGAAAATTCTTTTCGTAAATATGCCTGAGCGCGTTCACGAACTAATATTTTCGCATATTTATTATCATCACCTGTAATAATCAGGAAAGGAGTATTGACTTCTGGGCAAGGGCATAGTGATGCTGGCCCTATATAAATGTACCCTCCGTGAATGGCTTTTTCTTTAAGAGCCAATTTCTCAAAAACGTCGTATATGCAATATAGCATGTTTAGTCGTTTTGATTTTATTGCTTTTGTTTCAAAAGATTTTGCAAGCTATGAAATCTATTTCTTTTTTTGGGCTTTTAAGCTTTTGGCGCCCCTGTGTTTATGGATCTAGTTTTATTTAAACAAGTGCTTCTTGATTGAGTGAAAACTTTGATTGTTCTTCTCGAAGGCAGATTTTCTTGTACCGTTATTATTCACGCCCTAGCATTAGGGCTTTATTTGCATGAGCTTGTATGCCTCGGAGCGCAAAATTCTTGTTTGAGCCAATGTATTTTCAGCATGTATTTGCTGGTTTATTTCTTTAAATCGTGAAAGTATTGAATCAATTTATTTACCTTCTTCTTGTGTTAATTCTTTTCAAGTGTGTTGGTCTTTAAATTCGTTTTAGAATCAGCATTATCATGCAGAGGCTGCCAATCACTGGGCCTGGTGGAAGATCGACTGCGATAGCAATCATCATCCCACCGCTTGTTAATGCCAAGCCAGTGGCGGCTGATTTCAGTATTAACTGCTTGAGGCTTGTGCTATTTTCGATGTGCATCAGAACGGGTGCACAAAGAAGAGCAATCACCAATACAATTCCAACCGCAGTTATGGCGCTGATGATCACCAGTGCTGTGATAATAATTGCCATAAATCGAATCTGTGTGACTGGTCGCTTGGCTGCTATGGCACCATCAGGATCTACGCCAAGGAAGACTAAATCTTGGTAGCGTGTCTTCAATAAGAGTATTAGTGCGGATGTTGCTATCAGTGTTCGGATGAGGTCGCTGCTGTTTGCGGCAAGCAGATCTCCAAACAGAATGGTTTCTAGGTCTACGCGGGTTTGCAGTAGTGGTACAAGAAGCACGCCAAGAGCCGTAAATCCCGCCAAAACAGTATTCATCGATGACTCTTCCCTGCCTTTGAATCGCTGATTAAGGCGTTCTGCTATTAGTGCTCCCAGTAAGCCACTAATGAGACCGCCAAATGTTGGGTCAATCCCTATGGCCAACGCTAAAACCAACCCTGGCAGTACTGAATGAGCCATAAGATTGGCCAGCAATATGCGCCTTTGGGTGATCAATAAAGACCCTGTCGCAGGACAGATCACTCCAATCAAAAGAGAAAGAACGAGTGGTAATAGCCACCAGATTTGTGCTTCATCCACAGCAGTTGCTCCCCATCATGCAGGTCATGTCGCTGAGTTTTTCGCGAACTTCTGAAGGTGTGCCGTAAGCCAATAATTTGTTGTCGATCACTATTACTTTGTCGTAGCTGTCCAAAGCCGTACCCCAGTCATGGCTGCTTACTAATAACGTTTGCCCGGCTTCGGCTTGTTCCCGCATGACGGACAGGAGATGTTCTCGGGTAGGGGGGTCGATGGCGCTGCATGGCTCATCGAGCAGGAGCACTCCGGTTTGTTGCATCAGTGCTCTAGCAAGCAAGACCCGCTGCTGTTGCCCTCCGGATAAATCGCTCAAACGCCTTTGAGCAAACTGTTCCATCCCGACCCGCATCAGCAGTTGCGTTGCCATCCGCTCTCCTGGCTGATGTTGGTGATGTCCTCTGCCTAAGCCCACCATCTCCTTGACGGTGATTGGGAATGTCCAATCAATGGAAGCTCTTTGCGGCATCACGGTGATGCTGCAGTTGCATTCCACGTACCCGCTATCTCTTTGCAATCGACCTTGTAAAAGGTGGAGCAAGGTTGATTTACCAGCTCCATTGGGGCCCACCCTGTCTCTTATACACATCTCCGAGCCCACGAGACTAAGGCGAATCTCGTATGCCGTCTTCTGCTTGAAAA
>CAXDNN010000006.1:0-33853 GCA_963990675.1 uncultured Synechococcus sp.
CCTTCCAATGTTGTGGCGATGGCTGATCAAGTCACGGAACTACGCCGAGGTTTCTGATGCTCAAGTGTGATCGTTGGATTACGGAACAAGCTGGGCAGGGCATGCTCGAGCCGTTTCAGTCGGGATTGGTGCGTCATCTCGACCCGGAGAAGCGTGAGAATCCTGTGCTCAGCTTTGGATGTTCGTCCTATGGCTATGACCTTCGTCTGTCATCACAAGAGTTTTTGATTTTCAGGCATGTGCCTGGCACGGTGATGAATCCGAAGCGGTTCAATCCAGCCAACCTTGAGCCCACACCGTTGCATGAAGATGAAGATGGCCGTTATTTCATACTTCCGGCCCATTCCTATGGCCTAGGTGTGGCCTTGGAGAAGATGAAAGTCCCTCCCAACATCACTGTGATTTGTCTTGGTAAAAGTACTTATGCTCGTCTCGGGATCATCGTGAATACCACACCAGCGGAGGCTGGTTGGGAAGGTCATCTCACCCTTGAGTTCAGTAACAGCTCAGGAGCTGATTGCCGCATTTATGCAGATGAAGGTATCTGTCAGTTGTTGTTTTTTGAAGGCGAACCTTGCGCCACGACGTATAGCGACCGCGAAGGAAAATATCAACATCAGCCTGAACGCGTCACCCTTGCAAAGGTGTAAATTGTTTGAGCTTAAAGTTTAAGTATTATTTAGATGAATTATTTTATGTAATTATTTAAGGTGCAAGTCTGGCTTTGTGAAGCCTAGTTTTTTCATACCAAGCGGCAAATTCTGGCGTCCAGGCTTGAAGATGGGGCCACATTAGATCGCAAAGCTCGCGAATTTCTCGTTGGGCATCGAGTTTGGCCCTCAGATCCATGAAATGTAGGAAGGCCCGGAGGGTGAAGCTCACTACAAAATGCTGCCTATAATCAAATGGAAGAATCCCGCGTGCATGTTCTTCTGCGAAGCCTTCTTCGAGTAATTCTTGGTATCGATCAGCGCTGATTTTGCAGTGATGGAGATCGTTGTCCCGTTCCGCTTGGCTGTATTGATATTTCTTGCCTTGGCGGTTGCTGTATTGCCCTACCGGACGCAGATAAAACACCTCCTCGAGGTCGAGTTCACCAGCTGCAGCCCTGCAGATGCGTTCACCTGTGTATCGCATCGACTGCACATCAAAGCTCACGCCCACCCGGTGAGTCCGAGCCTGTTGCATCACGGAATGAGGAAACCAGCCAACGTTTAAGACGATCTGGGCATGTTCCATGGGGCCGTAGTGGCCTCGTTCCCCAGCCAGCAGACGCTTGACGCAGATTTCCCCCGCTTTGGTTTCATCGGGCCATTGGTCGCGGTCGGCTGCAACAAAACCTTCGCTGTAGTCCTGGTGCATCCCCACATAAACGCACTGTTGGGGATTGGGGGTTGCCGCGATGAGGTCGACCCGGAAGCGGGGATCCATGGAGCTAACAGGTCGTCATTGTGTACTGATCATGGCGACCGAATGGAACTCTCTCAAGTCAGCTGTGACTGCGTGGACCGGTTTGCGCCACCGCCGCTTGAATAGCGTTCTCACCCTCCAGGCTGCTGATGCTTCCGACGCCTCGTAATTGAGGTAGGGGCTGATCATTGATCAACGCTGCGCTTAAGGCTTTTAGCTCTTCTGGTTTTCGAAGGCCAATCGATGTGCCGCGGGGCTGGCCGTCTGCCGAAAATAGGTTCAGTTGGGGTATCCCATTCACCTCGTAGCGATTCACCAGGTCTTGCCACCGGGGGTTGTCAACATTCACCAAAACAACGTCGAGTCGGTTTTGGGTCGATCGCTCAAGCTCCAGCATCGCTGGGGCCATCTCCCGACACACTTGGCACCAATCGGCGTAGAACTCGATCAGCGTTGGTTTGCCGTTGCTGAGGGCAACCTCCGGTTCAACCGAGCGCCGGGCGAGTTGTTCCATTGGCGTTTCGCTCTGGATTCCTCCCCGCATGAACAGGAGTCCAACGGCCAGTGCGACGGCGATCACCACGAGTACAACCTGTTGAAGCCGGCCCAGCGGCATGGGCTGAGGGCTACCGGTCATCAGTCGTGTGCAAGTGAAGTCACTTTGGCAGCTGCTTCAAGTCAACGGGATTAGCGTGAACTCATGGCTTTGTTGCGCTTGCTGAGCCTGCCGGTGCGGGCACCGTTTTTGACGTTGCTGTTTTGTGTTGCCGTGATCTTGGGGAATCACTGGAATCTCGTCCAACCCTTCTTTAGTAACGCCCGGGGCATTAGTCCGGCGATGTTTTGGTCTCTTGAGCTGTTGCAAGTACTCACCGTTGTTGTGGTGTGCACCATGCCGTCGCTTGTGATGCGGCAGTTTTCTTTGTTGATGGCGTATAGCCGTTTCATGACCTTGATGGTCAACCTCTTTGTCGTCGTGACCGTGGGCATTTATGTGCTGTTTCTCAACTTGCTGAGTGATCTCTTGGTCTTGGCATCTGCGGTGCTTTTGGCTCGGCTTGATCTCGCACGCATCGGGATTTCCCTAAGGCCATCAACGTCGGTGCTGTTGATGGCGTTCATTGTGTTCACGGGTATTGGTCTGGGTCATTTGTTGCCCAACCCCGTCCAGGGTTGGTTCGCAAAAAATCTTGTCTCTGCCTAGGTAGCCAAACAAATTGTCGAGAACTTTTTTGGTGTAAAACCGCGTTTCTGGATAGGGAATGCGTTCCACCCATAGGGCAGGTGCCTCGTTGAGATCCTGCGTGGACCATGACCCCACAGCGCCAGGGCCGGCGTTGTAGCTGGCGATGCTCAGAAAGGGATCTTCTTGCCATTGCTGAAGCAGTTGCCGTAGGTAGGCAGCACCCAGTGCGGTGTTTTGCTTCGGCTCTCTGATCTCGTCCTCTGTGAGTGGGGCTCCGGCGAGCTCTCGTGCGGTGGCGGGCATTAATTGCATGAGACCAATCGCGCCCGCTGGGGAGGTCACGCCTGATGCGAATCGAGATTCTTGTTTGCTAACGGCAAAGAGCAGCTCGAGAGGCAGCTGCTGGGAGTTCGCTGCTGGACGGAGGGCCTCTTCGAATAGGTGGGGGTGTTGGCTTTGGTGGAGGTCGATTCGTTCACGGCAGCTGGCTGAACGCCAGCGCAGGCTGAGCCAGCGCAGTTGATCGAGAGCCATCCAACTGTCTCCCACGGCTAAGCGAAGCCTGCCTTCGACCAATTGTTCGGGCTTGGGTTGTGAAGTCCTGGGATCGATTCCGCTACGCCAGGTCTCCCAGGCCTGGCGCTTTAGCCCAAGACGCCAAAGCGTGTTGACGAGGGATTGTGCGCTATTCAAAGGAGCCCAAGACATCACCTGCGATTGGGTTGGCGTTGCAGCTTCTATGAGGTTGAGGGGTTTGGCGTCTCCAAGCGCTTCGCTCGCCAGCCAGTGGTAATAGCCAGGGGGGAACTGGCTCGTCAGCAGCTGCCAGATGGTTCTGGCGCGGTTTTGATCCCCCAGCTGTGCTTCGCTCCAGCCAAGCCAGTACAGCCGTCGGCTTTCCAGGGGATCGGGGAGAGCCTGTGCGCTTGAGTTACGGGTGAGGATGGTTTTGGCTCTATCCCAGTTCTCCGATAACAGGGCTTCTCTGGCGAGGTCCCATTGCAGTTGCCACACGTCTGGATCATCCGGCCAGCGCTGCAGAACTTCCTCGGCACCTTCACCGCTGGCCAGTCGAACCCGGGCTGCTGCCAGGGCGCCGGAACCCTCTTGAACGGATACCGGGATGGCATTGAGCACCTCACTCGAAGGTTGTAGAGGTTCACTGAGCAGGCGAGTGGCCTCAATGCTGGCGGAGGACTGCGGGTAAGCACGCGTCAGGCCCAGGAGTAGTTCCGTGCCCTCCTCGGTGTGGCCGCCTCGAAGTAAGGCCTGTCCAATGGCGAGTTGTGTTGAGGGTTCACTGGACTGTTTGGCTGTGTTGCCAGGCGTTTCGCGCCGGAGGCATTTCAGTGCGCCTGGGCCATCCCCAAGGCTGGCGAGGCCCCGAGCTAGCACTGGAAGATCCTTGGTTGCTGGAGCGATCGAACTGGTGTCGTTGCATGCCTGGCTGATGCGTTTGAACGCACCTGGCCAACGTGCTCCCCAACGGGCAAGGTGAATCGCTCCCTGAAAGCCAATGGTGGGATTTGGAACCAGCGATGCCGCCACACTCAGCGCCGCAGGGTGGCTTGGCTGTTGCTTCAGGAGGTCTTGATGCAGTGCTGGGTTTTGGCCTCCAAGAACGCGTCGAGCTGATGCGGATGCCGCTGTGTGTGGGAACCGCGCGAGTAGGTCGTGCCAGAGCTCGCGGGCATGGCCTTGGTCTCCACGCCTGGTTGCCGTCTCCGCCTCGAGTTCTAAGGCCACTGCTCCGAGTGGATTCGTTCCCCAAGCCTGGCTTTGCAAGGCATCGAAGGAATCGGTTTGTGCTGCCATCAACAGGGCGGCTTCGCGGCGCTGTTGGGGATCGATTGCCCAGCGGTAGGTCGTCCAGAGTTGCGCTGCCGATCGATCCGGCGTTAAGGGCTGATGCCTTTGCACCATCCATTGCTGCCCACTCCAGGCGGCGATGCCGCTCAGGGCTGTGGTCCCTAGCAAGAGAAGGGTCCCAAGTCGGGGGCCTGCGTTCAAGCGTGTCCTCTTACTGGTGTCATTCTGTGGGTTCTAATCAGATCAGTGGGATGCCTTCTTCTCGACCAGGGTGCTGGCAGCGAAGGCGCACTTGGTTGGCGGTGGTGGTTTGTTGCGTGGTGTGGGGGTTTCGCTGGGTATGGCCCCTTCAGCTGGTTCCAGGCTGGGTGGTGGTCAGCTTGGCGATTTGGGCTGGACTTGAACTCATCGTTTTGCTTCGCTACCCCCGGCGTTGGCGTTGAAGTTGAAGCTGAGGGCGGCGCCTCCGTAATCTGCTGACCACGATTGAGACCCATGGTTCAAGCGGCGTTTTCTCCTGCTGGTCCGACCCTTGGGGATGCCATCCCTGGTTTTGGCACCGATGGCATTCGTGGTCGAGTCGGCAGCGTCGTGACACCAGCCCTTTGCTTACAAGTGGGGTACTGGGTTGGACGGGTGTTGGCCGTGGAGGGGCCTGTGTTGATTGGGATGGATTCACGCACCAGCGGCAGCATGGTTGCCTCAGCGTTAACCGCTGGTCTTACCGCTGCTGGGCGTGATGTGTGGAATCTGGGTTTGTGTCCCACCCCAGCCGTGCCGTTGTTGATCCGAAAGTTCAGAGCAGCGGGCGGCCTGATGGTTTCGGCGAGCCACAATCCACCAGCAGACAATGGCATCAAGGTGTTTGGAGCGAATGGGGCGAAGTTGGTCCCTGAACGGCAGGCACGGATCGAGGCTGGTCTGCGTGGTGAGATCGACCATTCCGACCACGACCACTCGATTTGTGGTGGATTGCGGCAAAGCGCCGACCTCATGGCGGATTATCGAGAGTTACTGCTCTCCTCTGTTGGTACCCAGCGCCTCGACGGTGTACCGATCGTGCTGGATCTCTGTTGGGGGTCGGCCACAGCTTGTGCGGCCGGTGCATTTCAAGCCCTCGGCGCTGATTTGACTGTGTTGCATGGTGAGCCCGATGGCTCCCGAATCAATGTGGGCTGTGGCTCAACAGCCCTAGGCCCGTTGCAAGAAGCCGTTAAAGAACGAGGCGCTGTAATGGGTTTTGCCTTTGATGGCGATGCGGATCGCATGTTGGCGGTGGATAGCCAGGGCCGGATTGTGGATGGTGATCACGTGATGTTCCTCTGGGGATCGGTTCTTCAGGAACAACACGCCCTTCCGGATCAACGACTTGTCGCGACCGTGATGTCGAACCTCGGCTTTCAACGCGCCTGGGAACAGCGGGGCGGCATCCTCGAGCGCACTCCCGTTGGAGATCAGCATGTCCATGCCGCAATGGTGGCGAGTGGAGCAGCCCTCGGCGGAGAGCAATCGGGTCACATCCTTGCGGCATCCCATGGCTTGTGTGGGGATGGAGTGCTCACCGCCTTGCAGCTGTCCACCTTGTGTCATGCCAAGGGGATCACCCTGGGTGATTGGTTGGATCGAAGTTTTCAGCCCTTTCCGCAGAAGTTGGTAAATGTCACGGTTCAAAGTCAAGCCCGCCGCAAGGCGTGGTCGAGTTGTGAGCCCTTAATGGCTGCGATCCGTTCTGCTGAGGAAATCATGGGCTCCGATGGACGTGTTCTCGTTCGAGCGAGTGGAACGGAGCCCTTGGTGCGAGTGATGGTGGAGGCGGCTGATGCTTCCCTTGTAGAGCACTGGGCTGACCACCTGGCATCCGTGGTTGATCAATATCTCAACGCTGCTTAACGATCCGTTCTTGGGCCATCACTAAGGCGCCATGACAGGCATCTCCAGCGGCCGTAATCCAGCGGCTTGATGGGAGAACGGCCTGAACTGCTGTATTCACCAAACTGCTGAAGCCTTCGAGATGCTCGAGGGCTCCGCCATGGCCCACCAGATCTGGACGATTGAGCTGGAGCTTTTCGGCCACCGTGCCGATGGATGTTGCTAAGGCCAGGGCTGACCGCTCAAGGATGTAGCGGGCTTCGTCCAGGCCTTGTGCTGCGGCTGTTGCCACAAGAGGGGCCAGTGCTGCAAAACCTGCTGCACCAAAGTTTGGCTGCACCACCCTGGCCTTCACGGCTGCGCTAGTGGTGCAGTCGAGCGCTTTCCAGATTTGGTGTCGCAATGGATGGTCGACTCTCCTGCCATCTGCCATTTGGAGCGTGAGTTGCAAACCCTGATGACCAATGTCAAAGGCTGAGCCAGCCCCATCCAAGAGCCAGCCCCACCCCCCGCAGCGATGCTCCTCACCCTGACTGGTTCGCCCCAGGCAAATCATTCCAGTGCCACTGATCACAACGATGCCGGCTTGGTTTGGAAAAGCTCCGCGTAGAGCCGTCCGTTCATCACCGGTGGCTAACACCTGAGGTGTTGGTAGAGCCAAGGTTTTGGCGAGTAGATCCGTTGCCTCCTCTTGGATGATGGATCCATGTTCGATGCCGCTAGCGCCGATCACAGCACCATCGAGTTTTAATTCCGGGTGGAGGTTCATCGCTTCCGCGCTGCTGCAGCGGATGGCGTCTCGGAAACGGTCCACACCTCCCGCTGATGCCAGGTGACAGACGCCGGGGCCATAACCATCACTGACCCTCTCCCAGTGGCCGTCTCGCCATCGACCGATGCGGCAACGCGTGCTGGTTTGTCCGGCGTCAAATCCTGCGAGCAGCATTACCCCTCCTTGGACTGGCCGGACAGGCTGGATAAGGTCGCTAGGGCAAACCAGCCAGTGAGTTGGACTTCTGGACGAAAGAAGATCGTGTCTGTGATGCCTTGTACCAAGAGTCCACTGATGGCAGCCAGGCAAGCAATGCCGGCAAGGGCTTCTGGTCGGTTGAGGTGAAGGCTTGCTAAGCCTTTGCGTACCGCAGCATTGAGTAGCCCAAAGCAGGCAATCAGCCCTGGAATTCCCATCTCTACCAGGATCTCTAGGGGTACGGAATAGGCGCTGAGGGCGTTGAACTTGGGTTGCTGATACAGCGGATAAATACTGTTAAAAGCAGCATTGCCAGGCCCGATGCCTAGCCAGGGACGGTCGCGCACCATCTCAGCTGCGGCGAACCAAACGTTGATGCGGAAATTGTTGGAACTGTCCCCACGACCGGCCAGGAGACTGCCAATTCTTGTCCGGATGGGCTCGAAATGAGTGGCGGCGACCACGAGCACAACAACACCGAGGAGTAAAACCGCCAACGGGACTAGCCGTCGCCAGATCAAAGGCCATGTTTGTGTGCTGCGCACCAAGAGCAAAAGCACAACAACGGAAAGGCCTGCGATGAGCCCTAACCACCCTCCGCGGCTGTAGGTGAGCATTGTGGCGACAGTGGTGAGCACCAAGGTGACCCCTGCAAAGAGCCGAGATCCAAACCCTTTCCAACGCAGTAGGGCGATGGCCGCCAACGGCAGCAAGGGCAGTAAATAGCCGGCTAAAAGGTTTGGGTTGCCCAGTGGTCCATAAATCCGGATGGCGCCAGCACTCATCGAGTTCGGGTCAGCCCAACGCGCCAGTTCTTCTGTGCTGGCGTAGAGCTGCCTGAGAGCTAAAACACAGCTGACCAATCCGCCGGTGAGCAAGCCAGCGAGGAGGCGGTCCCACCACGCCTGTTGATGGATCAGCAGCTTGTGGATTAAGGCATAGACCCCGAGGTAGCTCAGGAGTTTCAACAAACCTTTTGTGGCTGCGATCGGTACAGGCGAGACCCCTGTGGCCAGAACGGCCACTCCCAAAATGATCAGGAGCCAATTTGTGATTTTGTCGATGGGAGCCGTGGGTGTGGCGAGGCTCCAAATCACCCAGAGCAGGCCGCTACTCAACAACAAAAGGGCGAGCCCCGAACGCGTGAAGAACGGAAGACCACCGAGCAGAACGATCAATAGGCAGCCGGCAAAAAGCTGCAATCGGTGCAACGTGTCGGGGCTTGCCCTGAGGAGGCCCTGCCAGCGCAACAGAAGTGGTACCGAGCGACTGGACAGATCCGTTGCGGGCATCCTTCAGGCTTCTGGCGTTGGAGCATTGCCTGGATTATCGATCTCCTGCCAGCGCTGCTCCAACTCTTCGATTGGAGGTTGATTGGTGTGGTTGCGACGGAAGAGCACGCGATACACGGGAAGCTGCTGATCCATCACATAACGCTCCCGCTCAGTGGGCACCGATAGGGGGTTCGTGCTGCGCCATGGGTAAGCATCACCTTCAGGCCGGTCGAAACAAGCAGACAGTTCTGTGAGGGCCACCATTGGATCAATAACCTCCCGCACATCACTCTGGATAAAAAAGTCTTTTCCGGGTTGCAGGGCTGAGGCGATTGCCATGAGTAAGCGGGGTTGCAAGACCCGCCGTTTGCGATGGCGGCGCTTGAACCAAGGGTCTGGAAACTGAATAGAGACCCGCTGCAACAGACCCTTGGGTAGGGCTTCCATCCACCCTTCCAGACTGATATTGGCGTTGCAAAACAGCACCCGCACATTCCCATGGGGGCTCTGAAGAGCTTCGCGATCGGCAGGGATCACCAAGGGGCGACGAATTTCCACTCCGACGTGGTTCCACCTCGGTTCACGGTCGGCCAAACCCAGAATGCAGCGGCCCCGTGCGCATCCGATGTCGAGATGGATGGGTTGCTCAGGCTGAGTGAATAGGTCGTTCGGTGGGGGCAACCGCAGGGGTAGCTGAAAAAAACGACTGAGGGGATTGACGTGCTGTCGCAAGGGCTTAACGGTTTCTCGAGCCTGCAATGGGGGCATGACGAAGCAGCCCCCAGCAGGCGGTGTAGCCATGCAAGTGGGTGGTTCCTGCGACGGGACCGATTTCACCGTTGCAGAAGGCACCTGCCATGGGTAACTCAGGCAACACACTGCGGCCAAGATTCACATCACCGTCAGGTGCGCCGAATAGGCCTTGGCCGCGGCCGAGGCAAGCCATGAGAAGTCCAAACGTGATCGGTTCCTGCACCTCACTGATGTGTTGGTTGAGCAGGTTCAGGGACTCTTGGCGGGAGGCTTCGGCTTCGCGCAAATGAAACTGGACGTTCTGGCCAGCACGTACCCGCTCGGCCACCGCGACTGCGCCGTTGTTGGGGTCGACACCAATCAAGTTGCGAATCAAAAAAGCGCTGTCTTTGGGTTGAACTCCTGCGGTTGGTAATTGGAGGTTGCGGCGCTCAATCCCAAGAAACAGCGAATGCCGCACCAAGTCCCGTTCCGGTTCGCTCAGGTCGGCAAGAACCCGTTGCAGACAGGCCACGGGACTCGCCGTTCTGGTGCCGTCGTTGAGTTCGAGCAGCACGTTGCGCTGCACCTGTTCGATGGCGAAGACCGGCCCAATCGGGCGACATCCTTGGGCGACCACGGTGTCGAACACCCAGTCGCCGCCGATTGAGCAGATCGCTGCGCCTGTGACCACGTTTTGGTCGACCAGAAGCGAGCCATGGGGGGCGTTATGGGGGGCTGCGATGCCACCGATTTTTTCCGCGTTTGGGTAGGCGTAGTCCAAGCCACTGATCAGATCGTTGATGCCTCGGCAGGTGGGATCGATCAGGACGATTTGGCTGCGGCTTGCATGGGGACCAATGCCGACCCAGTCCTGCCAGTCGATGGCGGCTCCATCGAGGTCGGGCAACTGATCGGTACTGAGAACACTGGTTTGAATGTCAGCCCCCGGAAGACACATCAGCGTCACGCTGAGGGCCGGCCCCTGTTCGAGCTCGGAGGCGCTGCCATCTGCTTTGGTGCCGACCACACCTCCGCCTGCGCATCCAAACCAATGTTTGGCGCGTAGGCCGTTCTGGAGCATCGGCAGCAAACGGGGCAAGTCGCTGGCATAACCAGTCGAAACGAACACGAGGGCTAGATCAGCCTCTCCGCGACGTCCCACCTGATTGACGACATCACGAACCGCCTCATCGAGGGATGGGTTGGATGACAAGCCAGTGCGGCATTGGGGTGCCGAGGAAGCGCCTTGCAACCAGCTGAAGGGAGAAAACGTCGGCATAACTTGGACCCTATCAATCCTGCAGGGCTGCCGGGTGCGTCGATAATGACGCCATCTTGGAACCCATCTGTGAACGAGCTGTCTTACCGCGCATTGGTGTGGCTGACTTACCGGCTGGCCGCCACGTTTGCGGTGGGTCTCCCCCTCGTTTTGTTGGTTTGGTCCGCCTGGCGGCGTGACGCCATGGTTTTGCGTCTTCTGGGGCTGTACTGGAAAGTGGCCAGCTTGATGGGAATCAGTGTGCTGCTGCTGGTGGACGAACGGCCGCTTGGGTACCTCACGGCTGTTGTTGCGCCGGTGCTGATGGTGGTGAGTGTGTGGTTCTGGGTGGATCTCAATGAAGAGCTTGCTGATCAGCCGGCTTGGAAAGCCCTGCCGCTCACGGTGCGTCTATGGCGCTGGGCTTTGAGTGGTTTTGGTGTCATCAGCGTGGCGATGACCTCCACTGGCCTCAGCTGTTTACAAGGGGCCCCCACGACGAACTGTTTGGCATGGCTTGAGGCCCCTCAGGGTTTGCATGGTCTCGCGGCCACGGTGTTTGATTTCATTTTTGGGGGGCAGTGGACTGAAGCGTTTGCTGCCTTTGTGGGCTATGTGGCTTTGGTGGCCTATCTGGCTGGGTTGCTGCAGTGGTTATTGATCCGTCTACCGCGTTATGGACGCGTTGCGGGGGATTTTTGATGACCGATGTCGAACTGGTTTCTCTCTTAGAGGAGCGCAGCCGGAACCATGGCGACCGGGTGTTGCGACTGGTCGGTGTTGTGGGAGTGGAACCGTTTGAACTGCTGATTTTTCGTGGTTTTAGTAGCAGCACAACCCATCCCACACGATTCGATCCGGATGCTCCGGTGCTTCCGGATGGCACGGTCCTTGATCGAGCTGAGCTGTTGATGGGGCCGATGACCCCTGGTGATGAGCGCGTGTTGGCAGGACCGATGTCTCCGGCTGCGTTGCTGACTCAGGCCAGTTGGTAATCCCGTCTCCCCAGCACTTCAATGCAACGCCCGCATAGATCGGGGTGGTCGGCATGCTGCCCGACATCCGCTTCGTAGTGCCAGCAGCGACTGCATTTGCTGCCACGGGCATGGGCTACTTCAATCAAAGCTTGCTCGTTGTCTTGGCTGGCCAAGAGTTCTGCCCATGGCTCGCCGCCGATTTGGAGTTGAGAGACCAGCAGCCAATCCCGTAGGCCATCAACGTCAGCATCACCATGCTGATCGAGCCATTGGAGAGCGGCGATGAGTTCCGGGCTATGGGCTTCTAAGCGGACGGCTGCTTCCAGGGAGGCGCCGAGTTCCTGTTGGTTCCGGCAGTCCTCCAGCACTTTGTTCACTGCTGTTCGGAGCTGGCGCAGCTGCTGCACCGGAGGCGTCAGGGCGGGATCTCGCCAATCGGCAGGAACACTGGGCCAGCCGTTTTGGAAGACCGACGTTTGGGTCACTGGATAGGGAAGGTTTTGCCAAATGTCCTCTGCCATGTGGCAGAGGACGGGAGCGATCATTCCAGCCAAGCGTTCAATAATTAAGGCCATGACTGTTTGACAGCTTCGCCGGCGTCGATCGCCGGGAGCGCTCACATAGAGACGATCCTTAGCGATATCCAGATAAAAGTTCGATAGGTCGGAAACGCAATAGTTCTGGAGCAGTTGAAAGAAGCGATAAAACTCAAAACTTTCAAATGCTGCATTGATCTCGTCCATGACTTCGGCGGAACGTTGCAGCATCCAGCGATCCAGTAATGGCAGCTCATTGACTGGAATCCCGTCACGGCTTGGATCAAAATCATGCAGGTTGCCGATTAAATAGCGGCTGGTATTGCGGACTTTTCGGTACACGTCAGCCAGCTGTCGCAGGATTCCTGCTCCGATCGGAACGTCGGCGGAATAATCCACTGAACTCACCCAAAGACGCAAAACATCTGCGCCGTAGGGAGGGTCTTGCTTTTGATTTTTACCCCCAGCAATGATCACCATCGGGTCCACCACATTTCCCAGTGATTTGCTCATTTTTCGACCTTTCTCGTCCAGGGCAAAGCCATGGGTGAGAACGCGTCGATAGGGGGCATGGCCATTCACGGCCACGGAGGTGAGCAACGAGCTTTGGAACCAGCCACGGTGCTGATCGGATCCCTCTAAGTAAAGATCTGCTGGGTAGCTGAGGTTGTCGCGTTGGCTTGCAACAGCGGCCCAACTGGAGCCTGAGTCGAACCACACATCCATCGTGTCCGTGCCTTTACGCCATTGGCTGGCTTCGCTGCTGTAGTCCGCTGGCAGGAGTTCGGACTCATCTTTTTCCCACCAAACATCAGCGCCATGGTTGGCAATGAGGCCCTGGATGTGAGCCAGGGTTTCGGCATTCAGGAGCACCTCGCCATTAATGCGGTTGTAAAAAACCGGAATCGGCACGCCCCAGGTGCGCTGGCGGGAGATGCACCAGTCACCGCGCTCTTTCACCATCGATTCGATTCGGTTTCGCCCTGATGCAGGCGTCCAGTTCACCTTGTCGATGGCATCGAGTGCTTGGTCACGGAAACCATCAACGGAGGCGAACCACTGTTCGGTGGCTCGAAAGATCGTTGGTTTTTTGGTGCGCCAGTCGTAGGGGTAGCGATGGCCGTAGGGCTCGTGCTTGAGAAGGGCGTCAGCCTGCTCAAGGGCTTCGATGATGGCTGGGTTGGCATCCTTCAGCACATTCAGACCGGCAAAGGGCCCGGCTTCGTCGGTGAGGGTGCCCGCCTCGTCGACAGGACAAAGCACCGGCAGGCCATGTTTTTGGCCGGTATGAAAATCATCCACGCCATGGCCCGGTGCAGTGTGCACCAGGCCAGTCCCTGATTCGGTGGTGATGTATTCGCCGCCAATGACGACTGGGCTCGTTCGGTCCAGAAGGGGGTGGCGGTAGATCAGGCCGGCCAACAACGAGCCTTTAACCGTGGCTTTTCGCTTTAAAGGAAGGCTGAGGGTTCCACTCAGTGACTCAATCAGGTCTGCTGCGACGAGAAGCAGACGACCACCGCCGTCGTCGGCGAGGGCGTAGTCGAGGCGCTCGTTGACGGACACCGCGAGATTGGCAGGGAGAGTCCAAGGGGTTGTGGTCCAGATCGCAACTTGTAGGGCTTTGCCGAGATCCTCTGCTGCGCTGGGGAGAACGATGCCTTCTGTTTGCAAGGCATCGCGCAGTCCCGATGGAAGTTCGACAGCGGGGAACGCGGCGTAAACGCTTGGACTGGTGTGGCCATCGGGATATTCCAGCTCCGCCTCGGCAAGGGCTGTGCGGGAGCTAGGGCTCCAATGCACAGGTTTCAAGCCGCGATAGATGTGCCCTTTCAGCACCATGTCGCCGAAAACTCGGATCTGAGCGGCTTCATATTCCTTTTGCAGACTGAGGTATGGCTGATCCCAGTCGGCCCAGATCCCCCAGCGTTGAAAGCCTTTCATTTGGCCTTCCACTTGCTTTCGGGCGTAAGCGGCAGCCTTTTTGCGCAACTTGATGGGCGTCAGCGCTTGGCGTTGCTCTTGATCCATCGACTGCAGCACCTTCAGTTCGATGGGTAAGCCATGGCAGTCCCAACCCGGGACAAACCGAACGCGGCGCCCCTTCAAAATTTGGTATTTGTTCACGATGTCTTTGAGCACCTTGTTGAGGGCATGGCCCATGTGCAAGGCGCCATTGGCGTAGGGCGGCCCGTCGTGGAGGGTGAACGTCGGTCCTTTGTTGGTTAAGCCAAGCTTGAAATCAATACCGTGTTCCGCCCAAAAGGTTTGAAGTTCCGGCTCTCGGGTAACCGCATTGGCACGCATCCCGAAGCTGGTCTGCAACAAGTTGAGGGTGTTTTTGTACGAGGGACGTTCCTCAGCGGCACCGCGTGTTTCTTTATTCACAGGCTCTCTGGTCTGATTGAAGAATTATCGGGCTTCGCCTTCACTCTCTGCCGAGCTTGTGGCCGGTGTGGTTTCAGGAGTGTCTTCGGGCTCGGCTTCAGTGGAAGGGGTGGGCTCAGGCTCCGCTTCAGCAGTGTTGGAGGGTTCCGGCTCGGGACGTACCCATTTTTTTGAGGTGACTCCTGATTTCCCGGCTGGTTTGAGTTGTTTAACGATCCCCGTCAGGCCTTCTCCCAGGCTGGTCACAGCAGAGCCCAATTGCTGCAGGTTGTTGAGCCAGTGATCTGGGGAGCCAAGTTTTTTTTGCTCCTCGTCACTCAGGGCGCGCCACCGGGCTTGCCCCACTTCGGCACTGAGGCGGCTGATTAAGAGACTGCCGCACAGCACGGCCAGCATCGGGGCTCCTCGCATCCGGTCGCTGCTGGTAACCAATACAAGGCCGAGGATCAGCACAATCGCTCCCCAAACCCCATCTCGAGGCCGGCTTAGCTCCACAGCCAGCAGTGGGAGAAGCAGTAAGGCGAGGCCGAACAGCAGGCAAATGTCTCCGCTGAGGGTTGCGAGCATGGTCCGACGATGCGAATCGCTTCCCCCATTCTGCGGCGATCTTTAAAGTGTGTGCACTGCCCACCTGGCGGAATTGGTAGACGCGCTGGTTTTAGGTACCAGTGACTTCGGTTGTGCGAGTTCAAGTCTCGCGGTGGGCATTTCTTACCTACGTTGGTACGGGAGGAAAGATCTTTTATGCGTTGCCTGATCACCGGATGACCCAGACCCCTGCTCAACAACAGGAGAAACGTCTGGCCGGAGCTGGCTACCGCTCTGTTCCCCGCGAATATGTTGATCCGCCTTCCGCATGGAACCCCACGGTGGGGTTGTTTTTTGGTGGATATGCCCTCGCCGCTCTGACGATTTGGGGCTGGTTTGTAGGGGGTTTGCCCTTGCCTTTATTGCTGTGTACAGGTTTTCTAGCGCTGCACCTCGAAGGCACGGTGATTCACGACGCCTGCCACAACGCAGCCCATCCGAATCGTTGGATTAACCAACTGATGGGCCATGGGTCTGCATTGCTATTGGGTTTTAGTTTTCCTGTTTTTACGCGCGTCCATCTTGAGCATCATTCCCATGTCAATGATCCCCATAACGACCCAGATCACATCGTTAGTACGTTCGGTCCTCTTTGGCTCATTGCCCCTCGTTTTTTCTATCACGAATGGTTTTTCTTTCAGCGTCGCCTTTGGAAGCGTTGGGAGTTAATGCAGTGGGGTTTTGAACGCAGCATCTTTTTAGTCATTGTTCTGGCTGCAGTTCGTTTTGACTTCCTCCCATTTGTTTTTAATTGCTGGTTTGCTCCAGCCCTAATGGTGGGCGTCACTCTTGGGCTTTTCTTTGACTATTTACCCCACCGACCATTTACATCTAGAAATCGGTGGACCAACGCGAGGATTTATCCAGGTCAGCTCATGAATTGGTTGATTATGGGGCAAAACTATCATTTGGTTCATCATCTTTGGCCTTCCATTCCTTGGTTTGAATACAAGCCAGCCTACGAAGCAACGAAGCCTCTTCTCGATTCCAAAGGTTCCCCACAGCGATTGGGTATTTTTGAAACACGTCGAGATGGATACAATTTTCTATACGACATTTTGGTCGGTGTAAGAAGTCACAAGCGACGTCGAGGAAAGATGCGTCGTGTTGCCAAAGTATTTCCAGCTCGCGGCATGCAGCGACGTTGGCTTGCTTTTGTCGACACCCTTTCGATTAAAACCGAACCAAAACGCTGGAAGTCGTTCTAGGAGCTTTTTTAGTCGGCCAGAATTTTTGGTACCCGAAAGAAGTCTCCTTCTCTTTGGGGAGCTTGATTCAAAATCTCTTCGCGAACTGGCGTGGGGTCAATTCCATCTTGACGAGTCACATTCGTGACTTCGACAGCGCGTGTGGTCTCTGGTACTCCTGTTGTGTCGACCTGCTCGAGCTGACTCACGTACCCCAGGATCGATTCCAGCTGTCCTGTGTAGGTGGCGATCTTGTCGTCTGGAAGATTGAGACGGGCCAATTTCGCGACCTTTCGGACGTCGTCTGCGGAGATCCGGCTCATAGGTCGCGAAGGAAACTACGAAGATCTTCGCTCAACGCGGTAGCAGCTGTCTCGATGATGGACGCTCCATGGTCTGCTGTGGCTAACGAGGGATGGGATCCCATGCGGCCATCGGGATGGCGGCGACGAAAGTCATCAGGACCATGGATGGGGCCAGCTGGCGCTGGATCCTCCAAGGCGCGCTGTTTGCTTTGCAAGCTGGGTTCGACCTGAAGCGTGACGGCGATTTCACTTGGTGTGGCGTGATGACCTTCTTTATCGCCGTAAAGATCACGGGCTTGCCGCATCACTGGGCCCGCCATGAACCAATTTGAGAGGCGACAGCGCAGGTGTGGCGATGCAGGGAGGCCGCGAGTTGCTGCTGTCCCATGAGCTTGGGCAAAGGCGGCTTTGGTGGTAGCGATGTTGCCACCGTGGCCATTGATCACAAACACCCGTTCAAAGCCATGGCGCGCTAACGACAAGATGAGGTCTTGCATAACCGCCAGAAGAGTGGCGGGTTGCAAGCTCATGGTTCCGGCAAACCCCAGGTGATGTTCAGCCATGCCGAAGGCTTGGGCTGGTGTGACAAGAACCCCGGTGCGGCGGCCGACTTCGAGGGAGATTGCTTCCGCTGTCAGCGCATCGGTTCCGATCGCTCCCGTTGGGCCGTGTTGCTCGGTGGACCCCAGCGGAATAATCACGCCTTTGCAGGTCTGGAGATACGTTTCGACTTCAGGCCAACTCCGAAGTGCCAGGCGGATGTCTTCCGTGCTGTCAGCAGGGTTGGGAAGCGAGGCAGGCATTTCAAAGGGTGGGGGCGTGTTCATCCATCGGGTTGTTAGACCCTGCACTGCATCTAATGAGCGGTGCCGTTGCCGTCGTATTTATCCGTGTTGTAGTAACCACCTTTGGTGCCAAAGAACAAGCAGGCCAAGGGAAACAGCGCAATGCTGGCCACGAGCACAGTTCCGAGGTTGAACCCAGTTAGAGCGGCTTCCATCAACGTGAACCAATCTTCGATCAGTTTGGAGCTGTTCAAGGGTTTGTGGGCCGACTTTCAGGAACTCAAGAACAATCGTTGATTTTGAGTCGCTTTTTTGTTTGGAGGCGCAGCTCTAAATAGGGGAGGAAGCGGGTTCCTTGAAATAGTTCTCTCCAAATAGATTGATAGGTATCAATTTTTTGATGGCTTAGTTGATTGATTTTATAAAAGACTTGTCTCTCGGTGATGCGATTGCAGCTTTTTTCGACAATACTCTTGATTTGACATTGACGCAGAAATTTCTCATAAATTTTGTTGTAGCTTTTGTTGAAAGATTTCTTGGAAAGGATTGATTTAAAAAAATGTCGTTCTTGGCGACTCTCTTTTGGCATGATCCAGCCGTGGCGATTCGTTTTAAATGGTTCTGGATGCTTGGCAACCCTAGGTTCAAACAGTCTTAATGAATATTCCAGCTCGCTGCGAACAATCTGATGCAGAATCCATGCCGAGTTTTGTGATTTATCGAGATCCTGGTGCGATTGATTCACTTGTCTTAGGTGTTGAGGTAGGGATGCATTTGGATCCAGTTTATTGACCTCATTCATCCATTCAATTTCTTGACCATTGTTACTAACAAAAACTGCTCTCTCTGGAGATTCCACGTCGGGCACATGTGCTCGAAGCTTGCGTAATGGTATTGAGTAGTTGAAAATACTTTTCCCCTGTGATTTTTTTAGATCAATCTTGGCCGTTGTGAGGTCTGTAAAGCAGGTCTGATGGCTTTGCCCGTAGGTGCAAAGCCAATTGGTAAACATCAAGTCAAATTGATCGAATTGCCTGAGATAACTTGTGATCGATCGGTTCGGCTTGTTGGAGAACCAGTATTCGTCGATATCGACCACGAGGCAATGGCTCGACTTGGTGCGATGAGATGCCTCATTGAGTAGTGCCGCATAGGAGCCGCTTTGCCGATGGAGGCGTTGTGGTTGATCGGTGTTGTAGATAAAAATGTTGGGATAGATTTTGGCTATTTTCTTTAGAATGGCTGGAGTATTGTCATGGCAATTATTGATTCCGATAAATATATTTTTGAAGCCTAAGTAAAGGTAGTGGTGAATGAATTGGGCGATATAACATTCTTCGTTGCCTGTGATGGTGATGATATCGCAACTGTTTGGTGTGATTGTCTGTCTGCTTCTCAGTCGTGCTGAAGCAGCTTGAACGATGTTCGTAGGCTCGTCTTTAAGATAAAGTTTTTGGATGCCGAATAGTCCCATAGGTTCTGGCCTGATATGGCATTCAGCGATTGATTGAAAGCTTAAGAGCTTGATTGGTCGGTACCCATTGTGTTGTCGCTCATTTCAAGCCATTTTCGCAGCCATCCCGTGAGCCAGATGAAGGGCAATGTGTCGGCAAGGGCAGCCAACACTTTGAATAAATATCCACCCACAATGAAGCTGCCTAGTTGTGGCAAGAGTGGATGATCCGCATTGATGGGTAAGACGTGGGCGCCGTAATGACTGATTAACACCACGGCGCTTGTATCGACAAGTTGACTCACCAGGGTGGAGCCGTTGTTGCGGAGCCAAAGGGCTTTGCCGTTGGTGAGCTGCTTCCAAAAATGGAACAAGCGCACATCAATGAATTGGGCCGTGAGATAGGCCGCCATGGAGGCCCCGATCGCGCCAAAGCTAAGTTCTTGGATGGTGCGAAAGGTGCTGTCGTCACTGCCTGGTAGGCCCGGTAGTAGTCCGCCAAGCCAGAGGATGAACACCACCCAGCCATTGAGCAGTAACCCCACCCAGACCAGCTGGTTGGCTTTCTCTTCCCCCCATAACTCACTGATCAGATCTGTGCAGAGAAACGTGATCGGGTAGGGGAGCGCACCAATGGCTACAACGATGGGCCAAGTTCCGATGTGTCCGAGTTGCAGGAAGCGCGTGAGTCCCAGGATATTGAGCATCCCTAGCGTCCCTAAGAAGAGTCCGGCAAGCACTAAAAAAGTGCCGTCCCGCCGGGCTTGGAGTTGTTGGGAAGCGTGATCGATTGAGGCGGCCATGCTCTCGGAGAGGAAAAGGGGGGCGTCGTGGCTGAATCGCTGCTCGTCCCAACGCCATTGTGTTCTCCCAAAAAAGTTGACCCAACGTTTGTGCGGACTTCCCCTTTGGGATAACGCCTTCACCACGCTGATTCGTCGCCCTTGCTGCGCAGATGTCTACTTTTAAAGACCGTCCCGATGGAATCGGCATCGTTAACCAGCGCGACATCAGGCAAGCTCTCCCTTCTTCATTCTTCTCCCGTGCAGCAGAAGTGGTCGGACCGGACCTCGTGGGTTGCAGGTTGGTGAAGCGGCAGACGGATGGAAGTTTGTTGTGGGGCGTGATTGTCGAAACAGAGGCGTATTCCCAGGACGACCCTGCTTGTCATGGTTACCGCCGCCGTTCACCGCAAAACGAAACCCTTTTCGGTGAGCCAGGTCGGTTTTATGTGTATGTCAGCTATGGCATCCATCACTGCGTGAATGTGGTGACGGATCGCTCTGATTGGGCTAACGGAGTCTTGCTTCGAGCGATCGCGATGCCAGATGAGCTGGAGCGGGTGGCAGCTGGTCCAGGGCTACTGGCTCGGCGTTTTGGTCTTGATCGGGGAGATGACAGTTGTCCGGTGACGGGCGAACATGACGTGTGGCTGGCACCAAGACCGGCATCCCTCGCTAGCCCAGTGCTTGTGAATACAACGCGAATTGGAATTTCTCAGGGGCAAGAGCACCCCTGGCGTTGGTATTTGCAACTGAGTCGTAGCGTTAGTCGTCGTGCCAAGGGGGATCGTCGTCCGTCCCTTGCCCAGGCTTGGTCACCGAGTGATGAGGTGACGTTATGAGCGGATGGCACCACCGTCACATTCTTGATCTGGCCTCATTCTCTCGGGACGATTTCGCTGCGATCCTTGAGCTCGCTCAACGATTCCGATCCCTCCCCGTCACGGGTGTTCGCAAGTTGCCAGCGCTGCAGGGGCGTCTTGTGGCCACGCTCTTCTTTGAGCCCAGTACCCGGACTCGGAGCAGTTTCGAGTTGGCGGCAAAGCGGCTATCTGCCGATGTGATGAGTTTTTCTCCCTCCAGTAGTTCGCTCAGTAAGGGAGAAAGCGTTTTGGATACCGCCCGCACCTACGTCGCCATGGGAGCTGACGTGTTGGTTGTTCGTCATCGCTCCACATCAGTTCCTCAGCAACTCGCGGCTGATTTGGATCAGCTGGGGGAACGCACCGTGGTGCTGAATGGAGGAGATGGTCTCCATAGCCATCCAAGTCAGGGTTTGTTGGATCTCCTCACCCTGGCCCGTCACTTCGATGTTCAGAAGCCAACCCCTCAAGCCTTAAACGGTAAAAAAATCGTGATTGTTGGAGACATCCTGCATTCTCGCGTGGCCCGCTCCAATCTCTGGGCTCTGACTGGCTGTGGAGCGGATGTGGTGCTGTGTGGACCTAGAAGTTTGTTGCCGGAGGAGTTTGTAGCGTTTGTGGATGCCCCACCCCCCGGGCTGTCCTGCGATCCCATTGCTCAGCGCGGAACGGTCACCGTTGAACGCCGGCTGGAACAAGCGTTGCCTGGTGCAGATGCGGTGATGACACTGCGACTCCAGAAGGAGCGCATGACACAGCAGTTGTTGACCAGCCTCGAGCGCTACCACCGGGACTATGGCTTGAGCCACGCGCGACTTCAGTTATGTGGCCGACAGGTGCCCGTCCTGCATCCTGGACCTGTCAACCGTGGCGTTGAGATGACAAGTCAGTTGTTGGACGACCCATCCATATGTCTTGTGGAAGAGCAAGTCAGGAATGGGGTTCCTGTGCGCATGGCGCTGCTTTATTTGATGGCAGCAGCTGAATCTGCTGCGGAATCCTCATTGGTGTCGTTCAGCTCTTGAGTGTTCGACGTTTGATGATTCGACATGCCAGAGATTTCCTTGGAGTAGTACTCCATGGCGGCTTGCAAGGCCGCATCTGGGGATGCAATCGAAGGCCCTTCACCGGAGCGCATTGGAAAGTGCGCATCCGCTGCATTGAGATCCATGTGCTGGCTGGGCATGCCCGTTAGCAACATGGACGCTCGCTGTCGAGTGAGTAGAGCAAAAACCCATTTTGTGGCGAGGGAGATCCGTTGCTGCATGTCGTGGATGAGTCCTAAATGCACTCCAGCCCAAAGCAGGACTCCGATCAGACCTGAGAATTTGAGGCCTCGCAAGTCGGCAACTGCGCTCGACCCATCGACAATGGCCATGCTTCCGAGATCCAAGTAGTGAAATGTCGGGCGTGGTCGACCGGCCACCACGGCGGCAATGTCTTTGCCAATAAAACTGCCTGCCTGTTTGGCAGGTGATGCCATACCCGGGAGGGGATGGCCAGTTTTGGTGTGGCTGTAGCTGCAGAGATCACCAGCAATGCGAATCTCGGGATGGCTACCAATAGAAAAGTCAGGTTCCACCACAACGCGTCCGCCGCGATCGATGCTGCAACCTGTGGTGGCCTCTAACGCTTGACCAAGGTGTGAGGCCCGAACACCTGCGGTCCAGATCACAGTTGCGGCGCGAATGCATTGCTGTCCATGAGGAGTGCTCACCACCACTTCCCCTGGGCGCATGCTTTCCACACGACTCTGCTGCAGGAATTCCACGCCCGTTTTTTGCAGTGCTTGTAGGGCTTCTTGGGAGAGCTCCTCAGGCATGCTTCGTAGCACCTTGTCACCCGGGTCAATCAGGAGAATTCGTGTTTGGGTTGGATCCAACTGTTGGTAGGAATCCTTCAGAGACCATCGCAGCATTCGAGAGGCGGCCCCTGCCATCTCGCAGCCACTCGGCCCACTGCCGATGACAACAACGGTTTGAAGAAATTGCCGTGCTTCGGGATCAGGAGTCTGCTCCGCTTGCTCCATCGCCATGAGCAGGCGTCTGCGGATTTCTTCGGCGTGCTCGAGGATTTTCATCGGTGGAGCAAAGGTGCGCCAGTTGTCTTTCCCGAAAAAGCTGCTGCCAGACCCCGTTGCGAGCACGAGATGGTCGTAACTAAAAGTTTTTCCGTTGAACACGATTTTGTGTTCATCGGGGATCAATTGCGTGACTTCGCCGAGCAGGATTTGCACGTTTGGTTGTTTGCCCACTAGCTCGCGTAGGGGTGTTGCAATGTCGCCGCTCGCGACCAATCCAGTTGCTACTTGATAAAGCAACGGCTGGAACAAATTGAAGTTGCGTTTGTCGATCAGGGTGATTCGCACCTCTGATTGAGCTAGGGCACGACAGGCTTGAATTCCAGCAAATCCGCCACCAACAATCACCACATGGGGGGCATGGCGAAGCCGCTCTTCAGGCGGTTCCAATTCCAAGAAGTAGTGATTGCCAGCCATGGATGGCAGCAGAGGAGCCAATCTGCAGGGTATGGAGCTCCCCTGAATTTGTCTGTGTGCAGGGCTAAAGCGCCGCTAGATCAGCTTGAACGCCTCAAGAAAGAGCCCATAGAGAAATCCGATCCGGCTGAGGTCTAGCAATTGTTCTGGGAGCGTCCATGACGTTCCCGACCTGCGAACGCGGCGCACAGTGACTTCAGTGCCAAGAACCACAATGAGCGAAGCCACGGGATCCATTTGGGAGAGAACACCCGCGACGGAGGTCACGGCACTACCCAACAAAAATCCACTGAAGAGTGCAATGGCGAGGAGTGACAATCTCCTCCATGGATTTTGAGTCCAATGCTCAAGACGATGAATCGCTTCGCCCCATTGGGTTTGAAGGCGAGTGGATTGGAGTCGTCGCAAGGTTCAAACTCCCGAGTCAGATGAAGCGAATGAGACAGGAACCAGGGATCCCCACCACCCGGTCAATGTTTCGACCCTCTGTTTACCTCAAACATCAGGACCTGACCGGTTTCATGCCCTACGGAACGAAAATTCCACCCAAAAAGCCCGGGGATGACCCGGGCTCGAGGATCGGGATGCACCGAGCCAACCCTGGGTGGGTCGATTGGGCAGCCGCTTGGGCTCAGATCGGCTCAGATCTACTTGGACTCAGCTTTCGCTTTGCGGGATGATTTGCCCTCGAGGAGCTCTAGCAGGGCCTCCATTTGTGCCATTACGCCACGAACTTCTCCTGCTTCAGGCAAAAGGCCGTCTTCCATCACTCCTTGGTGCATCTCACGAAGCTCCTGCCGGATGTAGCGCAGGTGGCTCACGACCTGCTCGCGTTTCGACTGCGACATCGATTACGGGGGGGTGGGGTTAATCTCCCCCCCCTTTTACCCCATAGGGGGCTAAGGACGTCGGATTTGTTTGTGACCAACAGCCCAAGCCATGGCCAGTGCTGTGAAGGTCAGCAGTGCTGCTGGACGGGCCAATGTGCTCAGTAGGACTACAGAGCCGAGCGCCAGCAGAAGAGGGATATGGCGTCTCATTTGAGTGGAGAATAGGGGACTCGAACCCCTGACCTCTGCGGTGCGATCGCAGCGCTCTACCAGCTGAGCTAATTCCCCGCTAGCAAAAGCTAGCTGTCAGGGATTACGTCAAACTGAAGCATGGGGCTTTGCAGAAGCTGATGGTTACGCCGGAACAGCTCGAAGCATTTGATGACGCCACGACGGCAGAGCTGGCACGGCGGCTCGAAGAAGACGATTACCACACCCCCTTCGACAGTCTCAAGGACTGGCACCTGTTACGAGCTTTGGCCATTCATCGGCCTGAGTTGACACTTCCTTATCACCATCTTGTGGATCAGGAACCTTTCGATGAGGACTGATTCCATGCCGGGTCCGTTGGTTGGGCGGCATGTGCTCGTGGCGGTTAGCGGCAGCATCGCTGCGGTGAAAACACCGTTATTGGTGAGTGCCCTGGTCAAAGCGGGTGCTGTTGTGCGCTGTTTGGTCACCCCCAGTGCGGAACGCTTGGTGAGTGCGGTCGCCCTCGCAAGTTTGAGTCGCCATCCGTGTTGCTGCGATGGTGATCAATGGGATCCGTCCCGAAGCCGACCACTGCACATTGAATTGGCTGAATGGGCGGACTTAGTGGTTGTCGCTCCGATGAGTGCCAGCTCATTGAGCCGTTGGTCTCAGGGATCGGGAGAAGGGCTATTGGCCAGCGTGCTTCTGGCGACTGAGGTGCCTGTTTTGGTCGCCGCAGCGATGAATACGGCCATGTGGAATCACCCTGCTGTTCAACAGAATTGGCGAGTCGTTCAGGCCTTCCCGGGGGTTGTTTCACTTTTGCCCTCGTCTGGGTTGTTGGCTTGTGATCGCCGCGGGGATGGCCGGATGGCGGATCCAATCTTGATCGAATTGGCCGCGGCAGCCTTGTTCAGCCGGGGTCAAGACTGGGCCGTTCCTGAGCGGGATTGGGAGGGAAAGCATCTATTGGTCACCGCTGGGGCTACCCATGAGTCCATTGATCAAGCCAGGGTTCTCACCAATCGAAGTACTGGGCACATGGGTGTCTTGTTAGCCCAGGTTGCGCGTTTGCGGGGAGCCACCGTTCAACTGGTGCATGGGCCGCTTTCTGTTCCAGAGCCATGGTGCGAGGGGCTTGATTGCATCCCTGTCACCACTGCTGACGACATGGCGCGGGTGCTTGCTGATCGTCAGCCGTCGATGGATGCCATTGCGATGGTGGCTGCCGTGGCTGATTTGCGTCGTGCGGAGAGCTCAGCAACAAAGGTGTCAAAGCAGCAGTTGCCCGAGTTGCTGGCCTCGGGTTGGAGCCAGGTTCCAGACTTGTTGGCGGCGCTTTCGAAGCGACGGCCCCACGGACAGACTCTGCTCGGTTTTGCCGCATTGGCAGGCAAGGACGCAGCCTTGATCGAACTGGGCAAGGCCAAGCTTGCTGCGAAGGGTTGTGATTTGTTGATGGTGAATCCCATCGATCGCCAGGGCCAGGGCTTTGGTGACCAGGCCAATGGCGGGTGGTTATTGGGCCATGACTGGATCCGAGAGATGCCCTTAATGTCCAAATTGTCGATGGCCCATGAGCTTCTTGATGCGATGCATCAGTCCCACATCGCTGCGGTGGCCCCAGTCGATAGTGGTAATCAAACGAGTTGTTGAGACCTGCAAAAGCTGGCTCTGGCTCGAGTTTCAAGCCCTGTAAGATCGAGATTCGACGGCATTGCCGTTCGTCAAAGCGTTAGTCGTCAGCCTCCTCCCATGCGCATTCGTTCCCTGCTGGCCGTAGTGCTGGCCTTATGCCTCACCTTTTTCACTACGGCTTGCAGCGGTGGTAATGATGCAAACCGTGGTGGGTCCAACGTCACCTACGACGACATTCGCAACACGGGTAAAGCCAATGATTGCCCAACGATTGGCGATGCTGCCCGTGGCTCCATTCCGCTAACCGCTGGTCAGAAGTACCAACTTCGTGAGATCTGTATGCACCCGGTGCAGGTCTATGCCAAGGAAGAGCCCAAGAACGTTCGCCAGCAGGCCGAATTTGTTGAGGGCAAAATTCTCACCCGTTACACCTCCAGCCTTGACGAGGTGTATGGCGATCTGTCGGTGACCGAATCTGGGCTTCAGTTCCAAGAGAAAGGTGGGATCGACTTTCAGCCCATCACAGTGCTTGTTCCTGGTGGCGAAGAATTCCCGTTCTCGTTCTCCAGTAAGTCTTTGAATGCCACCGCTGATGGTGCAGCAATCACGACCAGCACGGATTTCGAAGGCACCTATCGCACTCCGAGCTACCGCACGAGCAACTTCATTGATCCCAAGGGTCGTGCTCTCACCACCGGTGTTCAGTACGCCCAAGGCTTAATTGCCCTCGGCGGCGATGAGAAAGATCTCGAGAAGGACAACAACAAGCGCTACATCGATGGAGTCGGCACGATGAGCATGTCGATCACCAAGGTGGACCCCGAAACCGGTGAGTTTGCCGGTGTCTTCACAGCGATTCAGCCTTCCGACTCCGACATGGGTGGCCGGGAAGTGGTTGATATCAAAGTGGTTGGCGAACTTTATGGCCGCTTAGAAGATGCTTGATCACTGAATTTGATCAATCAACCTTGGGGGGGCGAGAGCCCCCTTTTTTTTTGGGGCTGGGCGTTTCAGCGTTCATCTGTGAGAATCGCGCGGTCTTAGTGAGTTTCCATGACCGCCAGTGCTTCTGCCTCAGCCCAGAGATCCGGAGTGATCGCGCCCTACGGCGGCACGCTGGTGGATCTAATGGTGCCGAACGCGGAGCAATCGGCGCTTAAGGCATCAGCAACCAAAACGTTGGAATGCTCCGACCGCAACGCCTGCGACGTGGAATTGCTGGTGGTGGGCGGGTTTTCCCCTCTTCGCGGCTTCATGCACCAGGAGGACTACGACGCTGTGGTGTCCGGTCATCGCACCGCTGCAGGTCATCTCTTTGGTTTGCCAATCGTGATGGACACCGATCGTGACGATGTGGTGGTGGGCGACAAACTTTTGTTGACCTACAAGGGGCAAGAGCTTGCTCTTCTCGAGGTGGAGGACAAGTGGGAACCCAACAAGGTGGCTGAGGCCCAAGGGTGTTACGGCACGACATCGCTTGAGCACCCAGCGGTGCGCATGATCGCCATGGAGCGCAAATGCTTTTACCTAGGCGGCACGCTGAAGGGTTTGGAGCTGCCAAATCGCGTTTTCCCTTGCAAAACCCCAGCAGAAGTCCGTTCTGCTTTGCCCCATGGGGAAGATGTGGTGGCCTTCCAATGCCGCAACCCCATTCACCGCGCGCATTATGAGCTGTTTACCCGGGCTCTACATGCCCAAAATGTGAGCGAAAACGCTGTGGTATTGGTGCATCCCACCTGTGGACCAACCCAGCAGGACGACATCCCAGGCTCGGTGCGTTTTGAGACCTATGAGCGTTTGGCGGCTGAGGTCAACAATGATCGGATTCGGTGGGCTTATCTCCCCTATGCGATGCACATGGCAGGGCCAAGGGAGGCGCTCCAGCACATGATTATTCGCAGGAATTATGGGTGCACTCACTTCATCATTGGCCGCGATATGGCGGGTTGTAAGTCATCCCTGAGTGGCGACGATTTTTACGGCCCCTATGACGCTCAGAACTTTGCGAAGGAGTGTGCTCCAGAGCTCACCATGGAAACGGTGCCTTCTCTGAATCTCGTTTACACCCAGGAAGAGGGCTACGTCACCGCTGAACATGCGGAAGCACGTGGACTCCATGTGAAAAAGCTCAGCGGCACCCAGTTCCGAAAAATGCTGCGAGGAGGCGAGGAGATCCCTGAGTGGTTTGCCTTCAAGAGCGTCGTTGAGGTGCTCCGTTCCTCATGATTCCCTAACCCCGTTTAACATTCCTTCATCTTGTAGAGGCAACCTGTGAACAAGCGTTGGCGAAACATCGGGCTAGGTGCCCTATTGGTCTTGGCAATTGTCGTGATTGCACCGGCCTTCTTTGGCGGCGGCGGTGGCAATCAGCCCCAGGTCAACACCATTCGCTACAGCGAATTTGTTGAGGCTGTGAAAGACGACCAGATCAGCCGTGTGTTGATTGCACCCGACCAAGGGACGGCTCAAGTCGTTGAGAACGACGGTCGCCGAGCTCAAGTCAACTTGGCTCCCGATCGTGAGTTGCTCGGTCTTTTGACTGAACATAATGTCGACATTGCTGTTCAGCCTTCCCGTCAAACGCCAGGTTGGCAGCAGGCCGCTGGCAGTTTGATTTTCCCGCTTCTCCTTCTCGGTGGTTTGTTTTTCTTGTTCCGCCGAGCCCAGGGTGGTGGTGGTGGCAATCCCGCCATGCAGTTCGGGAAGAGCAAGGCGCGGGTCCAAATGGAACCGTCTACGCAAATCACATTTACTGATGTCGCCGGGATCGAGGGCGCCAAGCTCGAACTCACTGAGGTCGTCGACTTCCTGAAAAATCCCGATCGCTTTACCGCTGTTGGAGCGAAGATTCCCAAGGGTGTTTTGCTGGTTGGTCCTCCAGGAACCGGTAAGACGCTGCTGGCCAAAGCAGTTGCTGGTGAAGCGGGGGTTCCCTTCTTCTCGATCTCCGGATCAGAATTTGTCGAAATGTTCGTCGGTGTTGGTGCAAGCCGCGTGCGTGACTTGTTCGAGCAGGCCAAAAAGAACGCTCCCTGCATCGTATTTATTGACGAGATCGATGCGGTTGGACGTCAGCGTGGTGCCGGCCTTGGTGGTGGTAACGATGAACGCGAACAAACTCTCAACCAACTCTTGACTGAGATGGACGGTTTTGAGGGCAATACCGGCATCATTATTGTTGCTGCGACCAACCGTCCTGATGTGCTGGATGCAGCATTAATGCGTCCAGGTCGCTTCGACCGTCAGGTCACCGTCGATCGCCCTGACTATTCCGGGCGTCTCCAGATTTTGGGTGTTCACGCCCGTGGCAAAACCTTGGCGAAGGATGTTGACCTCGACAAAGTTGCGCGTCGTACTCCCGGATACACCGGCGCAGACCTTGCGAACCTCCTTAATGAGGCCGCAATTTTGGCTGCTCGCCGTGAGTTGACTGAAGTCAGCAACGACGAGATCAGTGATGCCATCGAACGGGTTATGGCCGGTCCCGAGAAAAAAGACCGTGTGATGAGTGAACGTCGAGCACGTCTGGTGGCTTATCACGAGGCGGGCCATGCCTTAGTTGGCGCTCTGATGCCTGATTACGACCCAGTTCAAAAGATTTCGATCATTCCCCGCGGCAATGCTGGGGGACTCACCTTCTTCACGCCAAGTGAAGAACGGATGGAATCAGGTTTGTACTCACGCGCTTATCTTCAAAATCAAATGGCGGTTGCCCTCGGTGGCCGCGTTGCTGAAGAGATCGTCTACGGCGAAGACGAAGTCACAACAGGTGCCTCGAACGACCTTCAACAGGTTGCTTCAACTGCACGACAGATGATCACGCGCTTTGGCATGAGCGATGTTCTCGGACCAGTGGCGCTGGGCCGTGCCCAAGGGGGCATGTTCCTGGGTCGAGATATCGCGGCTGAACGGGACTTCTCGGAAGAAACCGCCGCCACCATCGACCAGGAAGTTTCAGAGCTTGTTGATGTTGCCTACAAGCGGGCCACCAAGGTTCTGGTGGATAACCGTGCTGTTCTCGATGAGCTTGCGGGGATGTTGATCGAGCAGGAAACTGTTGATGCAGAGGAGCTTCAGGAGCTCTTGATCAAGAGAGACGTTCGGATTGCTGAATACGTCTGATTCCATTGATTCCAAATGGCTGGCGCAGCAGGAGGCAATCATTGCCTCCTTGCAGCGTCAGCCTTTTTTATTGGTGGTGCGTCCTCAGTTGGACGATCCACTCAATTCTCAACGGCTCCTCGATCAGCTGAAGGTTCTTCACGATGCAGACCTTTGTCATGTCGAGGTGGCTTGGAGTTCCCACGCGGGTTGGAGACGTTTCGTGCGGGAGATCCAAGGGTGCTGCCCTCGCTTTCATGTGGGAGCTGCTTCGGTTGTGGCGATGGAGGCACTTCCAGACCTGAAGGCGCTTGATCTTGCCTATGCGATGGCTCCCTGTTGGGATCCTTCGTTGGTGAGTGCGGCCCGGGATCAAGGACAACTGCTCATTCCAGGAGTGTTGAGCCCCACTGAGGTTCAACAGGCCGTTGCATTTGGTTGTCGGGTCGTGAAGTTGTTCCCGGCGGTCACGGTTGGTGTTGAGTACTGGAAAAGGCTTGAAGCTCCCCTGGGGCCGTTGCCGTTTGTGGTGGCTGCAGGTGGTCTGACAACGAATGATCTTTCGGATTGGCTTGGAGCTGGCCACGACGCCGTTGCTCTCGGGCGCCGAGCGATCGGCGATCACGGTTTCGGGGATGAGTGCGTTGATCCAGAGCTGCTCGGCTGGCTGAAACGGTCGCCGACCTCAGCCTGAAGGCACCTGAGTGGTCGCAGTGAGTCCGGAATGCTACAGATGAGATAGCCGATGCATCGTTTGATGTCTCAGATCACGATCAAGCTCAGCGATAAGGCTGATGCTCTGATTGCCCAGCTTCAGAAGGAAATCTTCAACCGCCGCCGCAAAAAGGTCACTGCTGCAGGGGTCGTCGAAACCCTTGTGGAGAGTGGTGCTAAATCGCAATCCGACAAAAGGTTTGCCACGTCCTGGACCAACTTGATTAAAGACATCGAGAAGGCTGCCAAGCTGGCGTATGCCCATGGAAGCAAGCCCTCCACGCTCACCGATGAGGAATGGGCGTTAGTGCTGAGTCATCGCAGTCGGTCAACTGCTTCTCGTCCGCGGAAGACGGTGAACAAGAAGCTCGCTACCCAAAAACCAGCGCGTCGAACGCGGACGCGTAGCTCGTCTAAATCAGTGAAGTCACTGAAGTCAGCAGCTGAATCGTCGTCCGCAACGCGCGATCAAGCTGTCACGTCCAAGGCGGGCTGACGTTCACCAAAGGCTGCACTGGCCCTGTTGTCTGAGCAGATGATCTGCCAGCGTCAGGGCCACCATCGCTTCCACCATCGGTACGGCCCGAGGTAGCACGCAGGGGTCGTGTCGTCCTTTGGCGGCGAGGGTGGTGGCGTTGCCCTCAGAGTCGATGGTCTGCTGTTCTTTGCGAATGGTGGCTGTTGGCTTGAACCCCACCCTGATCACGATTGGTTCCCCGTTGCTAATCCCACCTTGGATCCCCCCGGAGTTGTTCGTAGCGGTATGGAGACGGCCATCGTCTCCTGGGATGAAGGCGTCATTGTGTTCGCTGCCTTTCAAGAGGGTTCCACCGAATCCAGAGCCGATTTCAAAGCCTTTTGTGGCAGGTAGTGACATCACCGCTTTGGCGAGGTCGGCTTCCAATTTGTCGAACACCGGCATCCCGAGCCCCATGGCAGGGTGCCTAACAACGCACTCGATCACCCCACCGCAGGAATCGCCTTCTCGACCAATCGCCTCAATGCGTTCGATCATCTGATTGGCCACGGAGGCCTCTGGACAGCGCACAATGTTGGCTTCAACGTCATTCATCGAAACTGTGGAGGGGTCGATTCCATTGGCTTCGATTGAGTGAATCCGTTTCACCCACGCCAGAACTTCTGTTCCGGCTGCTTGGCGTAAAAGTTGTTTGGCAATTGCGCCAGCCGCAACTCTGCCGATGGTTTCGCGGGCTGATGCTCGTCCGCCTCCGCTACGGGCTTGGATGCCGTATTTGGATTGATAGGTGGCATCGGCATGGGAGGGCCGAAAGGCCACGGCCATGTCTGTGTAATCCCCCGGTCGCTGATCTTTATTGCGTACCAACATGGCAATGGGGGTGCCAAGGGTGGTTTTCCCATCCAGCAAGCCACTCAGAATCTCCACCTGATCGGCTTCTTTCCGTGGTGTTGTGATGTGACTTTGTCCTGGTTTGCGTCGGTTGAGTTCTGCTTGGATTTCATCTAAATCCAGTTCCAGCCTTGGTGGGCAGCCCTCCACAATCACGCCAACGCCTCCGCCATGGGATTCCCCGAAGGTGCTGATGCGGAAGAGATCGCCGAAGCTGCTGCCCATGGCTAAAGGTCGGTCAAAGAGAGGCTACGAAGCCATCGACTGCGCCGCTCACCTCGACGGCTTCAGATCAGTTCTGGATGGGGCAACACCGGGCGTTTCGATTCCAATTGTTGCCGCAGCATTTCAAAGTCGGCGAAGTCGAAACCAGGGCCGACGCAGCAGCTCATCAAGGCATAGGAGCCGTGGCATCGAGCTGCCTGCCACCACCCACCAGGCACCACATGGAGTGGATTCTCCCGACTTAACATGATCTCCTGCAGATCCGAACCATCGGGCTTGCACTGGAGCAGATGGAGAGCAGCGCCATCGATATGAATCCATGCCTCATCGGCGCCACAAACCCGATGCCAGCAACTGATCTCTGCTTTCGGTAAGAGGAACAAAATGGCGGTTAAGCCAGGGCGTCGTAACGCATCAGTCCGCTGCACCAGCGTTGTGCTGCGATGCAGTTCTCGATACCACCCCCCTTCTGGATGGCGTTTGAGCTGATGCTCTTGGATGAGTTCCTCGAGCTTGGTCATCGCAGCAGGGCGCGCTCGCGCATGTTTTGGAGGTGTTGCCAAATTTGGGCGACCCAGAGGAACACCCAACTCATCCCGATCAACCAAAACGGCTGGTCATGTCGGAAAATATCAAATAAAAGAACCACCCGCGGTTGTTCAGAACGATTCACCGCGGAGTGCAGAAATGTGTCATCCCAAAGGAATCCCTCTCCTTCCTGGAGGTAGTACGTGACTCCATCGATCAAGAGTTCACAGGATGTTGTGCTGTTCTCAAGCCTTTCCACATACAGGGGCAGGTGAAAACGCCACACTCCTTTGAACGGACCTTTGTGCGGTCGCAATATTTTCCCGGGTGGGAACAGGCTCACGGCAGCAGAGACCACATCGGGGTGGCGTTTCAAAAAGGCTTTGAGCGTGGGGATGAGGTCTTGATTGGCCGGGTAGTTGTAGCCGTAGCCCCGCAATGGCAGCATCCCCCAAGCTTTGCGATCAAATTCATACAGCGTTCGTTGCTGCTCCATGATTTCGTGGTTGGCCGGCAGCCGACCCGAAAGCGCGATCTCCAAGGTTTCACGACGAATGGCGTCGTAGCCCTGTAGGAGTTCGCCATGGGCAGGAAACCCCAGCGCCGCATCCACAACAGCAGGGTTGTGGAGGGATTGTTCGTAACACCAACGGGCGATTTCTCGCCAAAAGCGATAGTGCCAAGGCCCCCAGCGGATGACACGTTCGATGGGCGATCGCTGTCGCTTTCGGCGCTGCTTTGGGGTTGTCGCGTTATCTGGCGAGGTGAGCATCGACCGAGCCTCTGTCATCCCTGGAGCTTTGCAGATCGGATTCACTTCAGCGTTTCTGCAGCATGCGTTTCAGGGCTGCCCATCCCCGTTCCAGGGTGCCACCCATGGGTCGTTCCCCCGTCGCACCAGACGGGTACGTGGATAAAGCGGTGATTGGTCGCCAATGTCTGGCCAGTTCGTAATCGAGCCGTTGTCGAGGATCACCACGCATGGCACACCCAAGACCCCAGCCATATGAGCGGTCCTGTTGCTGATCGTCAGCACCGCACGCACCTGACTGACTTGCTCCGCAAAGCCATCGAGATCATTGAGCTGATCGACGTGCCGTGAGCTTTGAATCAATTGCCATGGATTCGCTTGGTCGTTTGGCTGGAGAGTTTTTGTTTTCGCCTCCTTGGTTTCGTTGTGATTCAGTCGATGCTGCCGAATGTTGTTGCAACAAAAAGCCCCCACCTTGCGGTGAGGGCTTTGCGATTCAGTTGATCTGAATCGCTGCTGTTCCTAAGGAACAGGATTGATTCCAGATCAACCGATGGCAGGTGCTTGGAGTGCCACAGGAGTGGACTCAGCAGCTGCGAGGTCGAGGGGGAAGTTGTGAGCGTTGCGCTCGTG
>CAXDNN010000007.1:0-32817 GCA_963990675.1 uncultured Synechococcus sp.
TTCGGTTGACCGAAATAAATGCCACCGGTGAGCTCGCGAACCACCATCAGGTCGACCCCTTCAATCACCTCCTGCTTGAGGCTGCTGGCCCCAATCAACGCGGGGACGATCTTCACAGGCCTGAGATTGGCGAACAGCTCAAGGCCTGATCGCAGAGCGAGCAGACCCGTTTCGGGTCGTTTCTCCCGGGGCAAACTGTCGAAGCGAGGGCTTCCAATCGCTGCCAATAGCACCGCATCGGCCGACTGACATGCCTTGAGCGTGCTGGCAGGCAGTGGTTCGCCGGTCGCATCAATCGCAGAGCCACCAATCGGCTGCTCCTCAAACATGAGCTGAAAGCCGTGACGCTGGGCCACCACATCCAGCAACTGGCGCGCCACGGCTGTGATTTCAGGCCCAATGCCATCGCCTGGCAAAAGAACGACGCGGTACTGAGCCATGACGAACCCGTGCGGCAGAACAGGCGCTGAGGTTACTGAGAGATGTCGCGCTTCAACTCCCGAAGGGTCTTCGCCATCTCGGGCAACTTGCTGAATGCCGCAGAACACCGCAACCAGAGTCGATTGGGAATCGCTGGATAACCACTCACCACCTCACCGGGCGCAACCTCACCGTGGATCCCACTTTTCGAGCTCGCAATCGCCCCGTCGCCCACCACGGCTCGATTGGCGACGCCCACCTGGCCGGCCAAAATCACTCCATGGCCAAGCTTGGCGCCACCGGCGATGCCGACTTGTGACGCCAATGCACAACCGCGGCCGGTGGTCACACCGTGGCCAATTTGAACAAGGTTATCGATTTTGGAGCCAGCACCAATGCGTGTTTCGCCCACAGAGGGGCGGTCGATTGTGCTGCCACAACCAACCTCAACGCCGTCCTCTAAAACCACCTGACCGGTTTGGGGCATCTTTCGCCATCCGCGGGCCGTCGGCACAAAACCAAACCCTTCCGAACCAATCACAGCATTGGAATTCACAACACAACCACGACCGAGTCGACTGCCTGGATGGAGCACGGCGTTGGCATGGAGCTCACACCCCTCACCCACCTCCACATCGTCGTAAATCACCACGCCAGGGTGAACGATGCAATTCGCACCAAGCCTGCTCTGCGCGCCAATACAAACGCGTGGGGCGATAAAGGTTCCAGGACCAACCACCGCTCGCTCATCCACCACTGCGGTGGGATGAATCTCCGCCAAAGGACGCAGCCGTGGATGAAGACGCTCCAACGCTTCAGCAAAGGCCAAACGGGGATTGGCCAACACCGCAAAAGCAATGCCCCGTTCACTGGCGCATTGGATTAGATCCGGTTGATCGGGAAGCAAAAGAGCTCCAGCCCCCGTTTCACTCAGCGCAGCAATCAGCGCATTGCCCTTCTCGAGGAAGCTCAATTGATCCCCCTTGGCCTGCTCAAGCGAAGCGGCACCGGCCAGGATTGGATCCGCGCCGCACTGGCTCCAACGAAGCTCGGCTTCACCAGTCTGCAGGGCCTTAATGAGGGTGCTGAAGCGCATGCTGGCGGAGCTGTTGATCAAAAACGCTACCGGTCTTGAAGGACCAAGGCATCACGATGGACGACAACCGGAGAGGCCTCGGCATCCATCACGACCAAGGCCTGACGCACCTGGCTGCTGTTCAAGGTGCAAAGGCCCCGACCCAACTCCTGTCCATCGGGATCCCGCAACAACACGGGCCGGTTCGCCTCAAACTCACCCTTCACGCCCGTCACACCGACCAGCAACAGGGAGGCACCGCGATGCAAAAGGGCCTGACAAGCTCCTTGGTCCAAGCAAAGTTCTCCCTCTGGAACCAAGACATGGGCCAACCAGCTGCGACGGTTACCGAGGGGTTCGGGATGGGGATGAAACACAGTGCCGCCGCGGTCTCCCTCGAGCAATCCGGCTAACCGAGCAGGATCACGTCCATCGGCCAAGTGAACGGTGACGCCGCTCGCCGTTGCGATTCTGGCGGCGGCGAGCTTGGTGGTCATGCCGCCAGTCCCCCAGCGCCCACCATCCCCGGCCCCGTCCTCCAGCTGCTTGAGATCACGCGGATGATGCACATCCGTAATCGGTTGGGCATTCACATCGCGGCGGGGATCAGAGGAATACAAACGATCCACATCCGTTAAGAGCAGAAGTTGATGCGCACCCACCGCTGCTGCCACCAACGCTGACAACGTGTCGTTATCACCAAAACGCAGTTCGGCTGAAGACAACGCATCGTTCTCATTAATCACGGGGAGAACGCCCCAAGCCAAAAGCTGCTGCAACGTTCCCGATGCGTTTTGATAGCGGCGCCGATCGACCAAATCAGAACGGGTGAGCAGCACTTGAGCCACGGAGAGGCCATGAACCGCCATCGCCCGCTCGTAGAGGGCCATGAGGTATCCCTGCCCCGTAGCGGCGGCCGCCTGGAGGGCAACGACGGTATCGGGCCGCTTTGAGAGACAAAGTTTTTGGCAGCCCAAACCAACCGCTCCACTGGTCACCAACACCACCTGATCACCGCGACGCATGGCCGCTGCAAGCCCTGAGGCATACCCCTCGATCGTTGCGGCAGTGTCCCCGCGCAACAGACTCGTTCCAAGCTTCACAACCCACAGGGTCATGCCTTTGGCGCCCCCATCCATCCCGCAAGAGTTCGCTCCAAGCGTTGAACGCGATCTTGAGAACAGGCGGTGCCGTCAGAACGAACCGGTCTTACAAGCACGGTATAGAGCCCGAGACGATTCCCACACAACACATCGGTAAACAACCGATCCCCCACCATGGCGACACGATCCACCGGCAAGTCGAGGTCGGCGAGGACGCGCCTTAAGGCCCCTCGACGGGGCTTCCCCGCTGCAGCGGTGAATGTGACATCAAGTTGATCAGCAACCGCTGCAATCCGGCTGTGGGAGGGGTTATTGCTGAAGAGATGCAGAGCGAACCGCTGCTTGGCATCCATCAGCCAGACCCGAACCGGCTCTGGAAGCTTCAGATCGCGCCCTGGAAGCAGCGTGCGATCGACATCCAAAACAACCGCTTCAATTCCTTGCGCAGTCAGATGGGACAACGCCAGATGGGCAATGGTTAACCCGGGGTCCCAATCGGGCTGCAGCCAATGTTGATCCATCATTCCGGCCATTCACGCTCCTCAAGCTCCGCCTCAATCCGGGGCTGAATCCGGTCAAGCTCCTCTTCATTGAGCAGTTCCGCTTGGCCGTCCACCATGCGAACCAAAACAAGGAAGGGATCCAAGGGGATGTAGAGGCCGTATTCCTGGGCATCCACCATGAAACTCACAAGAAGTTCAAAAGTTTCTGCATCGTCATCAAGGTCGTCTTCATCTTCTAGTTCTTCCAAGTCCTCCTGATCTGGCTCCTCGAGTTCTCCACTCACCGTGAGGGTGATGGCGGAGCGCACCAAAACGAGGTCATGCTCCTGCAAGACCACATCCGCGACGGAGAGGATTGGCTCGCTACTGGAAACGCTGGTGATTGGCTCTGGCTCATCGTCATCGCGCAGCCGAAATAAAGAGACGGGGGTATCAACGGGCGAAAGCAGGGCGTAATCCAGACCGTCCAGCGGAATGAGGTGCTCTAAGAAGCAGAGCAGGTCGTGGCCCTCGCGATCACGCACCAACAGTGTTGGGTGGTCTCCGCTCTTGCCTGCTGCGATGTCCGACATCGTCACTCTCTATCTGAGGTCAGGATCCACCATCGATGGGCTCGGCGCCCGTTCCAGCCGCCATCGATTGGGCCGGTTTAAGCGCCGGCCCATCCTGCAGCCATTGTTCCAGCAGCAACGCCGCCGCCGCACTGTCAAGTCGACCGGTCCGATCACCCTGCAAACCATGGCGTTCTCCAGCCGCCCAAGTACTGCTGTGCTCATTCACCCAAGCCAAGGGAAGGCCCAAAGACTGGGCCAAGCGCATGCCATAGCGTCGGCAGTGCTCAGCCTGAGCCGTAGGCAGACCCGCCGCATCGAGGGGTAAACCCACCACGAGTCCCTGCACCGATCGACGCTGGCAATGATCACGCAGCACCAATAAATCGTTGTCAAAACGACCACGGTGCAGGGCTGGCAAGGGCGTCACCGTGATGCCGAGGGGGTCACATCCCGCAAGGCCGATGCGTTTCCGGCCGACGTCCAAACTGAGCACGGAACAGGCGGATGGCACCGTTACCGAGGCCCTAAACATCGTGGACCCAAGCTTGGGTTCGGCAGGGGGCTCCCCTGCGGGCGTAGCCGACCAAAGACATCATCCAAGGATCGACTGAGCTGAAGATTGCGGTGTGCCACATGGCGGCGCCACATGCTTCGGCCTAAGAGCAGCTGCTCGCCTCCCCGCGTCCAGCCTTGGGCCTCTAAAACCCGAGACAACGGAGCATCATCGAAGGCCGTGATCAAGGAGCGAAGGGCTCCTTGTTGCAGAACCCGGCCGAGTACGACGGGCAGCGCCTGCTCGAGACGGGGATCCCAGGCCACATCGCGAAGTAACTCAAAGGTGCCGTGGTCGCTGCTTTCCGTCAGGCGGATACAACCAGCCAAAACGGTTTCTCCATCCACCAACACACCACACCCCGGGGCGTTGCGATCCAACAGATCCAACCAATGTCGATCGGTGATCTGGCGCAGATGGCTGAAATTGCCCACCTGTTCGATCGGCCAGAGCAGTTGAGCCGTTCGGCGGGTAATTGGCAACCAACTGAGGGGGTCGATGCCTCTTAAGGAGGAAGGCGATGCAGACGGTTGCGGGGGCAACCAGCTTTGATATGGCCGAAGCGGTTGGAAACCCAGTTCCCGCATCAGCGCAATAGCATCAGCATCTGAGGCTGGACAGCGAATCACCCAGCTGCAAACCTGCGGCGCACCCAATTGAAGAGCTTCAAGCAGCAAATCATGCTGCACATCCCGGAGGCTGTGGCGCGACGTCTCACCGCTCAACTCCGGCAGCTGCAACGTCCAACAGGTGCCCCGCCGGTTGTAAGGACGCGCCACAACCGTGGCAAGAAGCTGATCCTCATCCAAAGCCACCAAACATCGCGGCGATCGACTGGGAAGAAGATCAGGAAAGCGTTGTTCAAAACGCGCCAACCAGTCGCCGATCAGAACGGCTTGAAAACGAGGAAGAGCACCCGACTCTGCGATCACCCGACAACGGGCGAGATGAGACGGATTGAGTGGTTCGATCCGCAGGGAGGACAGGACTGGTTCCGACATCACCACCCCCTAAGCCTGTCCTCACAATGTATCGCTCAATTCAGCTTGGGCGAACCAAAACCAACGGAGTGCGCTGGTTGGCGTTGCCTGCTGGATTGGGCTGAAGCGCCCGATGCAGAAGAGCTTCATCGCAACCAGCACTCGACGCCAGCACCTTCACCCGACCCAGATCGTTGACGTCAACGATGGCAACAGCAACGCCAAGGGCCGCTGCAGCCGCCTGACAAAAAGCAGCGGGATGATCAGGACCGAGCACGAGGGTTTGGTCGTAGGGCGGTGTTGTCCCGGTGATGTCATCAATCAAGCGGGCTTGCGGTCCAGCCAAGCGATAAAAACCGCCGGGGATCCCGATCACTTTCATCAACAACCCTCCGCACCAAGCCGCCAGGACACGGGTCGGGCCCACCACATCAATCAATGTCTGCATGCCGCAGGCCGAAGCCAAGCTGCTGGTGGGATGAAACACCCGACAGGCCAACCGAGCCACCATGCCTGGATTCACCTCACTGGGGTGGCGGTAGCGGCCCTGGATCACCGCTAGAGGTGTTTCGCCAAGGGTGATCACGTCGCCCGGTTGCACCACGGCTGAGGCGTAGGTGCGCAGCACTTCAATCGCATCATCCAGGGGGCCCAAAAGATGGGTCCGCAAGGGCAAAACGGAACAACCATCGCCGGGGATGAATGACGCTTCGGCTGCTTGAACAGGCTGGGGACGACGCAACGGCACCAAAACCCCCTGGCGACGCTGCAAGCGACCAAACGGTCCGTAATTGCTCCAATGGGTCTCCACCCAAAGGCTGTCGACCAGATCGAGAGGAGCCGCACCAGCGATGTCGACCCTCACCCTCACCCGCGTGGTTTTGCGGCCTTTGACGATGTAAGCCACCCAGTACCCATCCGGCCGTGTGTCTTCATCGGGATGGTCGGCCTCCACGCGGGTGGTGACCTTCAACGAGGAAGGGTCGCCTTGACCCAGCAAAACAGGATTCACCTGGAGATCAGGAACAAAAACCTCCATGCGTGGATGGGGGTTATGGATCTCGAGAACACCTTCAATCCGAAGCAGTCCTGGAAGGCTGGACACCGACCAATGCTTCGGCTGCATTCGAAGCGGCGATGAAGGCCTGAGCCGATGACGAAGCTCCAGCCAGGCCACACCGAATCCGAGGGCCAGTGGAGCGATCATCAAGGACACAGCCAACAAGCGGCGGAACGCCGGGAAAACTCGCCGGCAGCGTAGGCGCCCCCCACCAAGACGTCCTTAGTTTGAAGTGACTTCGACGTTCACTTCGTTGAAGCTTCCGTCTTGATTGACGTCACCCAACTCAGGTGCTGGCAATCCAGTGGCCGAGCTTATTGCCTGATTGATCTCTGCCAGGGGCACCTGGCCGTCGCGATCAAACACAACCCTGGAATCGGGCCCGATCACCACCACCTGAGGGATCGATCCATTCCAGTACGTCACTGGATCCTTCGGTCCGGTTGCGGGCCGCCCCTGCAGGCCATCCGTTGTCAAGGGAATCAAGTCAATGCTTCGGCCCCAAAGGCGCTGCAGTTCCGACACCACAGGGGCAAAGCGCTTACTCACAGCACTGTCATCCAAGTAATAAATCACTACGGACGTTCGTCCGGCATCCATGGCTTCGCCGAGGGTATTGGCGGGGGGAACAAGCGATCCGTTGCCCGCATACAACGCATAGATATTGCCGTCGTAGCTGTCGGTATTGAGGACGGCACCCACGGGGGCAACCCAAAGCAGCAGTGCTGCCGATAAACCGAGCAAAAGCTTCAGCAAAGGGGCCATCAAACCGACGTCTCAGACGCCATTGTGACCTTCAGACGCCATCGGCAACGTCAACCGCGGCCAAGACTGCGGCCCATGCCCTGGGCAATGCCACGACCCACAAGACCAATCGCGCGACCCAAAACCTGGGTTAACAACACAACGGCGAGGTCGCCCAATCGTCGAACGAGGCCCTGCACCTGCGGTGCCAAAGCGTCACGGGTTTCAAGCAACAGCGCCACCTGACGCTGCCACCAACCCAATTGGTTCAATTCGTGATCCCGCGGCTCCGTGAGCTGAAGCGGCTCAATGCGCCCTTGACGCAATTGAAACAACGTCCGTTGACTTTCATACAGCTGAATTGGACGCTCAACCCAATCGGACCAGCGCATCTGGGTGTTGAGTCGATTCCGCAAACGATCTAACTCTCGTGTCGCAAGGAGAGAGTCGCGCAATAAATAGCGCCGTAATTCAGGCCATTCGCCACAGGACTCGAGCAATTCTGATCCGATTAATTCCGCCGTACGAACCAACCAATTGCTCACCAATGTTTCCAGCTGAAGCAAGGCCCGGGGATCGTCCGCTGGGAGCAACTGACCATTCACCAGAACCGGTTGATCGATCAGCAACGGAGCCAACATCGCGCTGGGATCGGGTAAATCACCGTCATCCCCACTGAGATCGGCCTGCTCCAACAAGACAGTCACCACAGATTCCAGCTCACCGTGTCGCGGAATCTGCACGTAGCTGCCCGCCATCGCTGTGATTGCTTGCTGGCGAAGTTCGGGCTGAAGTTGTTCCCACAAGCTCTCCAACGGAGGGGATTGATCACTGCCCCGGAGTCGGTTGAGCACAGAATCAAGCTGCTGAAGAAGGGCCAGCAGTAGTTCACGACGGCGCTCAGGATTTAATCCTTCGATGGCAAGCAACCGGCCCGTGGCATTGGTGAGACCGGCTTGAACTGAGTCGTCGAGACGACCACGGATCGCTTCCCATACAGCGGTGGAATTGCGCTCCCGCAACGTGATGGCGGTGGATTCCGGCTTCGGCCTGGGATGACCGGCGGATGCCCTTAGGGGCACAGCATCCTCCAAACCCAATTGCAATGGTCCCCAGAGCATCAGCAACAAGTCGCGGGCACTGCGCAATTCGCGACAGCGCCCCTCCATTAACAAGCGAAGTAAAAGCTGGGTTGGCGGAGGATTGAGCATCGCCTCAATCACCTGGAGATCGTGACTGATCTGCTGCAGGCCGCTCATCAACACCCATTGCCCGAAGCCCATGGTGGGGGCCTCAGGTTGGGGCGACTTGCATCCAGCCTCCAATCGCACGACCCGTCCACCCGTCAGCAGGGCTTCAATCGACTCAGTGAGCGTTGCGAGATCAGAGTTCTGCAGTAAGCCATTGGCGGGAAGACTCAAGAGCTGCTCGCGGGTTGCAGCCACATCCGGCGGCAAAAGAAGCAACAACGGCGCTGGTTGCCAGCGCTCCCCCAACCGCATCGCTTCTTGCTGGATTGCCCCAAGGGACGTCACAGCGTCGATCGACCAGACCACCAAGGCGGGGTGACCGGGCAACTGGTCGGGCTTCAAAAGCACGTCCCAGCCTTGATTTGCCGTTGTTAGCTGCAACGCCAACGACTCCCCGAGGAGATCGGGTGCCAACAACAAAATCCGCACCGGAGACGAAGAGGCCAAGCCTTACAACCGAAGGTTTGTCGTCAAGGTAACGAGCCTTTGCTCAATCCTCCAGGGTGCGACGCCCATTGAGTTGAAGCGTGTAGGACTCAATACGAAACCCCGTGCGTTGTTCGATCTGAGTGAGCAACTCTTGGGGCAAGTGCACATCGATGTCTTCAATCAGGCCTGAATCCAAACATGTGAGGTGGCTGTGGGGGTCACTTCGGTAGCCATACAAACGGCCATTGGCACGGTCCAAACATTCAATAACTCCTGCCGACTGGAGTGCTTCAAGATTTTGGTAAACGGAGGTATGCCCAATACTTCGGCCTTGCACATTCAATTTTTCAAAAATATCTCGCGCACTTAAGTGGCTTTTCTCACTCCACAACAAATCGAGAACCATCCGCCGCTGACGGCTGAGACGCATGCCCAAGCGCCGACATTGCTCAAACACGTTCTGGAGGCTGTCCGGATTGGGCAGGCCATCGATGTCAGTGTTGGAGGTTGGCCTTACCACAGAACACTGTCTCTCAACAGATCTTAGGACCCATCTTTAGGCCAAATCAGTTGAGCCGCAAGTTATGTCCTGCAGGCGGTCATCACCGATCGCGCTGATCGCCTCAGCCAAGTCGATCCGTCCGTCGTACAACGCTCTGCCAACAATCACGCCACAGACGCCCAGATCTTCGAGGGGAAGGAGAGATAAAAGATCGGCCATGCATCCAATGCCACCTGACGCGATCACAGGAACACTGCTGGCTTGTGCCATTTCACGCAAGGCGTCCAGGTTGGGCCCCGCCAATGTTCCATCGGTCGCGATGTCGGTTGTGATGATCGCCGCGATTCCCGAATCACTGAAGCGGCGGGCGAGATCAGTGGCCAAAACATCACTTTGCTCAAGCCAACCTCGCGTGGCCACCTTTCCCTGATTGGCATCGATCCCAACAACCACAGCCCCTGGATAACGCTCGGCGAGCAGCTGAACCAGGTCGGGCTGTTCGATCGCCACCGTGCCCAAAATCACTCGCTCTAAACCACAGTTGAGTAACTCCTCGGCGCGTTCAATCGAGCGCACACCACCGCCCAGCTGAACGGGAATATCCAGGGCGTTGGCAATCGCTCTCACAGCAGCATCGTTGGCGGGCTCGCCCCGCTTCGCACCATCCAGATCGACGAGATGAAGCCGCTTGGCTCCTTGGCGCTGCCAACTGAGCGCTTGGGCCACCGGATCGTCGCTGAACCGCGTGACCTGGTCGTAATCCCCTTGGTGCAAACGCACGCAAGCACCGTCGAGCAGATCGATGGCGGGGATGATCTCCATGGGGCCAAACAAGGGACCATCCATCCTGCAGGAGGACGGTCTTTCCAACGCCGGCCATTGGAAAATTCACATGGATTTAGATCATATTTTTACGGAAAACCATTTTTTCAACATGCAAAAAAGTTGAAGAACTTTTCACATCAACGAACGGAAATCAAAAAAGTTAAATCCTTATTCCGCGCCATTTCTCAAGATTTCCGAGGGAAATTGATCTAATTCAGGGCTGATTCTCACCGGGAACGATCCCTTAGATTTTTCAAGTTTTAAATCTTGGTTAGGACAACAAACCGTCCCAACCAATCTGGAGGCGCAACGTCATGCAAATTCTGGTGATGGGAGGAACCCGGTTTGTGGGCAAGCCTCTGGTGGCCCGTCTCATGGCCCAAGGCCATGCCCTCACCCTGTTCACACGCGGGAAGAATCCTGTTCCCGCTGATGTTGAGCACATCACCGGTGACCGCAGCAGCGATGAAGGCCTCAGCGCACTGCAGGACCGTGCTTTCGATGTGATCGTTGATAGCTCGGGGCGAACACTGGATGACAGCCGTCGCGTCCTCACGGCAACGGGGCATCCCCGCCATCGCTTTGTTTACGTGAGCTCTGCCGGTGTCTACGCCGGATCAGACCACTGGCCCCTGGATGAAAACAGCCCGACAGATCCCAAAAGCCGCCATGCGGGAAAAGCCGACACCGAAGCATGGCTCACAGCCGAAGGCGTCCCGTTTACGAGCTTCCGACCGACCTACATCTATGGGCCTGGCAATTACAACCCTGTCGAACGCTGGTTTTTTGACCGGATTGTGCATGAACAACCGGTGCCCCTCCCCGGCGATGGCACCACCATCACGCAATTGGGCCATGTCGACGATCTCGCCGAAGCCATGGCCCGCTGCATTGATGTGGATGCTGCCGCCAACCGGATCTACAACTGCTCCGGCAAGCAGGGAGTCACATTTGCAGGCCTGATTCGAGCAGCGGCTCAAGCCTGTGGCAAAGATCCGCAGAGCGTTGTGATGCGGTCGTTTGATCCCTCAGCCCTGGATCCAAAAGCGCGGAAAGCCTTCCCGCTACGACTCAATCACTTCTTGACTGACATCACTCGGGTTGAGCGGGAATTGGCCTGGCATCCGCGGTTTGACTTGGCGGCGGGCTTAGCCGACAGCTATGCCAACGATTACGCCACCAATCCCAGCGCAAGCCCCGACTTCAGCTCCGACGCCACCCTGATTGGGGCTTGAGGTAGCCAAAGGCCGAGGTGAGGGCCAACGCCCAAGAGGGCCAAAACAACCACCATCCACACACCACGAGCGCTGATTGGCCAATCCATCCCGGCGGCCAAAGCAACAGCAACAAACTCGAGAACTGGAGAATTGTTTTGGCTTTACCGCCCCAGGATGCTGGGGCCCCATCACTGGCTCCCGCTCGCCAACCGGAGATCAACAGCTCACGGGCCAACAAGATCCATAACGCCCACAAAGGGAGGGTTCCACTGGCTGCAAACCAAAGCAGAGGAGCCGCAATCAGCACCTTGTCGGTGAGGGGGTCCAGCCTGGCTCCCCAGCTGGTGCCACCACCAGCACGGCGGGCCAACCAGCCATCAGCGGCATCGCTCAAGCCAGCCAACAGCAACAGCCACCAGGCCAACACAGCCCAACCTTGCTGAAGCGCCAGGATTAAGGGGAGGCCGGCCACTGCCCTAGCAATGGTGAGGCCATCAGCCAAGAAGCGCAGTGTTCGCGACGATGTTCGTGACGGTGTTCGTGCAGGTGATCGTGACAACGGCGCAGAATGCATGCAGATCGCTCTGAATCATGGTCCTGCAGCTGACGGTGGCCGACGTAATGACCAAGCCCGTGCTCACCGTTCGAGCCGACACCCCACTGCAGGAGGCGGTAAAGCTCATCAGCGACCACCATGTGAGTGGCCTCCCTGTTGTGGATGAGCAAGGGGCATTAATCGGCGAGTTGAGTGAAAAAGACCTCATGGTGCGCGAAAGCGGAGTGGATGCAGGCCCTTACGTGATGCTCCTCGACAGCGTGATTTATCTGCGGAATCCACTCAACTGGGACAAACAGGTGCATCAAGTGCTGGGCACCACCGTGGGCGAACTGATGCAAAAAAGTAGTCATAGTTGCGACGGCACTCTTGACCTTCCCAAGGCCGCGTCGATGCTCCACAACAAAGGCACACAGCGTTTGTTTGTGCTTGATAACGCAAAACATCCCATTGGTGTTCTTACGCGGGGAGATGTTGTGAGAGCAATCGCCTCCCAACAAACAAACTGAGTGATCTGATCGCGTCAACGAATCCTTTCAACGGATTACGTCATCGCAACGATTTAAGCCATCCCATCAACAACGCATCTCAAACGTGCGGGACAAAAAGCATTAATTGCTTTGGCTAATCCCAATGGCAATGGGCCGGATAGCACGGAAGTCCACCAGATCACCAACTTTGAGGGTTTTTACGGGATCACCGTTGATGACGCTTTGAACATCAAGGTTGTGCACTCCGCCAAACGGACCCCGAAGGCTGAGCTCATTGTCTTTTTCCGAGACTTTCACCACCTCGGCGGTCCCGGTGGTCATCGCCACTTTGGCGCCTTGGCGTACGGGACCAAATTGCTCCGAAAGAATCACGTCTTCCCGGTCAAAAGTGAGAGCCTTCCGCGAACTTTTGCGGAGATCAACGACTAACCCATCAAGAAGTTCAACGGTGACCTTGTCGCCCACTTTGATTCCTGCGGTGGACAAATCAACGCCACTGGTGATCAACATATCGTGACCATAAGGCGTACGAAGTTCCAGCACCTTGTCCACCGGACGAATCCGTTGAATGGTACCGACCACCTTCGTAATTTCAAAGAATTGAAGCAGCTCCGCCTTCAAACTTCCTTGTTCGGTTAACGCATCAGACAGCAAAGGTTGCGTCTTGGCAGTTGTATTGGATTGCGTCTTTGCAATGGACGCTTTTTTAATTTGAACGGCAACAGGTTGAATTAATCGAAAATTCACCAGGTCCCCCGCGTTCAACAACGGGAAAAGGTCATCTCCGGAATCAGCAAGCACATCGAGGTTGTGAATGCCTCCCAGCGGACCCATCAGGCTGATGCTGCGGTCGACCTCCGACAATTTGATAATCCGAGCAGTACCGGAGGCCAAAGCAAGCCGCATTCCCTTCTTTAGAGGTCCCATATCGAGGGGCATGATGATGTCTTCACGGTTAAAACTCAGCTCTTTCGTCGTACTGCGTTGCAGCTCCACCACCAAGCCATCAAGCACCGAGACGTCCACGCCATCCCCGGGCCGCAACCCCAGCGGGGCCAAGTCGATGCCCACGGTGATGATCTCCTTATGGCCTTCTGGATCGACCACCTCAATCACCTTTTGGGCAGGTGACACCACATTCACAACGCCACGAAGGTGTGTGACTTCAAAACCTGCCAATTCCTCCAGCGAAAAACCTGCTCGGGCAGGACTGTTAACCGTGAGGGTCGAAACGGCGACAGCAGCCGTCATCAGAGCCGCACGAAAACCGGATATTCGCAGCATCAAATGACAATGAGTTGGGCGTTGCGCAGACGCTAGCTCCTTTCGAATGCGTCAGAATGGAGGGAGATTGGTTTTTACGGAAATCCATGTCCGTCCGTCCATTACTTTTGGCAGCCCTGCTTGCAATTGGCTTCTCATCGACAGCACCTGCTCAAGCGGACACGTCTATTGAAGTGAGCTTGAAAAATCGATATCTAACACTTTTGGAAGATGGCAAGGTTATCGGTAAATATCCCATCGCTATCGGCGCTCCAGAGTCTCCAACCCTTCCAGGAGAATTTGATATTCAGAATAAAGATGCATCACCGATTTACCATAAGAAAGGAAAGGTTATTGCCCCAGGACCCGACAATCCAGTGGGCGTCCGTTATATGCCCTATGTGAGAATTGGGAGAGATGAATATGCCATTCATGGCACCGCATGGCCGAGCTGGGTGAACCTAAGAGCAGCGGTGAGTCTTGGCTGCATTCGCATGTTGAACAACGATGTTATTCAAGTGTTTAACCGCGTTGATATTGGAACCCCAGTTGTCGTAACCACAAATTAATTTCTTCCTTCAAAACCATGAATTTCCGCTTACTTTGTATTTCTGCAGCAGCCGCCCTACTCCCATCCCTCGCCCCTGCGAACACAAACCAGGAAATGAATGAGGGAGACTTTCTTGACTTAGTTGATGCCAAAGGTCATATCACCGTGCAAGGCAATGGTGTTGCAGACGTGAATGCAAAGGCAAAGGCCCAAGGCTTGAACCTTCCCGGGATTGGCTACTGGTCTCCAGAAGGACATTGCTTCATCAAGCCGGCCCCAGGTCCATGCAATGGGGTTTTTAAAGAGTAAAACTTCAAAGCTGGGACCAAGCTAAAAACTTGTTCCCAAGCTCTTATTCTCAAGGCGGAGTTAAAGCAATTAGAAGCTATTAGTGTCTTTGATAATACATTCTCATAAATTCAGCTAAGGCGAGAATAACGGGATTTTGATCAACATCACACACATGCTGAATACCTCATTCAACCGCTGGCTTGATTGAGGCTCACGCCACTTTTTTTGCCAACAGAATGAACCTAATCGCTGGTCTGAACGCTTGAATTTTCCTGCGGAGTGGTGGTTTCAAGCTCTAGGCGAGAAGAAGCCAAGTCATGCTCCTCTGTTTTCGTGAGCTGGCAGACGAGATTCAGAGCATCTTGAGCCGACATCTCACCGTTCTCTTGCCACTTGATGCTGGAGAGTTCGACGGCGGACATCGGCGTTGCGCTTTAAGGCATGAACCTAATCAGCTCTTCTAAGAAGACGAGGCAGCCACTCACGCTTGGTAACTTAAAAAAATTGGAAGCCTGCGCGGGACGAGATCAATCGCTGGTTTTTGCGTCATCCCACTTGGCCTTTCCGTCGAGCAACAAAACAAGCTCCTCCAATTTTTGATTGGTCTCACGAACATCGACAGCCTCAGGCATCGTGCCGTCGGCAACGACGTTGTAGTGATCGCGACAGCGATTACGCAATTCCTGCAGGAGCTTTTTTGTGATCGTTTTCTTTTCTGCAGCAGTTGCCATACCAATGTTGATCCAAGCCCCCCACAGTTTGCCTTAAAGGAAGTCGTGGCATCAATCAACCTCCCTTGCAGCGATGGTGATCAGGTAGTTGTGCCAACGCAACAGTGTGAGGCCATACACCTGGCCAAAGCATGCGGCTGAACCACGTTGTCGATCAAGGGCAACGTTTGAAAGCCCACCAGCGAGGCCATAGCCACTGGCTTTGAGCACCGCCTCTTTGATCGTCCAAAGCTGAAGCAACGACCAACGCTCTAAGCATGCGGCTGCTTCCTGTTCTGTTGAAAACATTCGCCGCAATAACAACGGGGCAGCCACACCGATCCGGCGATTCTCCGATTCCACATCAATGCCAATTGCCCCATCACTCAACACGCCAACGGTGATGGGGCCCGTATTGGAGATGCTGTGAGTGAACGAACAATCGCGACGCCATCTGAGCTGCGGTTTGCCGTAAATCGTGCGACCCAATTCCGTGGGTTGGACCACAACTCCAGCTTCAGCGAACAAGCGCAACGTGAGTTGCTCACTTACCTCACTCTGTACCGCGCGTTGAGGGGGTTCCTCTAACACTCCAATGAGGGGGCGATACCGAAACGATGTCGCGTCGATCCATTCCCAAGACGGAGCAGGACTCATTCAGTCATGGAAGGGAGCGATTGCAGCGGGGCTAAATCAAGGGGAGGGAGCTCTGGCGGAGGAGGCGCATCGCTCAGGCCATCATCCACACCATCGAATAAATCGGCATCGAGGCGAGGTTCACGCTGCAGGGAGCCATCCTCATCGGGAATCTCGGCTTCAATCGCCTCATCGAGCACGATCGGAGGGGGCAAATCTGGAGGCAACGGCAGGAAAGGATCAGAACGATCCCAGATTTCATCCGCACTGAGATCCTGTGAGGGGTCATCGCGGTCGAGGGGAGGCTGTTCACGCAAAACCAGGGGGTCTGCGGTGATTGGTGGCTCCCGCAAGGGAGAGCGATCTGGATTCATCGGTGCTGCGGAATCATCACGATCCTGCGTTGGCTTGCTGCGGGGGGATGGAGCCCAAATCATCCGAGCCAGGGGCTCAACTCCCTGCTCCATCACACGGTTCAAACCGGCCAAAGCCCGGTCGGCCAGATGGCCACCAACCAACTGAACACAATCCACTGGTCCTTCGCAGGATTGTTGTTCGATCAATTTGGGGGTGAGACCTGCCACCAAATCTCCCCGCAACCACCGCTGGCGTGGACTGAGACGCAGCATGTACGGCACATGCACGAAGCTCGTAGCGCCACCGCTAATCCAATTGGCATCTTCCTCGGTGAACCCTTTCGTTCCAGGAATGATGAAACGGCTTTTTGAAGCGTGATCGGGCATGTACGCCGCGAGATAGCCACGACGTCGGGCCAAGTCTTTGGTTTGTTCGAGGGTGAGCCCGTCACGACTCATCAAGATCTCCAGATGGCCGTCGTCCCGGAGGCCCATCACCATCCGAATCCGCGGCAGGTAGTAGCGAATCCGCTGACCCATACTGATGCTGTAAGCACCCTTGTAGGTGTCTGGGGGATCTTCCAGATCGTTGTAAAGGCTGTGCAGGCCTCCAATGAAGGTGTCGTAGGTCTTGCTACGGGCATCCGTGAGCTCCCCGTAGCCAAAGTCGACGCTGCCGTCTTTTTGAATTCCAATGAATGCGCGTTGACGCGATGCGGTGCGATTACGCCCCTTCCAAACCTTGAAGCCAAACTTCAGATCCCCGAGCGGAACGGTGAGTTCCTGTCCGGCCGCATCAACATGGCGTTCGTACATCGGACCTGAGACGTAGGCCAGTGCAGAAATGTCTTGGAAGGCATCGTCTTCCCGATCCCAACCCTCGAGGAGGCCAAAACGCACCCGGCGGGGATCGAGTTCGAGGGCATAAACCTCTTCATCGGGGATGTAGTTGAAGGGTTGGCCAGCTCTGGATCGGTTCGTCGACCTGGCCTGATCCGTCCCTTCATTCTCCGGACGATCCGGAGACGTTGGGGCAAGAGCGATCAGACCCGCAACAACCACAAACGGCAGAGCAAGAAGCAGGCAGCTTTTTCGCAGCCAACTCTTGCGAGACATAGAAGCGGTTTTTGGAGCGTGTTTTTTCACGCGGTCTGTCGTCCTCGTTTGTTGGGAAATGAAGCGAGCCAAGGAACAATGGCATCGTCGGCTACGAGCCATTGCTGGTAACGCTCGCCGCAGTCATGGCCTCCCGTCAACTGTCCGAAGGCAGGGATCACCAACCGTGGCCCCTTTGGATCAAAGGCAAAACACGGCAAGCGCAACCGATCTGAACGACTTTGCACCGCTGCCACAGGATGAAGATGGCCACAAACATTGAGTTGATCGGGTTGAGGCGGCGTTTCAGGTATGTGGCTTAACCAGAGGTCACCAAGGCTCTGGGAGGGTTGTTGAGGCAAGCCTTCAAGCCAACTATCTCGATCGTGATTGCCACCGATCAACACCAACTCACATCCACAAAGAACCGGCAACGCTCTAAGAACCTCACGCAACGGCTTGGTTAGTCCAAGCCGGCCGTGAATCAGATCCCCCAAAAGAATCAGCCGCTTGGGTTGCCACGTATGGCACAGATCAAGGAGCGGGTTGAGGGTTCCAGAATCACCATCACTCGGCATTGGCACACCGTTGGCTTGAAACACCTCGGCCTTACCAAGATGCAAATCAGCCACCATGAGCACACGATCTGCCTCTCGCCAGAGCGCCTTTTCTGGCAAGAAATGCAGCGATTCGTTCCCCCAATGCCAGATCTGACAGGCCATCACTCAACGAAACAAAAGGAGTGCGTTTCTCCGCCGCGGCCCTCGCATTGTGCCGCTTTCAACCATTCCAATCCAGCTCCGCGTTGTCGGCCCGTTGGAACGAGCAGTGGTGGGGACGATGCATCGGTGCCAACCTGACAACACCCGCACCTCACGAGCCTCCCATGACTATCGCTCTGCTGATCGCCCTGGCTGGCTCCTTGGCTGCTATGGCATTGATTGTGCGTCGTCTTGAGCAGCGTTGATCACGCCCAAACATCCGGTCGGATTGCTGTTGTCGTGGCACCCTGAATCGAACCGATGGACCGCATCCATGCGGAGGTTCCGACAGACATCAGCCGTTGTGGTGGTTGCCCTCTTGCTGGTGGGCCTACCCGCTCAGGCGCGCAAGTTAAAAGTCGGCATCAGCGGATCTCCACCATTTGTGGTTCAAGAGAACAACTCCTTTCAAGGCATCAGCCTTGAGGTTTGGCGACAGGTCGCGGAAGACAACCAACTCGTTTACGACCTTGTGCCGCAGGACTCGCCAGAGGCCGGAATCGCGGCGGTCGAACAAGGACAGATTGATTTGTTGGTCGGTCCGATCAGCATCACCCCCCGCCGGCTGGCCATGCCAGGGGTGGATTTCACTCAGCCTTATTACCTCGCCAAGTCCGGGGTCTTGCTCCCCCTCGATTCACCCACGCTCTTTAGCCGCGTGAAGGTGTTCTTCGGCTGGGCAGTGATCTCCTCGATCTTGGTGCTGATCGGTGGGTTGCTGGGGGTGGGCAGTTTGATTTGGTTGGCGGAACGTCGGGAGAATAGTGAGCAGTTTCCGAAACGCTGGCTGCCAGGAATTGCCAGCGGAATGTGGTTTGCCATCGTCACCCTCACCACCGTGGGTTACGGAGACAAAGCCCCCATCAGCCGAACGGGCCGAGGAATTACGGCCACATGGATGGTGATCTCTTTAATTGCCGTGTCGTCGTTAACGGCAAGTTTGGCTTCAGCATTCACGTTGTTTTTCTCTGGAGCGAAGGCAACAACGATCAGTTCACCCCTTCAGCTGCAACAACGTCGGGTGGCCACCATTGAAGGGACCAGTGGGGTGGAGCTGGCGGAACGAGGCAGCATGCGGGTTCTCAAAACGGAGAATCTGACCCGCGGCATTGAGTTATTGCTATCGGAACAAGCGGAGGCGCTGATTTTTGATCGGCCGGCCATGCGGCATCACATCAAACAGAATCCTCACTTACCGGTTCAGATCGCGCCCTTCACCCTTGCGGAAGAGACCTACGGGTTCGTGTTTAAAACTGGAAATCCCCTCAGGAACTCCATGAATGTGTCGATCCTGCGACTGCAGCGGTTGGGCGAAATTAAATCCATCGCCAACAAACTTCTGAACTAATCAGCCAAGGGGACGGTGACGACGGAGCGCCTCCTCCAAGAGATAGGCCGCAAGATTTCCGCAACTGCGCCCTTCCTCAAGGGCGTGGCGCTTTAAGTCGTCCATCACACCGCGGGGGAGCGTCACGTTGATGCGCTCAGAGCTGGCGGCATCCGCAACCGCTGCCGTTGGAGGGGCTGGGGGCACCTCCCCAAGGCGCTGCTGCAACTCATAAACAAGGTCCTGAAGAATTGGCACGATTTCGTTCCGATATCCACTTAATATTTACACATAATCGTGATTAAAGCAGCTCTTGCGTTCCTTCGGCCACTTCGGCGTAATCTTGAGCGGATTTTTGAGGTGCCATGCGTCCCCTGCCGCTCAAGCTCGCACCCGGCAGTGACCTGCGCCTCAGCCTGGAAGATTTGGCTCGTCGCGAGGGCATCCACGGATTTGTGCTCGGCGTTGTGGGCAACCTCACGCGCGCGGCCTTCCAGTGCCCAGGCCAGTCAGAACCAACCGTGTTGGAAGGGGATCTTGAAGTAATCACCTTGAACGGCACGCTCAACCCCGATTCCGTTCATCTCCATCTGAGCCTTTCCGATGGCGCTTGTCAGGTTTGGGGAGGGCACCTTGAGCCAGGCACCATCGTGCAAAAAGGGGCCGATGTGCTGATTGGCGTTCTTGAACAAAACAAACCAGCAGCTGCGGCGACCACAACGGCACCGCGTCTAGAGATCGCTGTTTTACCGGGATGTCCCTGGTGCAGCAGGGCGCTCCGCCTGCTTCGCACCTTGGATCTTCCTCACACTGTGATCACGGTGAATGACGACAGCACCTTCAAAAGTGTGCAGAGCCGTAGTGGGATGGGGACATTCCCCCAAGTCTTCGTCGACGGCAACGTGATCGGTGGCTACGACGACCTCACCACGCTCCACTCCGCTGGTGGCCTCGAATCCCTCCGCTAACGACTCTGCCGCGCCCCCATCGTTCTGGTCGCTCAAACCTTGGTGGTGTCAGCCCTGGTCGATTGTGTCGACCGGAATTGTTGGAATGCTGGGCTCCTGGCTGATCCTGCACCGACTTTGGATCAGTCTGCCGATCGCGTTGGCCGTCGCCCTGTGGTGGGGACTGTTTCTAGTTGTTGTACCGAGTGCCTACAAAGCGAGCCTGCAGCAGGACGCTTCATCCGATAGGCACAACGCCTGAATGACGGCCTGGAGGAACCAGACGAAGGCTTAACGGGCTGCAGACCGTGATGCTTCGCGGTACCGCTGCTTCTCCTCAAAAAGCTCCCCTTCCAGTTGCTCAATCAAACGGCTAACCAGATCCTGAAATTCCGGCTGGCATCCTCGAAATGCCGCTTTATGGCGGATCGGTTCATTCCGCATGCGGAGATCCGTCAACATCAACTGCAGAGAATCAATCCTGGCGTTGGAGTTCATGCTGGGCGCTAGCTCGCGCACAGAGGTTATGACGCAACCTGTCCGCTCAGATCCCCAACTCCTTCAGCAAACGCGTCTGAGCCTGGCCACCCAAAATGGCGTGGGCTGCCATGGCCCCGCTCGCGGCGACGGGGGGGATTCCAATCCCGGGGAAGGTGCTGGCACCACAAAGCCACAGATTCTCGAGTGGAGTCGTCACCCCCGGAAACAAACCCTTCGCCGCGGAAAGAGCTGGCCCGTAGCTGCCTTCATTCACGTTTAAAAAATGGCTATGGGTGATGGGCGTGCCCTCCATCACCAGATCGCAGCGGTCACGAATATCGGGGATCGTTCGCTCTAAAACACGCCAAAACACCTCGCAGCGCTCCTGTTTCAGCGCCTCGTAGGCCGGTGTGCCACGGGTATGCCCTCGCCACAACGACCAAGGTTCGCTGGCTGGGGTGTAGCCATGCATGACATGGCGACCAGCTGGAGCCATCGAGCAATCCAGGACGGAGGGAACCGACAAAACCACGACATTTCGCTCAGCGGCAATTCCCCGTTCCCAGTCGTCGACCCACACCGTGTGGATGGGCAGGGACTCCAAACCGCTGGCATCAAAGCCCAAATGGAGATGCAAAAAGCTGTTGCAACGTGGGGTCGCTGCGCGTTGATCCTTCCAGGCCTTGGCGGTTTGATCGGGAAGCATCGCCAGGGTGCTCCAGATGTCGGCGTTGCTCACAACGCACTGGGCAGAAATCTGGTCGCCGTTCTGCAGCTCCACGCCCACGACGCGATCACCATCCAACAGAAGAGAGCGCACGGTGATCCCGGTGCGAAGGCCGCCGCCATGCACCTCAAGGCCCTTCACCAGGGCATCCACCACCGCAGCGCTGCCACCAACGGGATAGTCGAGATGGGCCTCAGGCTGAAACCACTCCCCAAACAAGGTGGCCATTGCCGCAGCATTCGTATCGCCCATCGGCATCCCACTGATCAGAAAGCAGAGCAAGTCCACCCAGTGGCGAAGGAACGGATCCTGAAGATGTCGATCCACCAGCGGACCAAAGGCGCCGGCAAGGTGACGCATCGCCCCGAGGTGAGGCAGTAACCGCCCCCCGCGCTGCAACAGTTGGGCCATCCCATCAACACCCGGCCGCATCGCCAAGAGCGGCAACGCATCGGCCGCCGCGGCAATCGGACGCAGCACATCGATAAATCGCCGCCACTCCTCCACGGCGGCGGAACCCCGCAGCTGATGCACGACCGACTCAAAACCGTCATGGCCGACGGCGACGCTCAGGTCGCCTTCGGGTAAAAGCACATCCCAAGTGCTGTAAGGGGCAACCTCCACCGACTGGTTCAGGGCTCGTAGCACCTGAGCCAAAGGGTTATTGCTCGGCCAACGTCCTAAGCCACTCCAAAGGGATGGACCCGACTCAAGGTGATAGCCCTGTCTTTGAAAACCATGGGCCGCACCTCCTGGCTGGTGATGGGCTTCAAGCACCAACACATCGCGACCTGATTTGGCACAGAGCCCTGCGCAGCAGAGCCCGCCAATGCCACTTCCAATCACGAGGACATCAACGCTGTCCTTCACCAATCCCTGTGCAGTGGAATCATCATTGTGGTCGCTTCTTCTTGTTGATGCGCGGGCGATTTCTCCTGCCAGTGCTGTTGCTGGGACTGGCCTGGGCCCAGGAATTGATTGACCAAGTGCTCTTCACTGGCCGCTGGAATTTGCCGATGGGGCCAGGTCTGCCGTGGTGGGGAGTTCTCACCGCCCCGTTTAGCCACTCTGGCTTTGGACATTTGTTGTCCAACAGTGTGATCTTCCTCGTGCTGAGTTGGCTGGTGCTCACCCGAGGGGTGAGGGATTACGTTTCCGTCTGGGTGGCGGTTCTGCTCGTAAATCTGCCTATTGCGCTGTTCTGGCCCGCCCGAAGCCATGGACTCTCAGGCGTGATTTACGGGCTGCTTGGTTATCTATTACTCGTGGGCTGGATCGAGAAAAAAATTCTGCCGATTTTATTGAGCCTGGTGTCGTTCTGGTTATACGGATCAGCACTGATGGCGCTGATCCCAGGGGTCTCCCCAGCGGGCGTGAGCTGGGTTGGCCACGCTGGAGGCTTTGCCGCTGGCCTCATTGCCGCCTCGGCCCAAGACAAAGACAATCCCGATCAGGTTTAACTCAACCAAGAAAATTAGAGGTGTCGATCCAAGAAAGCCAACGGTGTAGCCATCGTTTCGGAATAACCAAGGAGGCTCTTATCACAGTGTTGATACAACAATGTATCGTCGCTATCTAATAAATAAGTAGCACCACGTTGGGTGATGTAATCATCACAGGGAACATAAGTACGCCAATTTCCAAGCACTTCGTTCATGTTTCTCAGTCGCCAAGTGGCCAACTCAAACGGTCGCTGGAAACCATCACCGCCGGCCCGTCGAAACATCTTTCCGCGAAAGGACGGCAACGGGGAAGCTTGCACGAGATCATCGTCAGCAAACAGTTGCGGTGCCTGACGATCGCCCGTGTACCCACGCAACACTTCCTGCAGTGTGCCGGGAGAACCAACGCCAGCACACATCAATAAAAATCCGGGCCAAGGCCCCCCCGGCAGTTTCAGTCCACGTTCAAGCCCCAATTGCTCATGCAGCGTTGGAACAGGGTCGACCTGGAGTTGTTGGCGGGGAAAACCTGTAAATCCACAAAATCGATCCGCCCCGGCGTCATCACCAATCGCGAACACCTGAACGGTGATGCCTTGGTTTCGCAATGCATCCAAACGTGGGACGAGCACCTGCGCGTATTCCAGGGAATCAAAATCGCCTAATTGCCCCATCACCACGGCGAGACGGCGGCCACTGAGTCCAAGCGCACGCAAGCGTTCTTGAAGCGGTGCCAGGGAAAGGGTGACGTCGGCGGTCATGCTGGGTGGGTTAGGGAAACAGGGGTCGTGGCTTCGACTATCTGCCAGAACTGTGGAAGTCGTCGCTTTCGCGCCGATCGCTCGATGGCGGGACGATTGGTGTGTCAGGTCTGTGGCTTAGCCGCAGGCAGTCGACCCAACCGGACGAGCATTCGGCCATCGGGACGTTCCCGCCAACAACGCTGGCGATGGATTGTGGGTTTAGCGATCGTGGTGATCCTGATTGCAGTGCTCATGGGTTGAGCAGCTGTACCACTTCAGCCGTATTGGCGGAGAGAGGGTAAGAGGCCAACAAGTCGATCGCCTCCCGCATCACCCGCTGGCGATCAGGCCCGTAACTGCCGCAGCGACTGAACACCTTCGCCATGCGAGATGCCGTAATTGGATTCCTGGCATCCACGGCAGCCACTTGTTCAGCCATAAACCGATAGCCACTGCCATCGACGGCATGGAAGGTGGGCACATTGCCGGTAAAACCACCCAACACGGCACGCAATGAGTTGGGCGCCAGGGGATCAAACCGAGGATGCTCCAACAGTTCCTGCACTCGCTCCAATCCGTTGCTTCTTGGGGCGGATGCTTCAAGGGCAAACCACGCATCAAGGATGACCGGCTTGGTTTGCCAGCGGTCGTAGAAACAGGCCAATGCCTGATCCCGCTCTTCCACATCCAACGGTTGCAGAGCCCGCAACGCAGACCGCGCCAACGTCATCGACGAGCCAGACACCGCCTCAAGCGCCTCACGTCGAACCTCGCCATCACCAGCGGCTGCCAGCCAACGCCAAGCCAAACCGGTCAAGGCCCGACCGCCTTGGCCGGCAGGCCAAGCCAGCGGCCAATCGTGACGAACGAGGGACAACACCTCCCGCAACGGCGCTTGGAGCTGTCGCCCAAGCTCTGCGGTCCAAGACCGCATGGCGTCGTACAGCGCCAGGGGATCGACTGGATTCTGGAGGGCTTCCAATTCAGCCATCCCCGGCAACGACAACAGCGCCGCCAGATCGGCTCGATCGCTGGCCTGGCCAGCCGTGATGCGTTGCTGCATCGCCTCGATGAGGGCCGCTTCCACTCGCTGATCACGCCCACCCTGAGCTCGCGCTAGTAGCACTTGCCGTGCCAGGCGCTGGCCGGCATCCCAACGAGAAAAAGGGTCGTCGTCGGCTGAAAACAACTGCAGATTTTCCTGCAACGACTGATCCATTTGAACGATCAGCGGAGCCGAAAAACGACGCAAAAACGACAGTGCCGGGGCAGGGGAATTGGGCTGCCCTTGAAGGGTGGTGGTCATCGTGTCGCCATCCATCACGACCAAAGCCTCGTCACCAATGCGCCCCTCAGGACCCACCAACGCCATTGACAGTGGCAAAACCAATGGGTTTTTCTCAGGCTGGCCAGGCGTAGGAGAGGTGGTTTGCTTCATCGTCACCGTCATCTCTCCAAGGGCGACGTCCCAGGAGCGTTCCACCTCTAGGTGGGGCGTACCTGCTTGGTGATACCACTCACGAAACTTCGCCAGATCAAAGCCCAGGAGCTGGCCATCGGCACAGGCCCCATCGGCAATGGCTTGGACGAAATCTTCCGTAGTTGCCGCCGTTCCGTCGAAGCGGCTCACATAGGTGGCCATTCCGCGCATGAACCGAGCGTTGCCCAACAGCGTGTGCAACATGCGAATTAACTCCGCACCCTTTTCATAGATCGTTGTTGTGTAGAAATTATCGATTGCTTGATACTCAGAGGGCTTTACCGGATGCGCCGTTGGGCCGGCATCTTCACGAAATTGAGTATTTCTCAACATCGAAACATCTTCAATTCGTTTCACCGACTCTGAATGTAAATCCGCCGTAAAACTTTGATCACGGAAAACGGTAAGGCCTTCTTTTAGGGACAGTTGAAACCAATCTCGACACGTAATCCGATTCCCACTCCAGTTATGAAAGTACTCATGGGCGATCACACTTTCGATGCGCTCTAATTCGGCATCAGTCGCTGTTTCTGCATCCGCTAAAACAAGCTTCGAATTGAAAATATTAAGGCTCTTATTTTCCATGGCGCCCATGTTGAAATGACGCACAGCAACAATGTTGTACTCATCAAGGTCGTACTCCAGGTTGTAAACCGATTCATCCCAAGCCATCGATCGTTTCAGCGATTCCATGGCATGGGCCGTGAACGCCTCGTCGCCGGCCTCGACATGAAGTCGCAAAGACACCTTGCGCCCCGACGAGGTGGTGTAGGAATCGCGAATCTCCCTGAGATCGCCGGCGACTAGAGCAAAGAGATACGAAGGCTTGGGGAATGGATCGTCCCAAGTGACCGAATGGCGATCGGGGCCCACACCATCAGCGGCAACGGGGTTGCCGTTACTCAGCAAAACCGGACAACTGCTTCGCGGCGCTTCAATCCGCACCCGCCATTGGCTCAACACATCTGGGCGATCAGGATGCAAGCTGATCCGGCGGAACCCCTCCGCCTCGCACTGGGTACTGAGCAAGCCACAGCTGGCATACAGCCCCTCAAGGGAACTGTTGTTGTATGGATCAATCCGACAGCACGTCGACAACACGAACGGTTGTGCGGGCGTTGTGTGGATCGTGAGAAGTCCCGCCTCATACGACCACTCAGGCGGTTCCAACGCCACCTCATCGATCGCCAAGCTCTCAATTGTGAGATCGACACCGCGCAGCACTAGCGGGGCACCTCCAGCCTGCGGCTTTAGCTGCAAGCGGCTACGAACAACAACATGATCCGACTGGATGTCAACGTCCAGTTCAATGGCAGGGAGACTGAAGGCCCAAGGCGTGTAATCCGCTAATCGGATGGGAGCAACAGCTGCCATTGATGCACTTAAACCAAATCGATCCCATCATGACCAATCCCATAAAAAATCGACGTGATTTAGTGGATGATCAAACTGTAATGGAGATTAAAATCGTATAATTATTAAGTATAAGCGTTTAAATAGAATTCCTATTTATAAATCTACCAACGGCATGACCCACAATCGATCAGTTATTCAAGCCTAATTTACTGATTATTTTTCTTGATTTGCTCAAGCATCGTGTCGAACTTTTTCTTCTGTTCGTCAGGAACGAATTTGGGGCAAGCCCGTAGCGCATTGCCAACCAACCTGAATTGCGATGAAGCAATGAATTGCTTTTCGTCGAGGGGAGTCTTGAGTTCCGCAGCTTTGCCGCCGTGCTTCTGGAACACCGTGAACACCTCGGCCGCGATACCCACCCGCACCGCCTTCACAAACTCCACATCAAGCGACCGGGCCTCGCAGAAAGTCACCACGGACATTGACGAATATGTCAACAACTCATTCTTGGTGACAGGCGTGGGCGAGTTGGATTGTGCGACCGCCGATGGAGCCAATGCTGCCCCACCAAGGATGACAGAGGCTTGAAGAGAGGCTGCCGAGAGCCAAAAAAACGCTTTTGAGTTCAATTGACTCATTGATCTAATCCAATCATCACTCATCAAACTCACGGCGCACTAGTGCATGGTCCAGGTTGATGAACCGGACATCGAACGGCCCTAGAGAAAAAGCCTTTCAACCCAAGGCCAAGCTTGTTCAACAGAAAGGATTGCGACGACACACTCGTCCAGAGACGAGTTGTTTTTTCATCGACTAAGATCAAGCAAAAACATAATTTCGACCCCAAAAATCCTCGATCAAGAACTACACATTAGCGACGGAGTTCAACCCGATACCCACCAAAATATTCTTTTAAGCCAATGGATCAAGAGCTTTAAATGCTCTTCATCTCAACTCTCCTCGATCGGAGGAAGAGCCTCGGATTGTCGGATTTCATGGTGATGCTCAACAATCGCGAGCACACCGCTATCCCACGTATAGATCGCCCGATAGCGATAACGATCTTGATCGAGTAAACGGATGTGCTCGAGGATGTCCCACTGCTGGTAGTGCGATTCGAGGATTGTTTCGTGCTCGTCAACCTGGCGAAGCGTTGTACGCACAGGGTCGCCGTTGAGATATCCACGGCTGCGTTGGAGTTGATGCCCCCACAGAGTTGCTTCCATCACCCCCTCTCGCTCGTACCAGGGCTTCCGCTCAAAGAACGCTTCCGACACTTGGCCCTCAGGCCACCAACTAAATCGGTAACGACTTTCGCCCACCTCGGGCTCAGCAAAGGCTTCCATCTTCAGGTTCATATCCAGATGAAGAACCTGGTCGTCACTGAAGGTGTACTGACGCCGCGAACGCCACAAACCAAGATTGCGTCCAAACCAGCGACGCAAGCTGGTGTCCACCTGAATCGGCGTCGACGCTTGATGAGCTGTCGGGACGACCAGAGGGACGCGGTTTTGCGCGGAAAAAAGCGACATGGACCGCGACGCTGACGCAATGAAGTGTTCAATAACGTCTTAGCGGGGATGGCGGTCCAGTCAAAAACCCATAAGGTAAGAATCGGTTTTGAGGCGGGATACCCCGTGGTCGATGACGGTCCTAAAGGGCGCCAGCAGCTGAAGCTGCTGCTGGTGGCCGCCCGTCATCAACTTTCCGGGCAGGATTTGCGCGGCCTGGTGCATTACCTCGAACGGGAGGATCTCGGCTTCGAAGTCACGCTGCAAGTTGCAGACCCCACCCAACAACCGGAGCTCTTAGAGCTGCACCGATTGGTGGTCACACCAGCCTTGATCAAGCTTCTGCCATCACCGAAACAGGTGTTTGCTGGGAGCAATATCCTTCAACAGCTCAAAGGCTGGGTGCCGCGTTGGAAGCAAGACGGGGTGGTGAGCGGCCTTGGCCTGAGCTTGCGACCAACGGAGCTGGATGGCAGCCGCACCCAAAAAGAACTTCAACTGGAAGATCAGCTGCTGGTTCTGCGTCAGGAAAACGAAACCCTGATCGACAGGATTCATGCCCAAGAACGTCTGTTGCGCATGGTGGCCCATGAGCTGCGTACGCCACTAACAGCTGCTGCGTTAGCGCTGCAGAGTCAGCGGTTGGGTCAAATCGATATGGATCGATTCCAGGACGTCGTCACCCGACGCCTTGAAGAGATGGAAGCACTCTCGAAAGATCTCCTCGAAGTTGGCACCACGCGCTGGGAAACGCTGTTTAATCCCCAACGACTTGACCTCGCCAGCGTTTCGGCTGAGGTGATCTTGGAATTGGAAAAGCTGTGGCTCGGTCGAAATGTGGAGATACGAACCGACATTCCGAGCGACTTGCCCAAGGTTTTTGCCGATCAACGGCGCATGCGCCAGGTGTTGCTCAATCTGTTGGAGAACGCCTTGAAATACACCGGCAATGGAGGGCATATCGCGCTCTCCATGCTTCACAGAACCAATCAGTGGGTCGAAGTGAGCGTCTGCGACAGCGGGCCCGGCATTCCAAACGAAGAGCAACAACGCATTTTTCTCGATCGTGTTCGTTTACCGCAAACCTCGGACCGAACCACAGGCTTTGGAGTGGGTTTGTCCGTGTGTCGCCGAATTGTGGAAGTCCACGGGGGTCGAATTTGGGTGGTCTCTGAACCAGAAGAGGGAGCTTGTTTCACCTTCACGGTGCCGATCTGGCAAGGCCAAGGACAGGAATGGGGTCAAGCCGTCTTGACGGAGGGTCAGGCTGACCCGTAATTTCACAAGGTGTGGGAGTTCAAACGACCTTCCGATCACGTTCATGGCCCCATCGTCTAGAGGCCTAGGACACCTCCCTTTCACGGAGGCGACAGGGGTTCGAATCCCCTTGGGGCTACTGAAGAACTGGATGAAACTCTCATCCAACTCGATCAAAAAAGGCTCCCCCTGAAGGGGAGCCTTTTTTGATGTCTTGGGGGATGTCGGAGGTCTGGAACCTCAATCCCGACGTCGTTTCGCTTCCATCATCACGGCTTGCAAGTTGCTGGACAGGTCGTCACGCAGCCGTTCTTCAATCAAAGCGATTGGCATTCCAATACAGCCTTGAACGGTGAGCTCGTAAACGAGGGAGCAACCGTCGGCAAGCTCATTCACGCGCCAAGCCCCTTCAAAACGACGAAAATCACCTTTCACCATCTTGAAACTGAGGAGCCCTTCGGCCCGAACTTCAGTGAGTTCGAGTTGCACCTGCGCCGAAAATCTCAAGCCCAGCAGTTGTTGGCTTCCAACTTGCTGCAATCGAACGGTATGCCCTTCGCGATGCACCAACTGGCTGGAACTCAGGTTGGGGATGAAGTTCGAGAGATTTTCATAATCGGTCAGAACCGTCCACAGCTCCTCAATGCTGAGGGGAGTTCTGAGTTGAGCAGCGAGGCGACGGACCCCCTGCGGGAGGCGTTCCATGGTCTGTTCAATCGCTTCGCTCTCAAGCGAGGAGGTGGCACGGGGCTCACGTCGAAACATCGCCTGAGGAGGAACCAATACCGAGGCCGATGGAAGGGTCAGATCCGGTGATCTTAAGGAGGTCTTCTTAAGAACATCACTTTCTATGGAAAATGACAATGAAAGTGTGCAAAAACATCGACCACGCCTATAGTCGCGCCACCAAAAAAGTGGGTTAAGCAATGCGGGTGTCTCTAGCAGCGTCAGGTCATTCCACGTCAGGCCTGTTCACTGTTGTTGCCAGTGGTCGTCAGGCTGGCTCCCGCCCGACCGTGGTGCAGAACTACACCGTGCCGCTTCGCCAGCTTTCCAGCACTTTTAAGCAAATCACGGCGTCCGGAGCCAGAATTCTGTCAGTGACACCGGCAAGTCAGGACATACCTGCTGCTGCCGCCCCTGTGGCCGCTCCAAGCGCCCCTCCCAAAAAAGCCACCTCCAAACCTTCTAAAAAAGCCGTGACGTCTAGCGCCCCAAAGAAGAAGCCCCACGCCAACGTTCCGGTTAACACCTACAAGCCCAAGACTCCGTTCATGGGCACGGTGACCGAAAACTATTCCCTGCTCACTGACGGTGCCATTGGCAGGGTGCAGCACATCACCTTTGATCTAGCCGGAGGCGAGCCTCAGCTTGAGTACGTCGAAGGACAGAGCATCGGCATCATTCCTGAAGGAAACGACGCCAACGGCAAGCCACACAAACTGCGGCTGTATTCCATCGCCAGCACACGCCACGGTGATAACTACAACGACAACACCGTTTCACTGTGTGTTCGCCAGCTGGAATACAAAAATGAAGCTGGTGAACAGATTTATGGGGTTTGCTCCACCTATCTGTGTGACATCGAACCTGGGACCAAGGTCAAGATCACAGGTCCAGTGGGCAAGGAAATGCTCCTTCCCGAAGACGAAGATGCCAACATCATCATGTTGGCCACAGGTACTGGTATCGCTCCAATGCGCACGTACCTCCGTCGCATGTTCGAATCGAAAGAGCGCAAAGCCAACGGATGGTCGTTCAAGGGCAAGGCTTGGCTCTTCATGGGTGCCCCCAAAACAGCCAACCTTCTGTACGACAACGATTTCAACCACTATCTCAAGGAATATCCCGACAACTTCCGCTACACCAAAGCCATCAGTCGGGAAGAACAGAACAGCAAAGGCGGTCGGATGTACATCCAAGACCGTGTTTCAGAGCATGCCGATGAAATCTTCGCGATGATCGAAGATCCCAAAACCCACGTTTATATGTGCGGTCTTCGGGGGATGGAACCAGGCATCGACGAAGCGATGTCTGCTGCTGCTGCCGCCAAGGGATTGGACTGGAAGGAACTGCGTCCACAGCTCAAAAAAGCTGATCGTTGGCACGTTGAAACCTATTGATTCAGAGCCGGTCCAAAAGCCGTTTTGCTCATCCTTCGGGATGAGCTTTTTTTTTGGGTTGATCACAAAACCCACATCAAACCCAGACGAGATTCTGCTGAGCAGTGTGCATCGGCTCTTCCGCGTCTAAACCTTCGACAGAAGCCTGAGCTCCATGGTCGCCACGATCACCAATCCGCTCCGCGTTGGACTTCGACAGGAACGCGTCATTGCTCCGCAATGTTTGGTGATTTTTGGTGCCAGCGGCGATCTAACCCACCGCAAACTTGTCCCAGCGTTGTTCGAACTGTTCAAACAACGCCGACTCCCGAGTGAATTTGCCCTTTTGGGTTGCGCCCGTCGCCCTTGGACCGATGAAGTGTTTCGGGGAAAAATGACCGAAGCACTGGCGCCCCGCATTGCAGAGAATCCAACCGCTTGGGAACAATTCGTCGGCAAGTTGTTCTACGAACCCGTCGACCTGCAAAAACCAGATGATGTAGTGCGACTCGGTGGTCGCCTTGAACTGATTGATCAACAGTGCGCCACCCGCAGCAATCGCACCTTCTACCTCTCGGTGTCTCCCAATTTCTATGCCAGCGGCTGTCGGGCTCTTGCAGATGCAGGCCTTCTGAAGGATCCAAAACGCAGTCGTGTTGTGATCGAAAAGCCCTTTGGACGCGATTACGGCAGTGCTCAAGCCTTGAACAAGGTGGTTCAAACCTGCGGCCAAGAAAATCAGATCTTCCGCATTGACCACTACCTCGGCAAAGAGACAGTCCAAAACATCATGGTGCTGCGGTTTGCCAACACCATTTTCGAACCAATCTGGAATCGCAATTACATCTCAAGCGTCCAAATCACAGCCTCCGAAACCGTTGGTGTGGAAGAGCGAGCTGGCTACTACGAAAGCTCAGGGGCCCTTCGGGACATGGTGCAAAACCACCTCACCCAGATGTTGGCCATCACAGCAATGGAGCCCCCAGGACGGTTTGATCCCGAGGCGATCCGCAATGAAAAAGCCAAGGTGCTGCAAGCAGCCCATCTGGCGGACGAACTGGAGCCCTGGAACTGCTGCGTTCGCGGGCAATACGGTCCTGGCGGCACCACGGACAACCCCTTAGCGGGATATCGCCAAGAACCGGGGGTGGAAGCGAACAGCACCACCGAAACCTATGTGGCCATGAAACTCTTCATCGACAATTGGCGCTGGCAGGGAGTGCCCTTCTACGTCCGTACTGGAAAACGACTGGCGAAACGTCTCAGTGAGGTGGTGCTCACCTTCCGTGAGGCACCTGTGCATCTGTTTGATGCCGCCACCGGAGGCCCCACCGCAAACCAGCTGATTTTGCGCATTCAGCCGGATGAAGGTGCCGAATTCCGCTTCGAAGTGAAGTCTCCTGGCTCTGGCATGCGCAGCCGACCGATCGACATGGAGTTCTCCTACGACGAGTCGTTTGGAGAGCCCTCCGATGAGGGCTATGTGCGCTTGCTGGCCGATGCCATGCTCAGCGATCCAAC
>CAXDNN010000008.1:0-31517 GCA_963990675.1 uncultured Synechococcus sp.
TTTTCAAGCAGAAGACGGCATACGAGATTCGCCTTAGTCTCGTGGGCTCGGAGATGTGTATAAGAGACAGGTTGGGGGGAGTCGACTCCCGAGATTCACCAAACCGACAATTTATTTCAAACACCATGTCCTCTCCCAGGGGAAGAATCCTCACGCGAGTTGGCGTCCGGTCAGGGTTGGCAACTCAAATTGATCTGTTCCAACGGCTTTTGTTCACCCAGCGACTCGTGGATGGATCAATCAGAGATGGAATGGGTTTTGGTGTTGCGGGGTAGTGCTCAGTTGCGTTTTCAGGGAGATGGGGGCGTGATAGACCTCAGCCCCGGTGACCATCTCCTCATTCCGCCACATCATCTCCATCGGGTCGAACGAAGCGATCCTGATCCTGGAACGCTGTGGCTGGCGTTGTATTGGCACGCTTAACCAGCCAATACGCGGCCGCCAATGCTGCAACAGCGATGCCCAGGCCAACCAGTAACTGCGGCTTGTCTTCCGCCCCAGATGGCAGCACGATCACTTTGCGAGCGACTGCGGTGAGAGCTGTGACGAGAACGAGCTCAATCTGAACGACGTGACGTCGTAAGTAGCTCGTGATGTTTTGAAGGACCTCAAGGGCGATGAGAACGGTGAGTAAATCCCCGAGCACCTTGATGAGGTCGTCACCGAGCCAAGTGGCTTCGGAACCAGTGAGCAACTTGGAGGCAAGCGATAGCACCAGTTTCAGCAGCGCTGAAATAATCACGACCCCGGTAATCAGGGCGAGTATCCGGGCCACGAGTCGTTCGCCGGTGTCGACCCAGCTCAAAAAAGACTGTCGTCCGCCGCGAGTGGGCTTTTGAAAAGAGCTCACTCGTTGAAGGGGTTGTAATAGGGACGTGCCGGAGTGCTGCTGGCTGGATTCGTAATTTTGGTATCGCAGCTGATGGATCCATCGCTGCCCTCGACGCAATTGGTCGGAACAACAGTGCTTCCTTTTCCAGCATTGACGCCTGGGCCTTTCAACCAGCCTTCCGTTTGGGCAAGAGCGGATGTGGTTCCACCCAAGAGTGAGGCCAGTAGGAGCAAGCCCGCGCTGGCAACGTTGATCTGATTCATTGCACCAATGTCGAGGTTCCCAGTGTGCCGTTGAAGGCGGTTACTCGGAACAATCTTGGCGAATTTCCTGCAAAAGCAGATCTAATTGGCCAAAAGGATCTGCAGCATTCTTGGCTGCGTTGGCATCGAATGGACGCTCTTCTCCGTGCCACTCGTTCTCCACTTGGCAAAGCCGAGAGGCGAGCCCTTGGAGTCCCTGGGCTTTGTAGTCCCGCTCCAGCACCTCCAAGATGGAAGGCATTCGTGTCGAGGCAGCACGAAGGCTGCGTCGCAGGTCAGCCTGGGTTCGACCCTGGCTTTTCAACCAATCCTTCAGCAGCTGCGTGAGGTCGTTTTCAAAATCGGGAGACCATCCAGACATCGATTGGCAGGCTGTTTAGCGCGAGGGAGGGAACCAGTGATCGAGTCTGCGTTGAGCGCGACTGCGGATCTCTGGGGTTACATGATGACTCCACAGGCCAAGCAAGGCTGTGAGAGCCGTCAAATCATCGCTGAGTCCCGCGACCGGCAGAAAATCTGGGATCAGATCAGTTGGCAAAACGAGGTAGGTCAGTGCCACAAGCATTGTGAGCCGGACTTGGGCGGGAGTTTGATGGTCCAGCAGGAGTTCAAGGCCTTCCACTGCGGGGATCGCTAGTTGTCGACCACCGCGGCGCAAAAGGGTTCTGAACACTCCGTCATCAATGAGTTCACGCTCGATCACCTCGGCCTCAATCACCGTCTCGTCGAACGGTTCGTTGGTGTTTGTGGGGGCAAACGGCATTGGAGGTATGAACCCCATTGCTTTTGCTCAGAGTGTGGATTCGACTAAGCCGCTCTGAATCCCTGTCTTGCGCAGTTTGCGAAGTGCCCTTTGCACGACCTGTCGGCAGTATTCCCTCGAACAATTCATGTGGCGTGCGACTTCCGCCAACGTCCGCCATTCATTGGTGCCATCGAGTCCAAAGCGGAGGGTCACCACTTTGTGCTCCTTCGGTGTGAGGTTGGCTTTGCTGAGGAGGGCCCAAACGGATGCTGAACGTTCAGCGATTTCGGCCCGTTCCATGGGAGGAATCTCGTCGCTGGGCAAAATGTCCACGAGTTCTGAGGGGTCGGACTTTGACTTCACAATCCCTTGAAGACTGACGGTCACACTGCGTAGTTCGCAGGCCAAGAGGTCTTCCACTTCGGTTAGGGGAAGATTCATAAATTCGGCCAACTGTTCCCCCGTCGCAGTGAGCCCATTGCATTGCATGATCCGTGCCTTCGCTGCCCTGAGCTTCGTCAATTTTTCGTTCACATTGACGGGGATTCGGATTGTTCTGCTTTGCGTTGAAAGAGCACGATTAAGCCCTTGTCGAATCCACCAATAGGCATAAGTTGAAAAACGATGCCCTCGGGTTGGGTCATACTTTTCTACGGCTCGTGTGAGTCCAAGAGTTCCTTCTTGAATGAGGTCTAAGAGATCAAGACCCTTTCCCTGGTAACGCTTTGCTAAATTAACCACCAAGCGAAGATTGGCGGTAATCATTTGATTTTTTGCTCGTTCACCACGACGAATAACAAACCTTTGATTGTCGTTGTATTCACAAGATGGTCCTGTTCCGCCGGCAATAAGACAGGGCTCCGTTATCGCAACCATGGCTTGCACTTTTCTCCCTAACATCAGTTCCTGCTCGGGAGTTAGCAGCTGATGCCGACCAATTTCACCGAGGAAGGCACTGAGGGAGCTCGACATCATGACTTCACCGCTTTAATGAAGCTAGAACCAAAGCGTTTTGATTGAATGGGCGTAATAAAGAGTTCCGAATTAATGTTTTGCGTAACAATCAATGGTTTCTTCCTGTTTGTGAAGTCAATCTTTTGATCGGCAAGTTTTACGGGTGGCTATGGTCTCCCTTCCATTCATTCACGTGTGATGCACCTGGCGGTCGCCCTCACCACCGACGTCGCCAAGAGCGCCGGCGTTGCGTACGTTCACTACCTCAGCTTCATGTTGTGCTTTGCCGCGCTGGTGGTGGAGCGTCGCTTGATCAAAGCCAATCCAGATCGTCGAGAAGCCACGGCGATGGTGATTACCGACATCGTTTATGGCATTGCTGCCCTAGCCCTGTTGGTGAGTGGAATTCTGAGGGTGATCCACTTCGGTCAGGGATCAGAGTTTTACACCCAAAACCCCCTGTTCTGGTGGAAGGTTGGCTTGTATCTCTCCGTCGGAGGATTGTCTCTCTACCCAACCGTGACTTACATCCTCTGGGCTATTCCCTTGAGGAAGGGAGAGCTGCCCAAGGTGAGTGAAGCCTTGGCCACCCGCCTCAGTTGGATCATCAATATTGAGTTGGTTGGTTTTGCCAGCATTCCCTTCCTGGCCACGTTGATGGCCCGTGGAGTGGGCTTGCCCGCGGCTTGATGCCCCTTGATCCATGCCCGCCCGTTGAGGCGATGCTGGTGTCACAGGTGAGCTTGGAGCGCTCACCTGTGACGTCGGCTCCTGGCTACGGCTCTGTCTTAGCCACAACGTCCTTGGGGCCACCAGTGCTCCAGAAGTGGTGTGTGTGGCTTGAGCCCGCAGACCATCAACCTCCCGATCGGTGGGAAGAGCGTTGGACGATGGCCGTTCAAGCGTCCCTTTCGGTTTGGGAGGAGGTGTTGCCAATAACGCGTGTGATGTCTCCAGCCCAAGCCCATATCCAAATTTTTCAACGGCGCCCGCCGCGTCGGCGCATTGGCTCTCAATGGCGTGCCAGCAACGGCCGAAGTCGTCTTCAGGTTGTTGAGGTTCAGCGTCGGGGGCAGTGGCGCCTGGAGCCTCGCGTGGATGTGTTGGTGTCTCCAGAGTTGCGAGCTTCGGTGATCGAAGCCACCGCTATTCATGAACTTGGTCATGCCTTTGGGCTATGGGGCCACAGCCCACAACCAAACGACGTTATGGCGGTTCACCAGAATCAAAAACCGGTGGTAAAGCTTAGTCAGCGCGACAGAGTGACGTTGAATTGGTTGTATCAAAGGGCTACTGGTTTTGGTCGATTAATACAAACGAATTCGAAATAAATAATATTAAAAATAATTCTGTACTTGTGGCCTTTACAACGTTTTGATTCTGCAGGCTTCCGTTGGGCTCGGCATCCTTAGTTGAGATGGTTTGTCAGTGATGTGTGCTGGTCGTGCTCTGGCCGTGTCGGCTTTGGTCGTTGGCTTGTCTGGCTGTGGCCTCTTTTCAGGAGACGATCAAAACAACACGGCGATCGATCAAAGCGATGCAATTCGGATTGTTCTCAATGCAGACCAACCTGATTTGAGTAAAGGCGTGCTCTACGACGCCCAGGCCCCACTCCATTTCAAAGTTGGCTTTGGTCGCCATGGCATCGCTTGTGCGGGGAGCACTTTTCAGGAGGGGATCACGCCATTGGGGACATTCAAAGTGAATGCGATTCTGAGCACGACCAAGTTTGAGATGGATCCATCGCTGGTTAAGAAGTCTGGAAAAAGTGAGGCCGAGTTACGCCAAAACTTGTTCCGCGATATGAATGCCATTGATTTCAAAGGTGATGGTCAAACCGGTGAGTACGGCGCGGGCTACATCAGCCTTGCGCCCATCGAGAACACCGACCAACCATTTCGTTTCAACACTTACGACGGCAAGTTTCGCTGGTACAGCTTTGCGATCCATGGCACCAACGACGACAGTCGTGTCGGGAAGGCGGTGACCGGTGGCTGTATCAATGTGAATCAAGCCGCTCTGAAAACGCTTCTGAATACGGTGGAGCTTGGCGACGAGGTGGTGATTAGCTCGGATTCTCCTTGCCTGAGTTAAGGGCGCCGAGGCGCACCGCGACGCGTAGCCAGCACTTTCTGCACGTCGCGCCACGGCACACCGTGATGGGCCATGGCGACTTGCAGATGAAAAATGATGTCAGCGGCCTCGCCGGCAATGTCCTCTGCGTTGTCGTCTTTGCAGGCCATCACGAACTCGGCGCTTTCTTCGCCGACTTTTTTGAGAATTCGATTGTCACCGCCTTCAAGCAGTTTGTTGGTGTAACTGCCTGCCTCCGGGTGGTGTTGTCGATCCTCAATCGTCCTGAACAATTCGGTGCAGGCATCTGCCGGGGGGGCTAGAGCATTTTCCCCACCGCTGCTGCGTTCATCTGTTTCCTCATAAAAACAGCTGCGCGAGCCTGTGTGGCAGGCAACATCACCGGTCTGGTCAATACTGATAAGCAACACATCGGCATCGCAGTCGTATCGAATCCCACGCACGGTTTGGGTGTAGCCGCTGGTGGCGCCCTTGTGCCAGAGCTCTTGGCGGGATCGGCTCCAATAATGCACTTCACCGGTCTGGAGGGTGTGTTCGATCGCGTCTTGATTCATCCAAGCCATCATCAGCACCGCGCCATCGAGCCAGTCCTGGGCAATCGCTGGGATTAACCCAGCCTCGTTAAAACGGAGTTGATTGATGAAAGCTGGACTAAGGGGCTGCATTAGATGTCGAACTTGCAAGCGACGCCTTGATCCTCCCGCAGCGTTCATCCCACTGCCATCCCCATCCTTGTCGTGACGTTTCCTCCCACACCCTTCAGCTGTAGCAAGTTGTTCGAGGGCTACTCCTGTTGCCATCGCCAGTGGTCCCACGAGGGCCATTGCCGTTTTGTGCATGGCTACAGCCGTAGTTTCACCCTTTGGTTTGGCGCTACAGACCTTGATTGTTGCGGATTTGTCGTGGATTTTTCCAGTCTTCGGCCGTTTGAACAACGTTTGCGGGGGCAATTTGATCACACGTTTCTTGCCAATGCCGATGATCCATTGCTGCCCGAATGGCGTCGTTTAAGTGAGCTTGGTGCCCTCGATCTGCGGGTGATGGACAACGTAGGGATGGAGGCCACAGCAGCCTTGGTATGGGAGTGGGCTAACGAACTGCTTCAACAGAGGGACGAGGGGCGCACCTGTTGTTGGTCCGTTGAAGCTCGTGAAAATCGTCGAAACGCTGCCACATTCACCAAGGTGCCCGACTGGTTTTAGCCCAGACCGTCGAAGTGCGTTGGCGTTTCAACGGAATGCCAACGCGTTAGAGGCAACATCCAAGGAGATCACATCTCCTTCGCTGTATTGACCCGCCAGGATTGCTTTGGCGATAGGTGTCTCGAGTTCGCGCTGAATCGCTCGCTTCAAAGGACGGGCGCCATAGACAGGGTCGTAACCGGCATTGGCGAGCCAGTCGGAGGCTTCTGGACTGAGTTGCAGATCCAACTTGCGCGCTTCGAGCCTTTGTTGAAGCCTTGCGACTTGCAGGGTCACGATTTGCTTGAGCTCGTCCTTTCTAAGGCTATGGAAGATGATCTGGTCATCGAGTCGATTGAGGAATTCCGGCCGGAAGTGGGCTCTTAGCGCCTCATTCACCCGGGATTCCATGGCTTGGTGTTGATCCGGATCACCCGCTAGTTCAAGGATGGATTGGCTGCCGATGTTGCTGGTCAGGATCAGCACGGTGTTGGTGAAATCCACCGTTCGCCCCTGGCCGTCGGTGACGCGTCCGTCATCGAGAATCTGCAGCATCACATTGAAGACGTCGGGGTGAGCTTTCTCCACCTCGTCGAACAGGATCACGGCATAGGGCCGACGACGAACAGCTTCCGTGAGCTGACCACCGGCTTCGTAGCCCACATACCCAGGAGGTGCGCCGATCAAGCGGCTCACCGTGTGTTTTTCCATGTATTCAGACATGTCGATGCGCACCATGGCATCGTCGCTATCGAACAAACGGTTGGCTAACGCCTTCGAGAGTTCTGTCTTGCCAACGCCCGTGGGTCCAAGGAAGAGAAAACTTGCGATTGGCCTGTTGGGGTCGCTCAGTCCAGCCCTGGAGCGCTGAATGGCATCAGCGACAGCTGTAACGGCTTGGTCTTGGCCAATCACCCGTCGGTGCAGATCGGTTTCGAGTTGGAGCAGTTTCTCCATTTCACTTTGAACGAGTCGTGCCACGGGAATGCCGGTCCATTTGGCAATCACCTCGGCGATGTCGTCTTCGGTGACTTCTTCGCGCAGCAAGGTTTTATCGGATCCGTCTTCGGCGGCCAGTTGGACTTCTTTCTCCTGCAACTTGCTTTGCAGAGTGGCCAACGTGCCGTACTCCAGCTCAGCTGCTTTGTTGAGGTCGTAACTGCGTTTGGCTTGGTCCACCTGGAGTTGGACACGTTCCATGTCCTCTTTGAGAGACGAGATCTCGTCAATCGCTCCTTTTTCTTGTTGCCACTGAGCATTCAGGTTGCTTTGTTGTTCACCCAACTCCGATAACTCCCGTTCAATGCGTTCCAGCCGTTCTTGGCTGGCACGATCCGACTCGCGGCCAAGAGAGAGTTTCTCCATCTCGAGCTGAAGAATTTTGCGATCGATTTCATCGATCTGCTCAGGTTTAGAGGTGATTTCCATCTTGAGGCGAGCGGCTGATTCGTCCACCAGGTCGATGGCCTTGTCCGGGAGAAACCGATCGGCGATGTAGCGACTGCTCAGCACCGCAGCTGCGACTAAGGCGCTGTCGGCAATGCGCACACCATGGTGCACTTCGTATCGCTCTTTTAAACCTCGCAAAATTGAAATGCTGTCTTCCACAGTGGGCTGATCCACCAGCACCTGCTGAAAGCGGCGTTCGAGGGCAGGATCCTTTTCGATGTGTTGGCGATGTTCATCAAGGGTTGTGGCACCGATGCAACGCAATTCACCTCTGGCCAGCATTGGCTTCAGCAAATTGCTCGCGTCCATGGCACCACCGGTGGCACCTGCACCAACCACGGTGTGAATTTCATCGATAAACAGCACGATTTGCCCTTCCGACGCCGTCACTTCTTTCAACACGGCTTTCAGGCGCTCTTCGAATTCCCCGCGGTACTTGGCTCCTGCAATCAGCGAGCCCATATCGAGGGCAATCAGCTGTCGATTCTGGAGCGCTTGGGGAACATCACCATTGACGATGCGTTGGGCCAAACCTTCAACGATGGCTGTTTTACCGACGCCGGGTTCGCCAATTAAGACGGGGTTGTTTTTCGTCCGGCGGCTGAGAATTTGGATGGTGCGACGAATTTCTTCGTCGCGACCGATGACGGGATCGAGCTGACCTTCTTTGGCTGCAGCGGTGAGATCACGTCCATATTTTTCCAGTGATTCATAGGTCCCTTCGGGATTTTGATCACTCACCGTTTGATTTCCGCGCACCGCTGTGATGGCCTCTCGTAATTGGTTGATCGTGATGCCGGCTTGGCTCAGTAGCTGCCGACCGCAGCGATCATCGCTAGCCAGGGCCAGCATTAGGTGCTCGATCGAGATATAGCTATCGCCAAAGCTCTTGCGTTCTTTTTCGGCTTGATCCAACGTTGCATTGAATCCCCGCCCAAGAAAGACCGATTCTGGCGGTGAGCCCATGCTGGGTTGACGCTTGAGGTGAGCTTCAACGGAGGCTTGGATGGTCGCTGGATCAACTCCAGATTTCTTCAGGATCCGTCCTGCTAGACCATTTTGCTGAAGCAGTGCCAGCAAAAGGTGTTCGGTCTCTAATTGCTGGTGTCGGGATGTCTGTGCGATTTGTTGAGCAGACACAATCGCCGCCCAGGCCTTTTCGGTGAATTGTTCAGCATTGGGTTGCATATCAGGCTCTTAAAGCTGTTTCAAACGTATGGGGAGTGGTTGGATCGGGAGGGCGGCAAACCGAAGTCTGGTGTTGGGGGTCTACGACGAAGGCCGTGCAACCCGATCGTCTTTTTAGAGTTCACCGAACAGTGGTGTCGTTATGCCAGAACAAGAGCTCGTTGATGCCCTGGTCCGTCAAGGCTTAGAGCTTTCCGTGAGTGCTGGGGGTGAGCTAGAGCGCTGTTGCTGGATGGTGGTCCATGAGCATCACCACGGCGTTCGCCCCTCTGAGTACGACATCCGCGAGATTGATGAAGAGCTTTATTTAGCGGTGCTGGCTGCAGCGCGTCAGCAGAACTAGCTGAAGCCTTGAGCTTTGGCCTGGGGCCTTAAGTCACGCAGCTGACCGTCGAGCAGTGCCATGCGTTCGGCTTCAGCCCCCACATGCGGAGCAATCGAGACCCCTGCCTTTGTCATCGCTAAATAGGCTGCTTTCTCTTCGGGAGACCCGGTGGCACTTTGTAAATACTGTTCCACAGCAACACTTGCTGTTTCGTTAGGGGCGAAATAAAGGGTCCCCGGACCACGTCGAATGGTCGTTAGGCCTTGTTTGCGTCTGCGCTGCTGCACTCCAGCCCAGAGCCTCCCTTGGCTTTGGGTCATGTAATCGTTGAGGTTGCCCAGGTCTGTGTCCTCCACCAGGGCCATGCTGGTGCCATCCACAAAATCACTCAGGAGGGTGATCACTGCCATTAAGTGTGTGGCGGTTGAAAAGAGGATGTGATCCGGCTCACGTCAAACCATTGGGTTATTGCGCTGTCACGACTGTCTTGGTTGAGATCAGCTTGATTCACTGAAAAGCCCAGTTGGTTCGCAAGGGCGATGAGTTCACCATCATTGCGACAGGACGCCGCAGCTTTCCTCACCTGTTGGCTGTGTTCGACGGCATGGAGGAAATCAGATAAAGCTTCTCGGCTCATCGAATTACCAACCCATTTCAGCCTGCTGTTCGACGTAAGTAGCCACGGCAATGATCTCGGATTCACTCAATTTGCCGGCATAGGACGGCATGGCATTTTTGCCATCCTCAATTTGATGCTCAATCGCTTCAAGAGGATCCTGTGGATACTCCTCCAAATGGGCATTGAGATCACGAATGTTGAGGGTGCGGCTCGCTCGAATCACATTGCCACCTCCCATGTGGCATGCCGCACAATTCTGACTAAAAATTTGTTCGCCCTGCTCGAGGGGACTATCAAAGGCCAGCACAGATTTTGGTGTAGTCATTGGACCGATGAGGGTCAATAACAACAGGATTAATCCGGCGATACGAGCCATTGAAGAGCCATCGGTACCCAAGCCTATTCAGCTGCAAGCTCAAACGAAAGATCCCCGAACCGTGAATGAAACAAACACGATTCGGGGATTGTTAAGTGTTGATTTCAACAGGCGAGCGTTAGCTCATCACTCAACAATCACTTTGCCAACCATGCCGGCACCACGGTGGGGCTCGCAGTAGTAGTCGTATGTTCCGGCTTCAGAGAAGGTTTCTTCCCATGATTCGCCGGGGTTGAATGCCAGGTCGGAGTGGCTGTATTCATCGTGGCCATCAAACACAGCGTTGTGAGGGGCCAACTTGTTGTTCACAAATTTGACGGTGTCGCCAGCACTGATCGTGACGGAGCTGGGCTCGAAAGCGAGCATTCCCGCATCGGTACCAAGCTTCACTTCGACGGTTGCCGCCTGAGCAGAACCGACGTTAAGGCCGATCAACATCAAGAGTGCACAGCATGCTGCTGCAAAAGAACGAATCACAGACCGCATTGGAATTAAGTGAATGATCCAACTTTACGACTCGTTCTCGGTTTCCCGCGATTCGGAAGCCCTGAATCGATAAGAACTGTTTCGAGGTTTGGGGCATGACTCGTTCCACCGAATCGCTCTGGAGTGCTCACTGGGGAGTGAATGAAGTGTCGCTGGCGAATGCTGAATCGATCCCAGTCGTTCACTTCAATGGGAAGAATCCGGATCAGGGCCTGGATCAGCCATGGCCACATCGGAACACCAGGGGTGCGACGTACTCCGCGCCAGCGGCACAGAGTGGCCACGGTTTGGTCCACCGAAATCGCACATTGACCCATCACAACGCGCCGAAGCCTTCCTTGCCCCGGTTCCTTGTTGCGCTCATGCGGACGCAGTGCAAATTGCCCACAAATCCGAGCAATATCTTCGGCATGGATGAAGTGGAAACTTGCATCGGCCCGAAGCCAACGAGCTAGCCATAACCATCGACTGGCTTCCGCTAGTCCTTCCGTGAGGTAACTGGTGGGGAACACACTGGTTCGATCAACTCTTCCTCCGAAGACCAACGTTGGAAAAACAGCGATGATCCGGTCGGCGAATGGATGCTTTTCGAGGTCTTGAAGGCAGCGGGCCTTGGTTTGGATGTATTCGGTGCCGTAGGCCAGGGCCTCTGGAAGGGGATTGAGATCGCGATCGAGAATGCTGGCCGTGGAGAAATAAATGATCTGTTCCACAACCTTCGGGTTGAGTAACGCCAGCAATCGCTTCACCGCCACAACATTCACCTGTTCGGCTCGGACCGGGTCCCCCCAAGCAGTTGCGGTGTGGATCACACGGCTGACCGATGCCAAGTCGTCTGCAAAGCGGTCGGCATCGCGTAGATCTCCGATGAGCAAACGAATGCGGGGGTGATCCGCAGAAACAGCGGTGAGTTTCGTTGGATCGCGTAACCAAAGCAGAAGTTCTGCATCGGAGTTCTCAAGGAGCCAGCGGGACACGTATTGACCAACGCATCCGCTAGCGCCCGTTATCAGGATCCGGTTCAAGCGAGGGTCCCAATCCGGTCCATCACGCTCTTGCCAGAACGGAAGAATGCCGCCCCATTCTCCTCAGGGGTGCCGGGAAGAATGCCGTGGCCGAGATTCAAAATGTGGCGACGACCGCGGGCTTTACGAACGGTGTCATCGATGCGGGCTTGGATCGCATCTGGTGTTCCAAATAACAATCCTGGATCCACATTTCCCTGAACGCCGATGTGTTCAGGAAGGCGGGCACAGGCCTCGGCCATATCCACCGTCCAGTCGAGGGAAATGATGTCAACCCCAGTGTGTGCCATGCGTTCAAGCACCCCAGCACTTCCAGAGATATACAAAACAAACGGTGTGTCTGGGTGGGTTTGCTTCACCAGATCAACCACCTTTTTCTGGTAAGGAGCGGCGAAGGTGTCGTAATCGGCCGGGCTGAGTTGACCCGCCCAGGAATCAAACATCTGAACCACCTGCGCACCTGAATCGATTTGATAGCGCAGGTAGTTGGCGATGGATTCAGCGAAATGATTCAGCAGCGTGTGCAGCAGTTCCGGCTCACGGAACGCCATGGCCTTAATCACGGCGTAATTTTTACTGCTCTTGCCTTCCACCACATAGGCCGCCAGGGTCCATGGGGCACCAACGAAACCCAATACAGCAGCTTGATTGCCAACGCTTTTGCGGAGGCGACCCAAGACTTCACCGACAAATGGCATTGATTCGGCGGGGTTCAAGGGGAGCAAGGCTTTCACCTGCTCCATCGACCGAATTGGATCGCCAATTTGCGGACCTTTGCTCTCAATAATGTCGAAGTCGATTCCCATCCCTGGGAGCGGGGTCAGGATGTCGGAGAACAGGATCACTCCGTCGGGCTGGAACGCCTCGAACGGCTGCATCGAGATCTCGTAAGAGAGATCCGGGTTCTCTGAACGCTCTCGGAAACTGGGGTACTTATCGCGGAGATCTCGATAGATCTTCATGTAACGACCCGCTTGTCGCATCATCCACACGGGGGGACGCTCTACCGATTCACCGCGTGCAGCGCGCAGTAGGAGTGGCAGGGTGTCGCTCATCTAGGCGGTTCAATTAAGCCGGAAACCTACCTGAAGCAATGCGATTGCTAGGGGGTTTCTGGCTAACTGTCACCGGCTTCGTCACATGGCTGTTGTGATTCAGCCGGAGGCCCGTTGAATGACTTAGTCGGTTGGTGAGGAGGATTCGATCAGCGTGCGCTTCGGATTGTGTTGGAACACCACCAAGCTCAGTGGTGGTAAGCAAAGATCCAAGGAATGCTCATAGCCGTGAATGCCACAAGCATCGGTTGGTTTGCCGCCCATGTTTCCGAGGTTGCTGCCGCCGTATTTGCTGGCGTCTGTATTGAAGATCTCTTCGTAGAAGCCCTCGAGAGGAACGCCAACGCGGTAGTTGGCATGGCTCTGAGGGGTGAAGTTGGCCACAACCACAAGCCAGGTTCCACTCGCGCTGTCCCGTCTCATGAAGCTGATTACGGAGTGGCGATTGTCGTTGCAATCAATCCACTGGAAACCAAACTGATCAAAATCATCGCGCCACAGGGCGGGTTGAGCCTTGTAGAGCACATTCAGGTCGTCAACCAGGCGTTGAATCCCCTTATGCGGCTCGTAATTCAGTAGATCCCAGTCGAGGTCTCCCCAAACATTCCATTCCGCCCTTTGTCCAAATTCCATCCCCATGAAGATGGTTTTCTTGCCGGGATGGGTCCACATGTAGGCCAAAAGAGCCCTTGTGTTGGCGTACTTCTGCCAATCATCACCGGGCATCTTGTGAAGAAGATGGCTCTTCCCGTGAACAACTTCATCGTGACTCAGGGCCAACATGAAGTTCTCCGTATAGGTGTACCAAATAGAGAAGGTGATGTTGTTTTGGTGGAACTGACGGAACCAAGGATCAAGCTCGAAATAGTCGAGCATGTCGTGCATCCAACCCATGTTCCATTTCAGATTGAACCCGAGTCCACCCATGTCAGTGGGTTGGGTCACCATTGGCCAGGTGGTTGATTCCTCTGCAATTGATAGGGCACCGGGATAGTGCTGGAACAGCACATGATTGGCCTGTTGGAGGAAACGAACAGCTTCTGTATTTTCTCGACCACCATTTTCATTTGGCAGCCATTCTCCATCAGGCCTTAAATAATCTCTGTAGAGCATGGAGGCAACAGCATCCACTCGAATTCCATCAATGTGGAACTGTTCAAACCAAAAAACGAGGTTGGCAACAAGAAAGTTGCGAACTTCATTTCGGCTGTAATTGAAAATCAGTGTGCCCCACTCTTTGTGTTCCCCAATGCGTGGATCACCATGCTCATAAAGATGGCTTCCATCAAAGAAGGCCAAGCCATGGGCATCCTTGGGGAAGTGGCCAGGGACCCAGTCGATAATCACGCCGATTCCTTCAGCGTGACAGCGATCCACAAAGGCACGGAACTCGTCAGGGGTGCCGTAACGACTGGTCGGGGCATACCAACCGGTCACTTGGTAGCCCCAAGATCCATCGAAGGGATGCTCGGTGATCGGCATCAATTCGATGTGGGTGAAGCCTCGTTCCTTCACATAGGGGATGAGGCGATCGGATAACTCGGCGTAGGTCAGGAGCCGAGCGCCCGGCTTCATGTCCGCCGCAGGAACAGGTGTCCGCGGTTGGCCATCCGGTTGGATCCAAGGCTCGTCTGCAGAAGCATGAATCCAGCTTCCTAAATGCATCTCATAGACAGAGATCGGTTGGTCGAGTGCATTCCGACTGTCTCGATCCTGCATCCAGCCAGCGTCGGACCAGTTGTATCCCTCAAGCCTTGCCACAACGGAACTGTTGTCGGGCCGAACTTCGTGTTGGAAGCCGTAGGGGTCCGCTTTCTGGTAGCAGTGTCCTTGCTGGGAGCGAATTTCGTATTTGTAGAGAGTGCCTTCGTGTAATCCAGGGATGAACAATTCCCAGATTCCCCCAAGCCGTTTTTGCATCGGGTGATGGCGCCCATCCCACGAGTTGAGATCCCCAAGGATGGAAGCACTCAGAGCGTTCGGCGCCCAAAGGCAGAACATCACCCCACTGATCCCATCGATCTGGGTGAGGTGAGCACCCATCCGCTGCCAGATGTGGTGATGGTTTCCTTCCGCAAAGAGATGGCGATCCATCTCTCCCATCCATTCGTGACGAAAGGCCCACGGATCATTCTGTTCGTGGGTGATCCCTCCCCGCTCAACCCGCACCTTGTAGTTGATGCCAGGGTCTGAGGGGGTCGAAGCCTCAAAAATCCATGGATGGTTAGGCGTGGATGTGACGATCTCGTCGCTGCCGAGCAGGAGGGTCACCTTTTGGGCTTCGGGCATCCATACCCGCACGGTCCATCCCTGGTCTGTGGGCTGTGGGCCCAGCACCGCAAAGGGGTGGTCGTGACGGCAATTCTCTAGCCGTTCGCCGTCCTGAACCATCCAGTCGAGGACCGCAGCGCCACCCATGTGTGAGATATGAAGTGGCGCGATGTTAAGCCGCTTTTCGTGATCGGATCGTTGGGACTCAGACGAAATCTCTTGAAATGTCGACGTTGATGATTCGCCCCTTCTCATCGAAGATCACAAAAAGGTTGGATGTTGCCTTCCCGAACGCCACAGCCACGAGCACCAGCTGCTGGTCTCCTCCTTGGCTAGCGATGACGGCATCCTTCACGTTTCGGAAGCCGCCGGAGACGCGATTGAGCTTGGACCATTTGCGTTCCAGATCTCCTGGAGACAGCTCTTCTTGCAACTGGAGGGAGAGTTTGGTCCTGGCCAAGACCCAGCGTTCGGCTGCAAGGTGGCGGACGAATTCAAGGGCCGTGGCTTCAATCGGTTGGACCTGTTGACTCCATTTCCACGCCAACAACTTCCCGTCTTCATCAAGCACCATCAACAGGGGTTGATCGCCATCTGCTGTCACCACAACCGCGTCAACCGTTGTGGTGTTGTAACCGGGAGCCACTCCCACCACGCGGGTGCGACGAATGCTAGTGAGCTGGTTGAGACGCTTCTGAACGTTGTCTTTGCTCACGCTCGTGCGAACCGCTTCGGCTAGGGCCCCATGCAGTTCGTCTCCATCCCGATCTTTTAAGGCCTTTAACGCCAGCTCAGCGGCAGACGTGGCTTGGGCTGTGGATAGTTCAGTTTTGGTGAGCTGCTCTCCATCCTGTGGAGCGGCCATACCCATTGGGGCTGAAAGAACGAGAGCCAGCAGGGCGGCGGACAGCTTCACGGCAGGACGAATTACTCGTTGTTGAGTTTGCCGGAGTTCATCGGGATGAGCTGCAGCTTGGAGTCGGTGAGATGCAATGTCAGTGTCACCACACGGTGTTGAGGAGAAGGTGCACCCGCTGGCGTGGTGTTATTCCCCGGATTGACCCCAATCGCAGGCCATGCAGCTGCGGCGATGGAGACCCGAAGTTGATCCCCGGCGTCCAAGGTGGCCAGTAGCGGTTGCAGTTGCACGACATGCTCCAAGGCCATCTGTGCTCTGTTTCCAAGAACCCTTAGAAAGCCGGTACTGAGTTGCTCGGCCGTGGAACCTCCTGCAGCACAGCGAGAGAGACTGACGCAGAGGTCAAATCCGGGCTGATCGGCTTGCGCCCTGATGCTTAGTTGAGGGCGGCCGAAGAGCTGGAGTTCTCCTCTTAAAGGCAGTGTGTTGAATGTTGCGACGTCGGTGCGTCGGTCGAGTGATGCCCTGTCTGCGGGGCCAGCATTCGGGCTGAGATGTCCGCCAATGGCTGGCATGGGGCGCCAGGGATCGTGCACGATCCACTCCATCCCCATCCCGGAACTTTCTGATTGAAGGACTCCGTGAGTGGGATCGGTGCAGGCGAGCCCTTCACTGTGAAGTGACCATGTCATCGCCAGAGAGGTGCATGCCTCTTGCCAGCGTGATTGTGTGATGTTCCAAAATTGTGTTCGCTTGGATGAGCGCACCGTGTCCGCTCCCTTCAGGTGATGGCTGAAGAAGCGCAAGAGTTGTGTTTGGACGCCTGGCCACCATTCCAAGTGTGTGGCTGGACCCACCATGAGTTCTGGAGAACCTCCAGCAGCTTTGCTTGCCTGCCAAAGCTCCAGCAGTCCTGAAAGATGGGGATCCCACCATCCACCTAGCAACAACATGGGTTGCTTTAACCAGCTGGACTGGACGGGATGGATCGGCCATTGTTCACGGTCCCGAGGGTCGCGCTGGAGCCATGTCCATGCCATGCCATGCGGATCATGCTCCTTCAGCAGGTGGGGCCCTTCCCTGAGATAAGTTCCGTTTTCAAGGCTCCGACGAATGTTGGCCCAGGCTTGATCATCACCCCGTCGTTTGGCTTGAAGGGCGGCTAGCTGTAAGCCCCAGCCCAGCCCGAGATGCCACCAATGGGCACCTCCGGTACAGCTCCAGTCGTCTCGCTCATCGAGTCCTGCCATCGCTGGTGCGAAGCACTCCGGTGGCGGGGAATTGGCGGGAGCGAGAAGTTGTGTGAGGCCTTGATAAGAGAAGCCGTAACAACCCAGCTTTCCGTTGCATTCGGGGAGGGCGCGCACCCATGCATGGGTTTCTGCTGAGTCGTTCGCTTCTTGGGAGAAGCCACCAAAAACGCCATCGGAATCGCCCTGCCCGCGCACGTCCTGGACGACCACAAGAAAACCCTGCTGGGCCCACCAGGCGGGATGGGCATAGGTCACGGTTGAAGCGATGTGTCTCCCGTACGGCTGGCGCATCAACAACGCCGGCCAAGGCCCCCCAGATGTCTGAAACCAAAGCTTGGCGATCAGCCGAACGCCATCGGCAAGGATCAGCGCCTCATCTCGAGATCGAATGGCTGGGGAATCAGCGAACATTCGGACAGTGCATGCCCACGACGTATGTCACCAAAATTTCTGCATCGTCATCGCTCAAATTGCGACTCTTTGCAATCGTGCGGATGTTTTTTTTTGAATAGGCCGATTGGCCATTCTCATTGAGTGTTTTGAAATCCCCGCACATGTTCTTCGCTTGCTGGGGATTTCTCTTGACGTCGTTCAGCAGTTCAGAGCCAGCAGAAACAGCGGTCGCCTGCAAGCCAAGTAGGGCTAATCCGATTAAAACGATGCGCATCAGATCCCTAAACGCACTCCTTCAATAAACAGTTCTTTCTATGGATGGGGATGGTCTGGGGTCAGTTCATGAGTTGTTTGGCTCGGTTAATCCAGTCTCGAGCCACGTTCAGATCAACAACAGCTTGGCGACGGGTTCCCAAACTGCGCTCAAGTCGTCCTGTTTGTCGTACCAAACGCTCCGGAGTGCAGCTGGCCAAGGCAGCAATCGAAGCGATCCCAGCGTGCATCAAAAGCGCTGCATCTTGGGGGGGAAGGTCGAGCGCACACACCAACGTTGCAATGCCCCGCAATCGCTTGAGGTTGCGCGCCGATGCAAGACCGCTTCGGGCAAGACGACTGAGCTGCAGCTCATCAATGGCTTGAACCGCAGGCCATGTTGTGATCCCTGCCCGTACGAGTTCCTGTTGTTCTCGTCGGAATGACTGGGGTAGATCGTTGAAGGGTTGCGTTGGAGGCAATGTCATTCCGCTGATGCGGCCTGGAAATCACGCACTGTTTCACCAAGAACCACCGGTCGTGCTACGCCCTCTCCCACGGACTCAAGTCCCCTTAAGCGCACAACAACGGTGGGGTTACTTCGTCCAGATCCCCGCAAGTTGCCTGCGATTTGTTTGAGCGTTGGGGCGATTGACGAAGGATCGATGTCGATGGGGATTTGTGCGACGACAAGGTCGCTGCCGTTATCGAAAACAATCGGAGCTCGAACAGCTCCCTCAATCACAACCGGCGGGGTGTAGCTGACCCCGAAGGCCCAGCTGCTGATGGCCAGCAAGAAAGTAAAGCTGCTGACCCCCACCAGTCGGAAACGAATGCCCCAGCGAGCGATAAATCCCACCACGGTGAGACCAGCGAGCCCGAGGCCCGTCCAGGCCAACCATGGCGCTGCGGTGAGGAGCAGCTGATCAAGGGCCATCAAGTCTGGTGTCTTTGCAACAGTCTCCTTATATTGCGCCTGCTTTGGTTCCATTCGTCGCGTTTGATGCGGATAACGCGGCGAAACCTCCTACCGATCAGCGGTGGATTGCTCCTGATCAGTTCAGGGGTGGTAGGCCTGCATGCCATGGATCGATGGGCAGCTGCAGAAGTTGATCGATGGCGACCAACCCTGGAGCGTTCCCTCGCTGGGCCCATCGGCCATCCGATTCGCATTGGGGAGTACCAAGGTCTTCGCCCATTCGGACTGGCGTTCGGCCCAAGCCGTATCTCTGCCTCCAAACTCGATCCCTCGCACGTTCGCTTGGCTGGCTTCACCGCCGCGTTGGATCCACTGGCGAGCTTGCGACGCTGGAAACCCGTCGTGGCCTTGCGATTCCGTGGATTGCAGGCTCAACTTCAACGCAATGACGATGGGCGCTATTGGACCTTTGGAGGCTCCAAAAGCAACGACCCACCCCCCAATCTGGAGCTTCGTTATTTCTTTGATAACCCGGCACGCCTCACCCTCAAGCCTGGTGGTGATCAATTAGCGCTTCAAAGTCGCGGAGCGATTCGGCTCGATGACTCCAGCTTTCAGACGTCGTCCAGCTTGAGTTGGCTTGGGCAGGTGGGGACTTTGCGCTTGGACGGGAGCGGTCGTTGGGATCGGCCCCAGTTCGACGTTCGCAGTCGTGCCAAGTCGATTCAATTGGACAGGCTTGCGGCTTTTCTTCCATGGGCTGCCGATGTTGCGGTCGGTGGGCAGCTGGAAGGAGATCTTCGGTTGCGTTGGTCTGGAGGGAAGTTGGGATGCCAAGGGGATCTACATCTCAATGGTTTTCGAGTGCAGACGACGGCCCTTCCCACCGAGCTTCGCTCGAGTCGGATTCGCATGGAATGTCAACAGGATCGAGTTCAACTCGCACCAGTGCAGATGCGAAGTGGTGAGTTAACAGCTACGGCATCAGGGTCTGTTGAATTTCAAAGGCGGCTGCAAGTCAAGTTGGCTGTGCGTCGCCGTTCAAATGATGATTCGCTGAATGTTCAAATCGCGGGGCCATGGGCAGCTCCCACTTGGCGGGTGTCGGGGCGATTGATACCCAAGCCCACATCAACGTTGCAGGGCCCGGTTTCTCTTCAGGGGGATGGAACGGCCGTTCTTGACCCATCCGATCAGCGTCGTTTGGTGATTCGAACGCTGGGGTTGCAGGCACCAGGGTTGCGTTTGGCTGTCTCCGGCGAGTTAGGGCAACGCACGCAGCTTCGAAGCACTGAGTTGTTAATGCTCCCTGCCCTTTGGAAACAGGTTCCTGCCCTCCAGGCCACCTTGGGATCAGCCGCTCCGGTGCAAGGGGAGCTTGCGATCGATGGGGCGATCAGTTCCCCCGCGGTGCAACTCAACCTCGCTCAAGCCAAGAATCCGTTAATGGATCGTTGGTCGTTGAAGGCTCGATGGTCTAAGGCGCGTGCGGTGTTGGACCTTGATCAGTTCAGGAGTCCGTTGATGCGCGCCTCAGCGGCCTTACCTCTTGCCTGGTCAAACGGAACGGTTCAGACCGGTGAACTGATGGCTGGGCTTGAGCTCCAAGCGTTTGAGCTTCAACGCCTCTCCGCCTTAGTCGGGACGCCGCTGGGTGGCAAGTTAACCGTGCGCGGTCGTTTGGCCGGACCTTTGGATGCCTTGCAGCCGGACCTCGCCATCAGCCTCGATCAACCGCGTGTGGGTGCGATTGCTTTATCGGAACTCTGGAGTGGACGTCTCGGGGGGATTGTTGGTGCAGGGGCTCAGCTGGAAATGGCATCGGCCAGGTCCTTTGCGGTTGGAGCACTCACCGCCGATTTTGCTAATAACGGCTGGCCCTCTTCACTGAGGCTCAAGCGAGGTGGGGGCTTTCTCCATTTGAAGGGTGATCAGCGGGGATACCGCTGGAACGCTGATGGGCTGACGCTCGATGGTATCCAGGTGGCGTTCCCCACCCAGCAACGCTTTGAATCCATTGGGGGCCAGCTCAACGGTTCCGGTCAACTGGGCTTCGCTCCGCTGAGCTTGAACGGCACGCTCACGGTCGATGCACCACGCGTTGGGTCTCTTGCGTTGCAAAAAGCGGCATTGGAAGGGGGACTTCAGAACAGCCGGTTTGAAGCGGATGCCGTCCTGACGCCCCCGCTTGGATCGCTCACGATCAATGCCAAGGGGATGGTGAATGGTTCGATAAATAGTCGGGTGGATGCCCATGGGCTCGACGTCAGTTGGCTCCTGGATATGTCCCGTCAACTCCGCGGTCCAGACCGTCCTGATGGATTGTCCTTAGGGCGTGCCGATGATTTGGGCACTCTGGTGATTAATACGTTTGGCGGGTCATTAGACGGTCAACTGAAGGCCCTCATCGAAGCGCGTCAGGCGTTAAGGGTGTATGCCCTAGCCCACCCGGATCAAGGGCCTCAGTTCGAGCGTCTTGAAGGACGGCTGGATGCTGTCGCCACGGTGAATGGTCCGCGTTTGAAGGAGCTTGTGGCTGATGTTCAAGCCAAAGCACACCTATGGACCGATGCTGATGACCAAGCTCAAGCTCTGCAGCTTGAACCGGTTTTGGCGACGGTGAAGGGTCCCCTCTTTGGGGGGGTGGGGACCTTCAGCTTCTTGCACCTGCCTTTTTCCTTGCTGGCGCTGATTGCCCCTGTTCCGCCGATGTTGAAGGGGGCCCTTGGGGTTAAGGGGAGTTACGACCTAAGCGGTGAATCGCCGCTGATTCATTCCTCTCTCACCTTGGAGTCGGCGACCCTTGGCGATCAGCCGCTGCGTTTTGAGCGTGATTCGGTGGTTGTTGAAGACCAAGCCCTACGGCTGGATTTGGCACTGAGGTGTGGTGAAAGCGATGAAGTGGTGGCGATCCATGGCGCTGTCCCGTTTGATTCTTCGTCTGAGCTCAATCTTCAGGTGGAAAGCCATGGGGATGCCTTGAATCATCTGGCGGCTGTGTCGGGAGGCAGCGTCAAAATTCAGGCGGGTAGTTCAGATCTCCGTCTGATTTTGCGGGGATCGCTGACGAATCCTGTGGCCAATGGCTTCGTGGTGGTTTCCGACGGCAACATCACGCTGGGTGAACAGAGCTTGAGCCGAATTAACGCATCGATGCTCTTTGATTTTGATCGCCTTGAGCTTCAGCGGCTTGAGGCTCGTGTGGGTTCCGACGGCACCCTGAGCGGATCCGGATCGATTGGTTTATTGCAAGAGCAAGAGGTGGAGAGTCCTCTCACCTTTGCGCTCAAGACGGCCAAAATTCGTCAGGAGATTGCGCGTTATCAGGTCGATGGCACCCTGGTCGTCAAAGGGGCCTTGCCACGGCCCTCGATCGGCGGCGAACTCACCCTGTCCCATGGATTGATCACGCCGCGATCGGGAGGGTTTGCTCGACCCCGAAAAGATGGCTTAAGAGCAGGCCTTTTGCCGGCTAATCAGTTCGGTGCGCTCGACGACACATTTCCCGACGTATCCATCACCAATCTCGTGGAGGAGAAGTGGGATTTCAGGGATCCATTGGTGTTGATGGGCCCTGGAACTCCTTTGCCTTCCTCGCAAGAGCGGCTGAAGAACTTGATGCCCAACCTGCCCACCGTGCGCCTTGAAAATCTCAGGCTGGTGCTGGGGCCGGACTTGGAAGTGAAGATGCCCCCCTTCCTTAGCTTCCGTGGTGGTGGACAGCTCCTACTCAACGGACCGTTGGATCCGTCGCTTCAAGCACGTGGCTTGATTCGACTGGAATCGGGTCGCGTCAGCCTGTTCACGACGACGTTCATCTTGGATTCCACGGCATCGAACGTGGCGGTGTTCACCCCCTCTCTCGGTCTCGTTCCCTACGTCGATGTCGCGATGAAAGCGCGTGTGTCGGATGGCGTCAGCATCGGCGAGTCCGACCGAGCCACCACCTCCAACGTGTTTGAGACCAACGGACTTGGAGCGTTGTCCATCGGTGGTGGGCAATTAAATCTCGTCCGCATCACCGTGGAGGCAACCGGACGGGCCGATCGCTTGATGGGGGATCTCAAGCTGCGCAGTTCTCCTCCCATGGGTGAAGCTGAGCTTTTGGGTTTAATCGGTGGTAACTCCCTAACCGGTTTGGCAGGAGGAGGGGGTGCGGCCTTGGCCACGGTTGTGGGGCAGTCTTTGCTGTCGCCAGTGATTGGAACGCTTACGGATGCCTTTGGGCAACGCATGCAGATCGCTCTTTTCCCGACCTATGTCACCCCTGATGTGAAATCAGAAGAGGAACGAACCTCTGGCCGAGTCCCTCCCACGTTCACCGTGGTGACTGAAATTGGTTTGGATGTCAGCGACCGTGTTGACCTGTCCGTGATCGCGGCACCGAATAACACTGATGTGCCTCCTCAGGCGACGGTGAGCTATCAACTCACCCCCAATACGAATGTGACCGGTTCGATGGATACCAATGGCACCTGGCAAAGCCAATTCCAGGTGTTCTTCCGGTTCTAACGATGGACTCTGATCAGGTGATCGGTATTGATCTGGGTGGGACGGCGATCAAGTTGGCGCGTTTCAATCGTGCTGGAGATGTGCTGGCAGAACTGCAGATTCCGACGCCCCAGCCTCCAGTTCCTGGGGCGGTAACGATGGCCTTGTGCGAAGCGATCGAACAGCTGGACCCAAACCATCTCGCTGCTCTTGTCGGTGTGGGTTTGCCGGGACCGATGGACGCGAAGGCACGGGTTGCACGCGTCTGCATCAACCTATCTGGCTGGAACGATGTCCCCTTGGCGGATTGGTTGGAACCTCGCTTGCAACGTCGAGTCACCCTCGCGAATGACGGAAACTGTGCCGTGGTTGGAGAAGCCTGGCTGGGGGCCGCTAAAGGGTTCGAGGATGTGGTGTTGCTCACCCTTGGTACGGGCGTTGGGGGAGGCGTGCTTTTGGGTGGTGCGTTATTCACGGGCCATAACGGAGCTGCGGCTGAGCCCGGTTTGATTGGTCTTCAGCCGGACGGCCCGCCTTGCAACAGTGGCAATCGGGGATCCTTGGAGCAGTTCGCCAGCATTGCCGCGTTGCGACGTCTTTGTGATGTCGATCCCAAGGCGTTGAGCTCTCGAGCTGACGCAGGTGATCTTGAGGCAAAGGCCATCTGGCAGCAGTACGGGACCACCCTTGGCGTTGGGATCGCCTCGTTGGTTTATGTGTTCACCCCTCAGCGCGTGCTTCTAGGTGGTGGTTTGGCGGCTGCGGCCACTCACTTTCTTCCTGCGGTTCGGGATGAGGTGGAGGCCCGTGTTCAGGCCGTGTCACGGGAAGGGCTATCCATTGAGCCCTGTGCGCTTGGCAATGGTGCTGGGCGTCTTGGAGCGGCTCGTTTGGCGTTGCAGCGTCTCAGTCGCTGACCCCTCGAGGTGAGATTTTCAATTGTGCTCAATCTCCGGAGACGATGATGGGGAACGTGACACGTGAACGCCGCGATGAACACCGTTCCAGAGCCTTCAGCTGAACTGCTTGCTCGGGCGGGAGCTGTGCGGTTGGCCGCTGTAGAGCTCGGCCAAACCGATAACGGGCAGAGATCTCGTGCCCTTCATGCGATGGCGGATGCATTGCAGGAGCGATCGTCCTTGATCGTGGCGGCCAATGGCCAGGATTTGGAGCGCTCTGCAGCCGAAGGTCTCGCGTCAGCATTGATGGCTCGTTTGAAGCTTGATGCCACCAAACTTCAGGCAGCAATTGATGGCATTCGCAAAGTCGCATCGCTGCCAGATCCCCTCGGCCTGCGGCAACTGCACCGGGAACTCGATACTGGTTTGGTGTTAGAGCGCATCACGGTTCCCCTTGGTGTTGTGGGCGTGATCTTTGAAGCACGGCCCGATGCCGTGGTGCAGATTGCGTCGTTGGCCATTCGTTCCGGTAACGGTGCCCTACTGAAAGGGGGGAGTGAGGCCCGTTGCACCAACGAGGCGGTGATGGACGCGCTTAGAGCCGGCTTGGCTCGAGAGGAGAGCGATGTTTCGCCGGATGCCCTCGCTCTCCTCACGACCCGAGAGGAAAGTTTGGGACTGCTGCGTCTGGATGGGCTTGTGGATCTCATTATTCCTCGGGGAAGCAATGAGTTGGTGCGCTTCATCCAAGACAACACCCGCATTCCCGTGTTGGGTCATGCCGATGGGGTTTGTCATTTGTATGTGGATGCGGCTGCTGATGTAATTAAGGCGACCCGTGTGGCGGTGGACAGCAAAACCCAATATCCAGCGGCGTGCAATGCCATCGAAACACTGTTGGTGCACCGCAAGATTGCCCCTGCTTTTCTGGCGGAAGCCGTCCCCGCATTTCAGGCATCAGGAGTCACGCTCCGGGGAGATGCGGTGAGCCAATCGTTGGGTGTGAATGAGGCGGCACAGGAAGCGGACTGGTCGACGGAGTATCTCGACCTCACCCTGTCGGTGCGGGTGGTCGACGACATGGCCGCTGCTACTGAACACATCCGCCGGTATGGCTCTCGCCACACCGAAGTGATTCTGACGGAGGACCTTGCGACGGCTGACCGGTTCTTGGCTGCAGTGGATAGTGCTGGGGTTTATCACAACTGTTCCAGCCGATTTGCCGATGGTTTTCGCTATGGGTTTGGGGCTGAAGTTGGCATCAGCACGCAAACATTGCCGCCGCGGGGGCCTGTGGGGCTCGAGGGTTTGGTGACCTATCGCTATCGACTCCGAGGGGATGGTCACATTGCGGCGGATTATGCGGCTGGACGTCGGTCATTTACCCATCAGGATCGTCCGCTCTGATGGATACCATTCAGATCCGTGATTTAGAGCTGTGGGCGCATGTCGGTGTGCTCGAGCAAGAACGTCGAGATGGCCAGTGGTTTCGCTTGGACATCCAATTTGAACTGGACCTCAGCTCAGCGGCCGTGGCGGATGATTTGAGCGTAAGCCTGGATTACAGCCTGGCGATTCAGGCCTTGCAAAGGCTGGCTCGGGAGATCGGCTGTCTCACCATTGAGCATTTCAGTGAACAGGTGCTTGATCGTTTGCAGGAGCTCTATGGTCCCGTTCCGATTGGGTTGCGCCTCACAAAGTGTGCGGCGCCGGTGCCTGGATTTCATGGTCTGGTCGCCGTCGAACGCTCCCGTGGTGGCGGATCACCACCAACGCGATGATTCCCCTTGTTTTGGTCCATGGTCTTTGGGACCGGCCGAGGGTGTTTCATCGATTGATTCAGGCCATGGATCAACCGCAACGGGAGTTGTTGGCGCCCCATCTTCCCCATGGTCTGGGGGACGTACCCCTACGTCAGTTGGCGCATCGTTTGGACGAGCAGATCCGCCATCGGTTTGGTGCCGACACCAGCGTGGATCTCTTGGGTTTTTCGATGGGAGGAATCATCGGCCGGATCTGGCTTCAGGATTTAGGAGGATCGGCTCGGACCCGCCGATTTTTCAGTGTGGGAAGTCCCCATCAAGGCACGCTTACAGCCCAAGCCATTCCGCGAATGCTCTTGGCAGGCGCCGCTGATATGAAAATTGGGAGTCGACTCCTGCACCAATTGCATCGCCGTTCTGATCAGTTGTCGGCGGTGCAGTGCCACAGTTTTTTTTGCCATTGGGATTTGATGGTGTGTCCCGGATGGAAGGCTGTGCTTCCGCAAGGATCAATCCAAGCCATTCCTGTTTGGACGCATCAACAACTCATGACGCATCCGAATGCATTGAACATCCTTTGCCAAGCGCTGAGACAACCCTAGTGAATGCTGTTAAGCGTTCACCAGACCTGAGTGGCGAATTAATGCTTCGGTGCTGGCGGGACGCCCTCGGAAGGCTTCGAAGACCTCAGACGGTGAACGGCTTCCGCCAAGGCTGAGAACGGTGTCTCGGAAGAGAGCTCCAGTGGACTGAACCTTCTTTTCATTATCGAGACCAGCATCCTCGAAGGCTGCGAATGCATCCGCGCTTAAGACCTCAGCCCATTTGTAGGAGTAATACCCAGCTGAGTACCCACCGGCAAAGATGTGGCCAAAGGCACAGAGAAATTGGTCTTCCGGAATGGGTTCCATCACCGTGGTTGTTTTTGCAACGTCCCTGCGTAACGCATCAGGAGTGATGCCAAGTTCCCGAGTCCAGCGGCTGTGAAGGCGTAGATCGCTTAAGGCGAAATGCACTTGGCGAAGGGTGGCCAGTCCAGCGTTGAAAGTGCGGCTCTTGCGCAGTTTTTGGAACTCGTCCTCAGGTAGCGGTTCGTTCGTTTGCCAATGGCGTGCCATACCCATCAAGGTGGCGCGATCAAGGCACCAATTCTCCATGAACTGGCTCGGGAGTTCAACGGCATCCCACTCCACATTGCTAATGCCGGCGGCTTCTGGTTCATCAACCGTGGTGAGCATGTGCTGTAAGCCATGGCCAAATTCATGGAAGAGCGTTTCCACTTCCTCGAAACTCATCAAGCTCGGGGTGTCTCCAACGGGAGGGGTTTGATTGCAAATCAGGTAGGCCACAGGAAGCACACGAGTGCCGTCGGGGTTCGTTCTTCGTCCAAGACATTCATCCATCCAGGCTCCACCGCGTTTGCTGGCCGGTCGGCTGTAGGGATCGAGATAAAACGAGGCAAGTGGGGTGCCGTCTTGCCGTTGAACACGGAAATATCGAACGTCTGGATGCCAGATCGGAGCATCCCCGTCGGCGGCTTCGATCACCACATCAAACAGACGGTTGCAGAGGCCAAAGAGGCCATCAAGAACCTGCGGCAAGGGGAACCAAGGACGCAGTGCCTCTTGATCCAAATCGAAACGCTCTTGGCGTAATTTTTCGCTCCAGTAAGGGAGATCCCAAGGGGCGAGTTCGTCAGCTTCCGCTGCACCGTGTCGTTGCGCTAAGGCCTTGAGATCGTCGAGCTCCCGTTCGGCGGCAGGAAAGGCGGCAACCCGCAATTCCTCGAGCAACCCTTCCACGGCATCAACATCCTCCGCCATTTTGCTGGCAAGACTTACGTCTGCCCAATGGGCATAACCCAAGCGAGTGGCTTGTTGCCCTCTTAAGGAGAGGATTTCCTCGATCAGCGCGCGGTTGTCGTGCTCGCCGCTGCTGGCACGCCCCACATGGGCTCGATAGGCCGTTTCGCGCACTGATCGATTATCAGCATGGGTCAGAAACGGGAGGTAGCGCGGCATATCAAGGCCTAGCAACCAAGGGCCTTCATCGGTCGTTGCGTCGCTCTCGCCTGATTCTTTTGCCGCTGATGCAAGGGCCTCAAGGGCCCGTTGAGGAAGCCCGGCGACCTCCTCTCTTGAGGTCAACTTCAGCGTCCATTGCTGGGTGGCATCCAACACATGATTTCCAAATTGAGTGGAGAGTGCTGCAAGACGTTCGCTGGCTTCGTTGAATTTGGCTTTGTCATCGCCGCGGAGCCCCACGCCACGGTGTTGCATCGATAGCAATTCAGAGCGGAGAATTCGCGATTGGGTGGGCGTTAGCGCGACGACGGGTGACTGTTGAAGATGGGTCAGGGCCGAATGCAGCACTTGGCTTTGTCCAAGGCGATTCCCAAGCCGAACCACCTCGGGTTGTTGTTCGGCATGGGCGGCGCGGAGTTCGGATGAATTGCAAACACCATTGAGATGGGAGACAACACCCCAGCTCCAACGAAGACGCTCTCCGATCTCTTGTAAGGGCCCCATCACGGTGGCCCAATCCAAGGCGGTTTGGCTGTTGAGGATGGCTTCAAGACGACATTCATAGGCCGTGAAGGCTTCATCCACTTGTTTCAGGATCACCGGAATGTCTTGCTTCACCTGTTCAGAGGTGATGGCGCCGAATTCAGGGAACCCTTGTCCTTGGAGGAGAGGTGAGGAGGCTTGTGCCATATCAATCAGCCGATGAGAAGAGGTAGGGCGATGGCATCCGTTGATGCTTCGTAGAGGTCCATGGCGATTCGGGGCCAAATGCCAATCACGAGGGTGGGCACGAGCAGGCTCAATCCGATCACCAATTCACGTGGACGCATGTCTTCAACACTGGCAAGAGCCGGAATTCGTGGACCAAAGAAAATGCGACGGCACATCGAGAGCAGATACATCGGGGTCAGTACCAAGCCGATGGCAGCGAGAAGGACTGTGATCGAGCGGAAGGTCGAGGTAAATGCTTCTTGGCTCGTTATTCCTAGAAAAACAGTGATTTCGCTGATGAATCCACTCATGCCTGGAAGGGCAAGGGATGCCAAGGAGCTAGCTAGGAAAAAAGCAAAGGTGATCGGAAGGGCTTTGGCTAGGCCTCCCATGTTTGGGATCGAGAGGGTTTTAGTACGTTCGTAAAACACCCCAGTGACAAAGAACATTGCGGCTGCAATGAGCCCATGGCTCACCATTTGGAGCATGGCTCCACTCATGCCGAGAGCATCAACGGCGCCAATTCCTACCAAGACAAAGCCCATGTGGCTGACGGAGCTGCAGGCAATGCGGCGTTTCACGTTGTCTTGGGCAAACGCGTTGAGTGCGCCATAAACGATGTTCACGATCCCCAAAATCACCAGTGCCGGCGCAAGGGTTTGGTGCGCTTCGGGCAGCATTTGAACGTTGAACCGCAGCAATGCATAGCCGCCCATTTTCAGGAGGACACCAGCCAGCAACATCGACACCGGAGCATTGGCTTCACCATGGGCATCCGGTAACCAGGTATGGAGGGGGAACATCGGTAACTTCACCCCAAAACCCACCAAGAATCCGAGATAACAAAGCAACCCAAAGCTGCCACCGGCAGACCGAGAAATGAGTTCACTCAGATTCAGCGTGAACACATCCCCCGATAGCGCTAGTGCAAGGCCACTGATCAAGATCAGCAGGGAAGCAACGGCGGTGTAAAGAATGAATTTGGTCGCAGCGTATTGACGGTTTTGACCTCCCCAGATCGCAATTAGTAGATAAACGGGGACAAGTTCAAGCTCCCAAGCCAAGAAAAAGAGAAGGAAGTCTTGGGAGAGAAAAACAAGGCCTTGGGCTGAAGCTTGGACCAGCAGTAAGGCGAAATACAGCCTTGATTTGCGCTCAATCGTCCAGCTCGCCCAAACGGAAAGCAGGGTGACTAGGCCACTAAGAACGACCAATGGCGCTGAGAGACCATCGACACCAAGCGACCATTCGAGCCCAATCGATGGCACCCAGTTCACCCGTTCCACCAACTGAAGGCCAGACTGCGTCGGGTCAAATTGGGTGGCCAGCACTCCCATCATGAGGAGTAGGTCCGCAAGCAGAACGCCAAACGCGACATTCCGAGGCCATGGGGACGGTTTGTTGTCTTCAGCGGGCAGCAGTGGCAGGAGAAGTGCTGATGCAGCTGGCAAAAGCACAATCAAAGACAGCCATGGAAAGGCTGTTCCTGTTTCTGCCATTGCAGCTATCCCATCACCCATGCCGTGTCCGCAATCTTTAACAAATCTAACAGGGCTGGAATTGTTTTCTGGGTAGTTCTACTCATCATCTGCTGGTTGCCAGTGGCTGCCAGTGGTCTGCACATTCAGCACCGGTGCCCGACTGGCGACGCCTGCCGCTTCCCAGGCTCTCACCATTGCTCGACTAACAGCCATTCCCTTGTCTTCGGAGCAGAGGGCTAAAACGCTCGGACCGGCTCCGCTGATCGCACATCCCCAAGCGCCAGCATCCATGGCGGCTTGTTTCACCTGGTCGCCGCCCTTGATTAAGCGCCATCGGTAGGGCTCGTGGAGACGATCGTGCATTCCATCTGAAATCAGATCCCCATTGCCGGTGCGTAGTCCCTGGAGCAAAAGGGTGAGGGCGCCAAGATTCACTACCGCATCACTCACGGGGATCGCTTTGGGCATGGCGCGTCTTGCTTCGCTCGTGCTCAAGCGGATCGAAGGGATTGCCACCACAGCCTTCACGGTGCTGGTCCATTCGCATCGAACGACACGCCAGCGTTGAGACGCTGCTTTGGCCGTCATGCAAAGACCTCCCAGCAGGGACGGCACTACGTTGTCGGGATGCCCTTCGATGTCGATCGCCAGTTCTAAAAGTTTCTCCTTGCTTAGGGGTTCTCCCACCAGAGCATTGGCACCCATGAGTCCCGCGACGATCGCCGTTGCACTACTGCCTAAGCCTCGAGCCGGCGGTACGGCGAGCCGGACGCGAGCTTCAAGGGCGACTGGTTCCAGGCCCGCCGCTTTCCAAACCCTCTGAGCGGCTCGATACACCAAGTTCTCGGGCCCGCCGCGCAGATGACTGCCCTCACTGCCTTCAATAATGAGCTCAAAACGTTCCCCGCCACCTTCAATTCTCCGCATGGCAAAGCGGTTGTTCAGATCAAGGGCCGCTCCAAGACAGTCGAAGCCGGGACCCAGGTTTGCGGTCGTTGCAGGTACGTCGACAACCACTCTCTGGCCGATGCGCGGTTGCGCCATCGCTGATCCTCCACTCAGGACAGTGTCCCACTTGACTCAGCCAAGAATCTTGCCCGACACGCTGCACTGAACAGACCCGCTTCGGGGTCGATGACGGCGGTGACCTTTAAACCTGCCAAGAACGCTTCAAAACGACCCTTTTGACGCATGGTCTTGAGAAAGGCTGCCGACTGCAATCCTGCGAGTTGTTTGGCCGCAGTTCCCCCCCCGATCCAAAGTCCTCCGGTGCAAAGTTCCTGGAGTGCAAGGTCCCCCGCCGCTGCCCCATAGGCAGACAGCCAAATCGTTTGGGCCCGTTGCATTAATGGGTCACCTTGTGCGGCTGCCATGCCCACTTTGGCCGGCAAATCACTGGACTTATTGGTTCTCCATTCCTGCGCGACGGGTTGCAGGGGGTGCTGTTGGGTGTGGGGGTTTTGGAGCAACCAAGTCGCGATATGTCCCAACCCAGTTCCACTAACGATGCGTTCCACCGACAAACGATCAACGCCTAGATCTGTCTCTTATACACATCTCCGAGCCCACGAGACTAAGGCGAATCTCGTATGCCGTCTTCTGCTTGAAA